>CAUJKA010000163.1 GCA_963204965.1 Planctomycetota bacterium | reverse complement strand
AACAGTTCGCTCTCCAGCAGGTTATCAGGCAGAGCTCCGCAGGCAACTTCGACAAAGGGCTTCTTGCTTCGGCTACTTCGACGATGAATGGCCCTCGCAATCATCGACTTCCCCGTCCCGTTCTCTCCGGTGATGAGAACTGTTGCCCGAGTGTCCGCTACGCTATCGATGATATCGAAAATTTCGATCATCTTGGAATCGTGACTGAGAATGGACTCCAATCCACTGCGTCGATCTAATTGTTCCTTCAGCCGAATGTTCTCATCAGCGATCAACTTTTGTTCAGCAGCGCGATTTAGAGCTGTTAGGAGCTCCTGGTCGATGATGGGCTTAGTTAACAGGTCGAACGCTCCCGCGCCAACCGCTTCCACGCCCGAATCAGGACCGCCATAACCGGTCATCATGACTACTGGCAGGTCGGGATAGTGCTTTTTGCTCCATTTAAGAAAAGCAAAGCCATCCTCGCGATCCAGGCACACATCGACTAGAGCTAAATCAAATACGGTCTGCTCGAGGTGCTTTTGAGCCTGAGAGATTGACCTCGCTGAGCTAACTTTAAAGCCTTGCTCGCTGAGCCATTGACTCATCGAATCCAACAACCAAGCGTCGTCGTCCACCAAAAGCAGTCGATATCCACTCATTTCCAGCCGCCATTTAGGGTTTTTCGAGATCCCATGCCAAAAACCCTGGCACCAAACGCCTCAAATTAGTTCTTGGTAACAGTTATTTAGGTTGCAAATGGGGGACAAGCAAAGCAAAACGTTGTAAATTCGCAACACAGCACGATTTGACAGCAAATTTCACCGGTTCACATCTTGGAAAAACAAAGAATTGCGTTATAGAAGTGTGCCTAATCCCTGACGAAACCAGAATTTGGCCAATCAATGGACGCCCACCCCACTTCCAGACTTTGACTATGCACAAATGGTGCTGCAAAAGGTTGGACGATGAGGCTTTGGACGGTTATGATGGAAAGGTGTCTTGGGTGGAGCAGACATAAGCAGTACTTATTGGTGCCAAGGGCAAACGAATGAAGTATGCTTATGATAATAGCCCCAATTTTGAATTCTGCCGACACCCAAGATGATTAGTATAAGGTGTTGGGTTCCTAAGATTGGAGATTTATCGGTGATAAAGGTCCTTGTGAGTGACGACCATGAAGTCGTTCGCAGTGGAATCGGCATCCTACTCGAAGGTAGCGAAGTCCAAATAATCGGCACGGCTGCCGACGTTGCACAGACTCTGGCCATTACACAAACTAAGAAGCCGGATGTCGTACTGCTAGATGTTAGACTTGGCGAGGAAGACGGTTTGACCGCGCTGGAAGAGATTCGTAAGGAGTCTCCTGAAATCGCGGTGATAATGATGTCGACCTACGATAACCCCACGTATGTAGCTCGAGCTATTGCTCTAGGGGCAACCGACTACATTCTGAAGGACTCGTCTAGAGCCGATGTGTTGGAGTCCATCAAGCGAGCTGCAGCCAAAGAGCTGCCCAGTGAATCTAGCATCCTTCGCCGCGTGCAAGCTACCATGCAAAAGCGTCGCGACCGATCGGATTCTAAGGATGTACCGCTTACCAACCGCGAACTACAAGTCCTCCGACATATCGCGTTGGGACTTAGCAACAAAGAGATCGGCGTTTCGCTAAGCATTAGCGTGGAAACAGTTAAGGAGCATGTGCAGAACATTCTCCGCAAGCTGGACACCACCGATCGAACTGCTGCAGCCGTATGGGCCGTAAAGAGCGGCCTAATCGGTCCGTAACTGATCAGAGCTCAACTCTGGGTGCTCGACTCTGTGCAAGTAGAAAACAAAAAACTGCTGCGGTAACGCAGCAGTTTTTGTTTTGTCTTTACAGAAATGATTAAGAGTCACTCAGGACATAGAAATCAATCCCACCACCATTGGCCTTCAGCCAAATTTTCTAATGTGGTTGCAGATCGAACCTTGGCAACCGATCCATCAGTGTCCTTCTTCACGTTCTCTTCTTTGAGAGCGTTACGAGCTTGAATCTGCACGCCACCACCGATCGGAGTGATCAATCGCGACCCCTTCATCACTGCGTTGATCGCTGTCTCGACTTGACGAGGAGCTGGCAATACTTCAACGGGCAGTTTGTCTTCGTCGGCGAAAACACCAAGCTTCCAGTTCGACTTAGCGTACATGCCTTGATCTTGGATATAAGCGGCTGCAATCGACAGATCGACAAGATTTCTTAGTTGGCCATAAACAGGATTGGCCGTTGCGATCTGATTGAACTTCTTGGTGAACTCGGCTGTGTAGCCACGGCTAGCTGGATTGCCTGCGTTACCGCTGGCCTTTCGCTTTCCTGATGAATCAACTCGTTCGTCTTCGCCAACCAGCTTTACACCGTTACCGACTAAGTGCATCGCGGTTCCATCTTCACTTACAACCAAAGCTTCATAGTCAGGAACGAAGAACCATCGCACCAAAGCGTTGGAGGATGTCATCGTTGCAGTCAACCTAGCAATGTAACTTTGCATTGGAACCGGTACTGGCTCGAGTCCAATACCGATCAGCTTCATTCGATAATCAGCTTCAGTCAAAACATGAGCGAAGTGAGTTCCAGCAGGAACGCCTTCAATGGAAACCTCGTTTAGACCAAGTGATTGCTGAAGACTATTGACGATGAAAGGAATGTCATCTGTAGAACGCAATGTTCCACCAAGTTGCTTCAGAGTTTGCTGCATACGCTGCAAACCTTCTTGAGTTGGATCGATGGAAACCTTGATCAAGCTCGTCTTTTTGCCCGAAGGTCCAAATGCTCGCAGCGCGACAATGACGTCATCAAGCAATAGACATGGTCGCTTCGAATCGATACCTACAATCCGACCCAATGAATCTCTGCCAAATCCTTCAGCAGGACCTGCCAAAACAATGTCACCGGATTCGGGATAGAAGAAGACATACTCCAGTCGATTGATTCCAGCCATGGCAATCATCTCAGCAGTCGGCATTTCTCCAGCCGCTACTTTCGCAGCTACCGCTTTTTCCAGTCGGTTGAGCGATACCTTTCGCATCTTGCTGACCCGAACCAAGTCTGGAGACATGGATTGACGAGCAGCGCGAAGTTGCATCTCTGTTATTTGTGGGTTGGTTTGCATGATTCGCAAGACGCCCTGCGGATCAATTTCCACACCAGCGGCCGTTGTACCGTTGCCATTACCGTTGCCGTTGCCGCCGCCATTGCCACCACCGTTACCACCACCATTGCCGCCGCCGCCACCGCCGCCACCAACTTGGCAATTAGCATTAGCGCATAGGGTTACTAGTAGTAAACCAATTTGTAGAATTCGGGAGGATGAGATGATTTGCATGGGACGAATGCCTCAAGCTTGAGTTTCGCAATTTGCGCAGGAAGAGCACTGCTGTTCCTACTGAGAGTAATTGCTGCAAGCGCGAAAGGCAACTAGTTGGTATGCTAGTTTCCAAATCGCTTAAGTTATTCTCAGCCAGACGGCCCGGTCAGTCCCGTCGAAATTTCCTTTCCCCCCCACTTTGCACTTTGGGTTTAGGCGGGGAAACCAGTAGTCGATGGCTTTCTGGGCCAAGTAGATCGTTCAACCTGCCCCTTAATTCAGGGGATATGGCTACCCGATGCTTTCGGAGCGTCATTTGAACTTGCTCGCCCATCTCCAAATTGGCAATCAACGACACCTCCATATTGCCGGGATAGCCTCGAAGAATCTCATTCAGCTTAGCCACAACCTCGTCACCATGCTTTTCATAGTCCACATGGATACGAATACCCGCGGTAAATCGTTGGTCGGCCTCTTCAATCGGAATGATCTCGTTAGCCAGTAAATTTACTTCGTCTTCGCCACGCTTATCGACCGTAGCGCGCATGATCACCACCGCCTCAGGGACGATCATAGGACCATAGAGCTCATACGAACTAGGCCAGCAAATGCACCGCACATTGCCGTCCATATCTTCCAAGTCGAAATTAGCGTACTTGCTTGGCTGACCCGGTTTGGGATCGCGAGTCACGGCTAACTTGATCGACGATATCATGCCGCCAACAATCACCTCGGATCGCTTCGTAACTTCTTTCAATTGGCTAGTGCTGTGCGAGCACAACTTTGCCAGCCTGTCCTTGTACTCGACCATCGGGTGCGCCGAGAGGAAGGTACCGATCACTTCCTTTTCCATCATGAGTTTTGTCTTGTCTGGAAACTCGGGAATGTCCGGAAGCCCAATCGACTTTTTCGTTGTCGGAGTCGCTTCCTCCAGTTCTTCAAAGAAGTTCATTTGACCACTGCGACGATCGGCAAGTGTTGTCGCACCCGACTGTATCGCCTTTTCAACCACGGCCATTAGCTGAGCTCGATTTGCTCCAGTCGAATCAAATGCGCCAGCTTTGATCAGCGTTTCGATCGTAGATCGTCCGCATTCAGTTGGATCGACACGCTCGCAGAACTCGAAGATATCTTTGAATGGTCCGCCCTTAGCCCGCGCGGCAACAATTGATTCACTGGCAGATCCGCCACAGCCTTTGATCGCTGAAAGCCCAAAGTAGATCTTTTTGTCTGCCACACTGAAATCTACATTCGAATGATTGATGTCGGGCGGAACCACCTCGATCTCCATCCGAGTACAGTCTTCAATGTGTTCGATCAACGAATCTTTATGCTTGAAGTTTCGTCCAGGGATATCGCCTGAAAGCAGCGCGGCCATGAACTCGACCGGATAGTGTGCTTTCAAGTAGGCGGTCTGGTAAGCGAGCAGCGCGTAAGCCGTCGAGTGGCTCTTGTTGAAGCCATACCCGGCGAACTTAAGAATCATCTGCCACATTTCTTGAGCTTGCTTAACACTCAAGCCCTTCTCCGTAGCTCCCTTCATATACTGCTCTTCGTTAGCAGCAATCATGGCCTCTTTCTTCTTGCTGATCGCTTTAATGCAGGTATACGCACTTGCCAGCTCAATTCCGCCAAGTCGATTCAGAATCCGCATCACCTGCTCTTGGTAGACCATCACACCGTGGGTCTCAGACAAGATCTCTTCAAGCACCGGATGAAGATACTCAGGCTTCTTGCGACCATGCTTCACCGCCACATAGTCGTCCACCATCCCACCTTCCAATGGTCCAGGTCGGTAGAGCGCATTGGTCGCGATGATGTCGTGAAAATGGTCGGGCTTCATTCGCTGCAAGAGATCGCGAATACCACCGCTTTCCAATTGAAACACGCCCTTGGTCTCACCTCGCTGCAATAGCGCGAAGGTCTTCTTGTCATCCAAAGGCAACCGCATGATATCCAACTCAGTGCCAGTAGTTTGCTGGATGATTTCGATCGCTTTGGATAGGATCGTCAAGTTGCGAAGGCCAAGAAAGTCCATCTTTAACAGGCCCGACGCTTCAACATCCCCCATCGACCACTGCGTGATGATATCCGTCTTGCCGCTGACTCGGCCCAGCGGCACGTACTCGGTCAAAGGCTGATCGCCGATCACCACGGCTGCCGCGTGAGTACCAATGTTCCGCGCATTGCCCTCTAGCTTCATCGCTATGTCAAGCAGTTCTCGGACATCGCGATCGCCGTTGTAAAACGCTTTTAGTTCAGCACTTTTATCCAGAGCCTTCTTGATCGTGATCTTCAGCTCTTCAGGAACCATCTCGGTGATCTGATTCACCTGAGCCAACGGGATGTTGAGCGCTCGTCCGACGTCTTTGATCGCAGCCTTGGCAGCCATCGTTCCGAAGGTACCGATCTGCGCTACGTTCGCCTCGCCGTACTTATCGCGAACGTACTGAATAATGTCAGCTCGACGATCCTTGCAGAAGTCGATATCGATATCAGGCGCCTCTAGACGACTTTCATCCAAGAATCGTTCGAACAGCAAATCGTACTTAATCGGGCAAACGTGGCTCAAATACAACGAGTAACAAACCAAGGCACCAACGCCACTACCCCGCGCAGTAGCCGGTACCTTTTGCTCTCGTGAATAGCGAACAAAGTCCCAAACAATCAAGAAGTAGTTTGCGAACCCGAGCTTGTTGATTACGCCTAGTTCACGATCCAGTCGATCCTTGACAACCTGAGCTAACTCGCCGCCGGGCAGCATCTCTTCGTTGCCGAGATAACGATCCTTCAAACCCGACTCGCACAACTCTCGCAAGTAGTCAGCGGGCTGCTTATTCTCGGGCAATGGGTAGGTCGGAAAGAACCGCTTACCCAACTCCAATTCGATATCGACGGAATTGGCGATCTCTTGGCTGCGCGCGACCGCGTGTTCGAGACCACGAAAACTCTGGTACATCTCCTCGGCATTGCGCAGATAGAACTGGTCGTTGTCCATCTTGAGACGATTGGTGTCCGTGCGAAACTTGCCGGTGTTAATGCACAGCAGCACGTCCTGAATCTCAGCGTCCTCGCGATTGGCATAATGCGCATCGCTGGTTGCTACCAAAGGTAGACCCAACTTGTTGGCAATATTGACGGCACCTTCCAGTTGCAACTTCTGAATCTCAATGCCGTTGTTCATGATCTCAACGAAGTAGCGATCTTTGAACACGCCATGGAACCACTGCGCGACCTTTATGGCCTCGCGTTCTGCTTCTGATGGATCTTTGTTATTCAGAATCGCGCTGGAAAACTCGCTGGATACGCATCCGCTCAGACAGATGATCCCCTCGTTGAACTCTTCCAAAATCTCGCGGTCGATACGCGGCTTGTAGTAAAAGCCCTCGAGCGCGGCTTTCGAAGCCAACTTCACAAGGTTCTTAAAGCCCGTCCGATTCTGAGCCAGCAGAGTGAGGTGAAAGGAGGACTCCTTCGAACTACTCGCATCGCCTCGAGTAAAGCGACTGCCAGGAGCGATGTACGCTTCGTAACCAATGATCGGATTGATGCCCGCTTTCTTGGCCTTCTGATAGAACTCTAGCGCTCCGTGCAGATTGCCGTGATCGGTCAGCGCTAGGGCATTCATGCCATTGTCTTTGGCTTTCCCGAGCAACTTGTCAATCGAACTAGCCCCGTCCAGCAGGCTGTAGTGGCTATGGCAATGTAGGTGAACGAAGCTTCCAGTCATTTTCAAATCGCTCGGCAGTAGCGGAATCGTGCAAAATATTCAGCATGAATCTGAGAGTTCTTCCAGCTCAGGATGCGGGTCGAACTCCTTTGAAGAATTCAGAATCCTATCTGAATTCTCGGAAGATTGAACCACGCCCCAAGTGAGGCGATCGCAGCGTTTCGTGGCGGAAGTGCCGCAATTCTAGGCCTTTACCAAGAAACCGAATCCGGCAAACTCCCCAACCTTTTCCACCAATGGTGCCGCACTTGGCTTGGCCACGGCGAAATTCCGCCCAACCAATACACTTACCCCATATTTACCAACCAGCCTTACCCCCATATCTTTTGGCTCGACGGTTGCCTCAATCGTTCGAGTCACTGAAATAATTCGCTTCCGCGAGGAATCAATGCACCGTGGAGTTCGCGTAGATGGAGCTACGGTCCGCAACCTAAGAAAATGCAAAGGCTGGAGTCAGCGCCAGTTGGCGAGCGCTGCTGGAGTCTCCGAACGAACGGTACGCAATGCTGAGAAGGGTTTGATCCTCGAGTCCTACATTGCGAACTACCTCGCCGACGCACTGGGACATCCGCTTAATGAGATCATCGTCGAGCGAGCGGAGGTCAGCCGCGGGAATCGCATGAAGTGTTTGATCCGTCGCATCAGCACTGGGTATATGAAGGCCGTGTTGGACGGAGCTACACCACAACTCATCGAGATGCTACATCCCAAGATTGAATGGAACACCTTCGTCGCCCCCGAGCAAAACTTCTCTGGCACTTATCACGGCCTAAACGAAGTTACGAAGCACCTTGGTCAAGCAACGGCTTGGTGGGAACAGTTTACGACTCGCCTCAGCGACTTCACGCTGACTCGATCCGATTCCGAAGGCGAAATGATCTACTTTCACCTAACAGGAATCGTCACCGACGAAACGGGTCAGACCTTGGAAGTCTGGCAAACCTTTTTGTGTCGATTTGATGATGAACTGGTCACTGTCATTGATCAGACGGTGGGAATGATTGTTCAAGCATCCAAAACGCAAAAGAAGATCCGCCATAAGTAAGGTAGTGGGATTCGCCAGAATTCCCGCAGCGAGGGAATCCTAGCGATGCTTTCCACCTTCAGCCCAAGCGTTTCGTGTTGAAGAAGCAGTCTCATCTTAACGACAACCTCAGGGCGATTGACGGACACAGTAAAGCGAGTCGATACCGCGGAGATAGATCGCACCGTCGCACACGGCAGGAGTAGCCCAAAACGTATCGTCAAGTTTTCCACCACCGATGACTTCGAATTCCTTCCCAGCTTTAACGAGTACTGCTACACCGCCTTCATCCAAAGCCAACAACTTATTTCCAATCACCAGCGGCGATGCGGCAACTTGATTCATATCGGGTACGCGAGTCTGGTATTCACGCTTTCCCGTTGCCGCGTTGTGACAGCGAAGAATATTGTTGTCCAACACGTAAACGAATTGTCCGTCAGAAACAGGTGACGGCATACCAGGCCCAGACTTGGCTTCCAACCAATCGCAATGATCGAACGTTCCGTTCTTTTTCGCAGGTGCAATTTCACCACTGGCACCTACAGACATCGCGAACAACGGACCTTTCGAAAACGGATCAGACGCACCGAAGTAGATTCGATCCTTGTCGGCAGCTAGTGAGCATGCCGTCGGAGCTTTGGCACCAGTCAATCGCCAGATCACCTTCCCCGAGTCGGGATCAAGACTGTCAATCTCATCGCCGCCAGCAACCAGCAACTCAGCTCGCTGCGAGTTACGCCAAACCAGTGGCGAACTCCAAGAACTGCCCTTGGACTTTCGTTCATAGGTCCACTTCTCAGCGCCAGATTGCAAGTCGTAACCAGCTACCAAGCTACTACCCTTGGTAAAATGCTGTACAAAGACTTTGTCTTGATAAATAGCCAACGAACTGCCAGTACCAAAACCATTGTCGCTGGCGAAAGCACCAAGTTCCTTTTGCCAACAAACCTGCCCTGCGTGATCTAGTCGAGCCACAGTTCCTGTAGCGCCAAAAAATGCAACAACGCCGTTAGCATCAACGACCGGTGATTCTGTGGCATAGGTGTTTGAAGGATGTGTGGCGAACTTAGGTCGACCGCTGTTGATTGTCTTGGCCCAAACTTGCTGACCGGTCGCGGCGTCGAAACACTGAACCTGCCAGTCGATCGTAACTTTCGGTGGACTTGTGAATCCGCCTAGTCCCATGCTTTGCGGAAGCTTCACGCCATCGGCGAAGTTTTTGGGCCGAAGATCCTCACTAGAAACCGCCGCCGTAATATAGACTCGGTTTTGCCAAATGACCGGCTGCGACCAACCCGAACCAGCAAGACGAATCTTCCAGGCAATGTTCTCCTTTTCCGACCAACGCAACGGAATGGGTTGATCAGCTGTAACCCCTGCCGCCGAACCGCGAAACTGCGAGAAGTCATCGGCCGGCAGGCCCGCTGAACCAAGCGCGATGGTCAACATTAGATATGCAGCAATAGCCGTCTTACTTCGACCGCAATTCTGAAAAGTTCTATGATCCGATCGAAGTACCATCTTTCATTCTCCATTGATCAAGCAGTTTGAGCTAGATTGTCATGCCCTATAGTAGGCACTTTTCAAGCCCCTCGACATCTCACGTTAAGACCGTCAATAACTCAGAGCATGCTGGCCCCACGGCCTCGAAAGAACATCCCTACTTTTCCACCAGCAGCTTGCTATCAACCAGCCATTCTCGCAGTCGCTCGGGCCAAGCCGCAGCAGCCGACTTCGCCTCGGGTCGATAGCCAAAGCCGTGCCCTGCGTTAGAGTAGATGTGCAACTCGGCTGGAACATCGGCTTCCTTGTACTTCAGGTAAAGCTCGGCCATACCCAACGAAATATCTGGACGGTCTTTGGCTCCCAGTGCGATAAACGCAGGAGGCATTCCTTTGGTCACGGTAAATCGCTTTGAACTACCGGGATAGATCAAAGCTTGGAAGTCTGGCCGACAACTGGCCTGCTCAATGGCATCGTCACTCTTGGCATTTCCCGAATCGGATTCCATCGCCGCAAGCGCGGCTAATTCACCACCCGCTGAAAATCCAAGAACGCCAATTCGCTCGGGATGAATGTTCCACTCCTTGCAACGACTTCGCACCATGCGAATGGCGCGACGAGTATCCGCCATGGCATGTTCATCGACTGTATATACCGAACCTTCCTCGCGGGCCAATCGATACTTAAGTACAAACGCTGCTATTCCATGCTCTGCAAACCACTCGCCCAAACTGTTGCCCTCATGTCCTAAACACAACATGCGATGACCACCGCCAGGAGCAATGATCACCGCGGTTCCCGTTGCTTTGTCGGCTGTTGGCAAGAACGGTGTGATCGACGGATGATGCACGTTAGTCACATTGCACTTACCCGGCCCTTCGTCTGCTTTTTCCGCCTCCTTCATACGCTCTTTCGACCCCGGTGCTCCGCCACTCCAAAGAGCGATTGATGCCGGTAGCACGCTCGACCTTGAGGCACTTTGTGCATTGACCCAAGAACTCCATGCAAAACTTGCGAGAAGTGTGAAAGCCACGAGCAGAGTTCGGGGAACAAAAGGCTGAGTTCTTTTCAAGATTTGTGCTCACGGCGACAAGAGAGTTTTTCAACGATTTTATTTGCAACTTCGCAAACGGAAGCCCTAGTTTACTATATTAGCAAGGACTCTTCATTATCCACGCCCCTGGCATTTTGGGAAATGTCGTTTGCGCGGCGTAGCTTGTTAGACGCGGACCTACTCAATGAATTCTCACGATGCAGATTCTTTCGACACGATCATCGAAAATGAGCCCAAACCTTCCGCAGCAAACACTCCGCGAACTCGAAAGCTATCCTACTTCAACTATTTCATGCTGTTCTTGCTGGTGATCATCGGATGCGCATCGAACTGGATCTATGAGTATCGCAGCGTCAGTGCATCGGTGAGCGTGAAGCCGTCCTGGATGATTTCGCCAGAGATCGGCAGCTTCTCAATGGGCGGGTGGCCCTTGAAGTACTACGTTCAGTCAAGCGGCCAAGGCACAACGGCTTTTTCATTCCTCAGGCTCGTAGGAAACATCGGCTTGTGGACATTGTTCGGATCGTGCTATTACCTTTACCTTCGTTATCAGCGACGAAAAGTTCAACAATCCAAGAGTAGATGGACCGTTCGACTGCTGGATGTCTTTGTCTACACGACAGTTGTCGCAGTTATCATATTCTACGCGCAAGTTTTGCTTCGACGATCCAAACAACATCGTGAATACGGACAGAAGATTGCCAGCCAAGGAGGCAAGCACGCGATTGCATCGTTTCTCCCTACTCCACTAAGGCATCTTGCTGGTTGGGGATTGGCATACGCCAGCGAAAGGATGGTCGCTGTTCAGTTAGTGCATCCGACTGCGGAACAAATTCAGCAAGCGCTACAAATCCCTTACCTGCAAGGCTTGTATCTTCAAGGCGGAGACTACGACCTGCGATTGCTCGACGAAATCCCTAACCTTCCCTTACTCAAGTTCGTAGGTGTGGGCGGGCGAAAACTGGACCAGCAGTTTGTCGCAACATTGAGCCGAGCCAAGCATCTAAAGTCCATCAGCTTGCCTCGGACCAACATCACCAGAGAAGGATTGGATGCGTTGGGTGAGATGCCAAACTTAGAGGAGCTGGGATTGCTCCACACCAATGTCCAGTGCGATTTCGAGACCATTCCTCCGTGGGCTAAAAGTCTCGTGCGAATTCAGTTGCCTAGGCCTCCCGCTGGGCAGAAGTTTGTCCATAAACTGCATGGATGGCCGAAGTTGGAGTTCATCGAATGCTTGGGAGGTGCTGAGGCTAGAAACACCGAACCTCTATCACTCGAACTTACGAATTTGCCATCTCTTGAAAAGGTATTGCTAGACGTACTCCAGAGCTTCGATTTGACTTTGGAAGATATTCCCAATGTCATCGAACTGGCGGGCGACGAATCTGAGCCGCAACGAATTCAAAAGAAGAGTGATTATCTGCCAAAGTCCCCCATGGTGAAGTCGATCAAGCTATCGAACATCGCGCCAAGCCAGACCCTCACGTTGGATGTTTCCGAAATCGAAAAAGCGACCATCGAAAATTGTCAAGGGATTGATCTAGTTCTGACTGTAAGCGACGAAGCAAAAATAGAAAAACGCAGTGCCAATCCAATGATCGTTCAAAATGGCAATCTGATTGTGGAGAGAGATACAGGGTATCATAATAAACAACTGGACAAACTAATCAAGTCGCTCGAAAACTCGCAGGGCCTAGCGTGTCTATCCATCTTTCATTGCAACACTTCCAACGTCAATTGGTCCGTGCTTTCCCAAAGCAATCAGTTGAAGCAACTCACCATTTCTAAGTACGGAATCGATGCACGACGGATCGATGAAATCAGATCCATAAAGTCCATCCAGCAACTGACTCTCGACGAAGTGCGCTTGCCCCATAAGCAACTTAATGAGTTGCTTTCTTCATTACCTGAGCTAACCACGCTGGCTTTCAATCACGACTCACTCAAACAACTGTCGATTGAAAATCATGAACACATCGAAACGGTGTTTTACATTGGAGTCCCGCCAGCATTCGCTATTCAATCGGTTAAGCTGGTCAACTTACCAAAGTTTCGAGACTATGTTGTTCTTTCCCCAGATGCTCGCAGCGTGTTGATCGACAATGTGCCCGATCTCCCTGGCATATTCTTTCATGGGCCATGCCCGAAGGACATGAAGTTTTCCGGACTTCAAAACCTCAAATATTTTGTGGGTGGTGGCGCTGAACTTAAGGATGAACAAGTTCAAGAGATTCTCAAATGCAAGACGCTCGAGACGCTCGCTCTGTGCCATTGTCAATTGAGCGATGAAACACTGTCGATGATAGCAAGTCTTCCCAACCTAACAGCACTATGTCTGACGGGGACGAAAGTACCCGAGCACATCGCTGACCAACTATCGAATGCCAGTTTTCCAAAGTTGAGACGTCTATGGGTGAATGACACTGGCGTCAATGGAGACCGATGGGAGAATTTAATTCTGCAACCTGGTAGTGAAACTGAAGCGATCTACGTGGATCGCCCCACTCAAGCACTTTTGGAAAAGCTCCCCTCCTTTTTCAAGATTCGTGGAATTGGCCTTAGGCATACGACTCTCCAAGCGGCCAACATGGGATGGACGGATGTACCTTATATCGATTTGGAAATTAACCTCGACGGCTCCATCCTTGACGAGCAAGCTATGTTCGAACTTGCCAAGAGACACCCAAGCGCTCGCCGAGTGTCAATGCGAGGGTCCAAGGTTCCGGGAAATGGACTGCTAAAGTTCATCGCCAATTCTCGGTTTGCTTCCTTCGACATTGAGGACATCAATACTGACGCGGGGGTCGTTGAGCAGCTTCATGCCACTCAGGACCATCGAATTATGGAACAGGGGGACTACTACTGGCAATTTGCGACAAACTTGAACAATCTCCAAACAAATCTCATCATGCCTGCGAGATATTCACCTCGCGCTAAAGAGAGTCTTTTGCCCATGCTTTCCGATGATGGACAGAGAATCAACGAGCCTCAGGATCAGCCCGCAACTTTGTTCCAGGCAATCATAGATGTCTGGGATGAAATTACTTTTTGGAACCGCTATGAGCAATAGAGAATCTTTTATCCGCTACCCAAGAGTACGTCGTGATTGCCGAATGGTGATCGCAATGACCGTGGCCATGCTGCTCGCAATCATCAACTTGGGATGCGAAGAACCTCCACGGCTGAGCTCAGCCGCTGCGACAACAACTGTTTCTGCCAACGTCGTTACAGACCAAGGTCGTGGAGGGTACGATTGGCAGCGTGATGGCACTCCGTTTGTCTTCAAACGAAAGCTCCCCTTCAGTTATTTCGAGCGAGTTGAACCTAAGCTCCTTGCAGAGAAAATGAATGCGAAACGAATCGAGATAGATTTCGACAAGCAAGACTTCGGTCATCTACAACCTGACCTTGTCGCCAATTTGAAGCGGGCCTTTACCAGAAATCCAAAGATTGCGATCAAGTTTGAGATTCCCAAGAGCAAGGAGGTCCTCACCTCCGGCTTTCATTTCGATCAAGCAGGTGAAAGGCTTGTCACCGTGGGTTCCCGCGTACAAATCTGGGATGTCGCCTCGGGTAAAACTACCGCAAGCTTTCCCGCACCTGGCGAATGTAAATCGGCCTTCTTATTGAAGTCGCCTCAACAATGTCTTGTCGTTAAATCGCAGGCCGTCGCCATCCACGACATTGGTTCTGGCTCACAACTCTATCTCACGGAGTTTCCCGATCCGATCGAGTTCTGCACGTACTCCGAGAAGGCCAACATAATTGCTTTGGTAACGCGAGCTAAAGCAGGTCTACAGTTACATGTGCTGAACGACCACTGCAAAACACTCAGCAGAACCAAGGAGGGCCAAATCGTAGATGCACGTGTCTCAATTAATCCAGAAGGCAAGTATATCGCTGTCTCGCAGAATCGGTTGGCCCGGTGGCATATCGACAAACAGCCGGCAGAACTAGTTGTACAAAATACGCTGACGCTCAAAGACACGATTGCTCTAGCAGGAGTTGAAAGCGATTACTGGTTTGGGGATAACGGAGCCGTCCAACTTACTTCCCCCGTACAAGATCCTTCGCGGTTCGTAAGCTTGATCAGCCGTATCCTGGATGCCAAAGCTTTTACTCTCGAAAACTACACATGGGCTCTAGTCTTGGGAAATCGAATTGGCCAAGATGGCAAGTGGCAATCGTTTCTTCAAGACATCCATATCAACCGATTCGAGATTTCTATCCCACAGAACTTGGATCACCCTGCAGTTTGTATGGACGCTGCGAAAGACGGAACGCTTGTTGCACTGGGATGCGAGCATGCGATACAAGTTGCTGACCGCGTAAGATTTACAGACCCCTACTTCGACCTCACCATCGGCCGAATTGCAAGCCTATTAACCAAGGAAAGATTTGACGAGTTTGAAGCAGCGGCTAAGTTCATTCGCGCTCAACCACGAGTCATCGCCAGCGATTGCGGCGAAGAGCTATACGCCAAGGTACTACGTGGAGCCGCGTTGCGTTGGAAAGAAGCGATAAGAATTAGCGGTACCTTCCCACAAGTTCAGGGCATGATGATCTCCGGATTCTCCGGCGCAACAGAACGTAGCGATGAGCAATTGCGGAAGTTTCAGAAGTGGCTTGAGAGCGAATCTCCTATTGCTCAAGAGACCTATGCTGCTACTTTGTATGAACTAAGTACTGAACCAATGTTCCGATACCTTACGCCCGAGTGTATTCGCTTGTTCGATGAACTACTCAAAGACGAACGCCCGAGCGCGATGGTTTTTGAATTGCGAATTCTGTTGGAGAATCGCAACTCAATTCTGACGGCTGAACAACTGGATCAGTTATTGGAAAGAGCCACCTCACTTTATCCCAGTACACTGGATCATCACACGGCCGTTGCTAGTCTGTTTGGAAAGACTGACTATATTCTAGATGAAGCTGATGCTGACGCCTACATGAACGCGGTAGCCGACATGTACCCCATTGAAACGAACGACGCAGTTTACGCATTGCTAGTCTCAAGATTTCTTGACCGAGTCAGTATCCCAAACATGCCTCTCGATCAGGATCGTTTGGTTCGCGGTATCCGCATAGCCATTGAGCAAGACTGGCTGTATCCCAGCGATGCGTATCAATGGTACAGCCACTTCGTCACGAAGTACCGCAGCGATAACCAAGCAGAAATGGATCGCATTCCAAACTATTTCCTGCGAACTCAGACGATCGTAGACTCGTTCACCGGACCAGCCCGCACCGAGTTCTTTGAGAAAGTTCGAGATCAGGCATTTTCACTTGCAAAGTAGGCGTGCTCTCCGTTTGCTAATTTCCTATCTGACCCTACTATTTCGGAAGGTTAATTGGTGGCGAAAGCAAGTCGCGAGTAATCGGATTCTTAAATTCGGAAAATGCAGATTTGGCTTCCCCCAACGCTGCGGCAGTTGCCGCACCTTGACGCAACGCTTGGTCAACTTGCGCATTCCCACCGATTGCTTCCAGCATCGGCAGTATCCGCTGGAGCGTTGGATCGTTTTTCATGCGATCCAACTCCTCTTTGGTTGCCTTGCTTCCATCATCAGAGTGTTGGCTGCTGTAAACATCAAACCATTGGCCATCGCTTCCCTTGGCAAGAAAGTTGGTAGTCACCTTGGTCGTTGCTGAACCCATTTGTTGATTCAAACGGTACACAAGAACGCCTCGTGCCTTCTTCTTTTCAGCTTTGTTAATTGCAGACTGCTTCCAAGCGTCCTTCTCAGCACGCTCAATGCCAGTACCCAGATCCAGCTTAAGTTCTTTGGATAGCTCGCTCAACAAATCGTTCTGGGCTCCGGCAAGCTCCTTGAATATCGCCATCGCATCGATCGAATCGTCTGCCCCCATCAACATCGATCCTTTTCCCTGCAACTCAACGGCAAGCACTAAGTCATGCTCGACGAGCGCTTGTTTAGCGGCCCACTGTCGATCATTTTCCAATACTAGGCGGGGCAACTTGCCTGTCAAATCAAAGCGTTCCGACTTGGTATCCACCCCCAACTCTTTCAACTTCTTTTCGAGAACAACAGTCGGCGTCGTTGTAACATCGGGAAGATCATGTTTGTAAGCAACCCCCGCGATGTGACGCTGCTCGGGTTTGGCAGGAGTTACTTTCACAATCTCTTTGGCAGGTAATGTTACGAGTACGAAAGTAGAATTCGGTGATTCGGCTTCAACAGCCTCAGCGTGCCGAAGTTCGGCCTCCAAGAAGATCTTCAGTCGTATACGCTCGTCGCCATCGCATTCTGTTAGCCAATTCTTGATTCGATCGATTGCAGTTTGCTTAGCTTCGACGCGCGGTTTCTTCTCTTTCTCTAGCAACTCAGCCGCAAAATCCGCGTACGTCGCCTGCAGCCAAGCGCGATCGATAGCACAGTCGATCGATCCGTCGGCGCGCTGCGTTAACACAAATCCAAGCAACAGCTGCTTCTGCGTTTTGATGACATCCAAACCTAGGGTTTTAGGATTAGGTTTGGGCAACTGAGCGGTTGCAACAACGCAAAAACTGCACAGGACGAATGCAACGACACTGCTCAATCGTTGTGGAAATTGCAGACTCATGAATTGACCTGAGGCTAGAGAAGCAGACGAGAAGACGTTATCCATTCTAGCAGCTTGGCTTCGAAATTGAGCAAATTTTGGAGCCAGCTCGCCGAACAATGCCCACCAATCAATGTGCTCTTAGAGGCTGTGACTCTACTTTGCGGTCGCCTCGTAAAGCGGCAAATGTCGATAGCTAACTTCCAACGAAAGCAGATTCATCGTCGTGACGTACAACCGGCCTCCGTAATTGGCCCACAAGTCCGGAACAGGTGTCATTGGCTCCCAACTACCTGCGTAACGTCCCTCTCGCACTTGTTCCTTGATTAGCATCGGATTCAGAGTGTCATGCCATCGCTTCCAGTAGTCGCCGCCCATGTGGAAGATAACCTGAGTGGCATAGTACCAGTAGTAGGTGTCTCGGCGAGATTGCTCTTTGGTACCATTCTGCGGTGAATGGATCAGAAGATAGGTTGCACCATCGATCATCTCTTTGTCGTTACGCTCCCACCCCATATACAACCGAATCAGCAAACCAACGCTGGTCATGACCGCCGTAGGTTGCAAACCATGTCGTTGCTCAACCGTATCGGGAGCGAAGGGATTGTATCGGAATAGGTGAGGCTCCTCCTTGCTGACCGCGGCTCGACTGACAAACGACTGGATGGAGTCAAATGTGGAGGCAGGAACATTCAGTCCGGCTAATCTTCCACTCTGCAACGCCATCATGTACCAACCAGTCACGCTGGTATCAGAACCAACGCCTGGACGATATCGCCAACCGCCACGACGCGAGTCTTGACTGCTGACCATAAAGTTCACAGCCTTCTGCGCAATCGGCTTTAGATTCTCGTCTTGCGTCATACCGTACGCTTCGCAGAGTGCCAAGGAGGCGATGGCGTGCGAATATAGCCATGCGTTTTGATCGCTGGCAGGATCTTGAGGAATATAGAGGTCGCCATCGGCCTTTTGATTCTTCGAAAGAAACTCGATCGCGCGACCTACCTGCAATGCGTACTTTGATTCTTTGTGAGTGTAGCCAGCACCTTGAAAGGCCAACATGGCTAAAGCAGTTGCGGCAGTATCGCTACGGATGAGCACCTTGGTATCGAAATCTTGCAATTTCCAACTGCCATCTTCACGTTGGTACTTCGCAAGAAACTCAAGCCCTCGCTCGATCGCTAGCTCCGTTTGAGGATCGATGGTCTCATCGCCGCGATTTTGCAGGCGATCCAATCGTTGCTGGAAGGCTGGCTTAGCTACACTCTTTCCAGCCGCCAAAGGTCCGCCTACTTCGCTACGCATGAAACGCTGAGTGTCGAACTGAGGCATCTCAGGCTGCGAACTATCATTGGAACGCCGTGGCAACAGAGCAACGGAGTCGTTGATCGGTACATTCGCCAAACCACCGCTACCACTAGGGGCATCGATCTCGAGAGGAATCTGCAGTCGCCCAGTCGAATTTCGCATTCTTTGCAGCGAACTGGAATCGTTGGCTAAGCTCTCGGTTGAAGCTTGCTCGTTACCAGTTGCTATGTTCGGTGCATTGACTTTACTTGCCGACGGAGCCGCACCAGCGATTGCATCGTTGCGAGGCAAGTCACCAGCGAGTCCCTTGGTATCACTGACCGCCCCAGCTCCGTCAGTTTCACGTCGCTGCATTCCTGAAGGTAGCGATTGAGCCTGAGCGGAACGACTGGATAAACTCATCGAACCGTTGCCGTCACCAAGCGGGTCGCTTGTCGCTGCACTGCCCTTTGAACTACGATTAGCGCGAGCTACGCTACTTCCACCAGCTTGCAAATCGACGGCTTGGTTCGACTCAACTCCTACAGCTCCACTGGGCACAGCAATATTACCTGCGGGTCCAGCTAGCCCCACTGCGGCTCGCTGTATGTCGCGTCCGGCTCCGGTCATCGCGGCAACGTCGTTAGAGTTGGCTTGCCCTGCCCCTTCAGCGGCCAACTGGGCTGGCGATCGACTTGCAACACCCCCTGCTAAACTCGGCAATCCATCCCACTGGGCCGCTGCAACGGATCCAGCCTCGGACATCTGTGGCAGTGCTGACGCTTGCCGCCCCGAATCGGACCGTCGCGCAGTATCGGTCGCAGCTCTCAACTCGCCGTCCGCCGACGCTGTCGATCCAAGATTGCTGCCGAGCGTTGGCAACGAGCTTCGCGCTGCGGGCCCTGACTGACCACCCGCACTGCTGCGAGACATCGACAACGAAGAAGCACCATCGGTTGGATTGGTCACTTGATAGTTGCGATCATTCCTGCGCAATTGACTACCACTAGCCAGCGAGCGATTCTCTGAAGGAGCAGCTTGACTTTCCGTCGGTAATTCCGCAGCAACTCCAGAAGTCGAACTTCGCCGCGAATTCTGACTCTCGGACGCAAGCGCGAGCGATTGTGGAGCTTCAGGACTTAGAGCAAAGGTCTGAATAGCCGAAGGTGCAATGGGCTGAGCTGTTTGACTGCTTCGACGCGGCAATTCTGCTTTAGCCAACATATCAGATGCGGGAGCTTCGCTAGAGGCAGCCCTTCGCTGCACACTGACGCTCGATGGCGTTAGATCGTTGTTAGCCTGAGGACTCAAGCTGGATGGCGCCGTAATTGCCGAATCATTCTTGGATTCACTAGCTCGTGCCTTCAATCGATCCGCATTCGAAGCTTGCAACTGTGGTTCAGACTGATAAATCTCATAACTTGGAGTCGTCGGCGACGCGTTACGCTCCGGCGAAGGCTGGGAGAGCTCACTTCGCGAAAGCGATGATGCTTGAGGGCTGTAGGCCGGCGAACTCGATTGGGCCTGCGATCGCTTTAAAAGATGAGCCGTGCTACTCTTCTCGAGCTCGACCTTCGGTGAAATCAAGTGATCCACGTCGGCTTTGGCCAACTGCATCTGACGATCTTCTGCTCGTTGAATCTCCGTTGGCTGGTGCTCTGTCGGCACATGCTTGAGATGGTCGGGGCGCTTGTTGGGTTGAGTGCTTAAGCTGACCTTGACGTACTGCCTGGCTTGCAACGACTCCTTCTTCAACTGCTGACGTTGCTGTGCGAGCGAATCGAAAAGTTGCGGCCAATAGCGAGAGTGAATCACAATATTGCTGAGGCCAGTAAGGATCAAAAGGTGCGCCAAGACGCTTAGCAAAAACGCGGCTTGCATCGAACGGCGAATAACGCGACTGACTAGCGTGCTCATCACCGCCGACAACATCACAATGGCTATCGGGACGATGATCGCATAGGTCCAAGGATTGTAAAGATAGCGTTCTTCGTTCGGATCTAGCTCGAAAAACGCTAGCCCCAATACAGTTGCCCCCAGAAGCCCAAGAATGAAATTCAACAGCCAAGTTCCGATCGAACTCGACTCTTCGTCGTCGAAGTCGTCTTCGGCAATTCTAGCTTCCAAGTCTTGCATGGTTCGATGAATCCAATGCCGGTTTTTCGGGCGGTTCTATTGTTTGTTTTCTTCTTCGGCAGTTGAGGCCGAATAGGCTACGCCATACTTCAGGCAGATATTCATGACGTCAATCGGAGCTTGAAACGCAACGCGACGATCACCGCGAATGATCACCGAGTTGCCCGTCGGATTGTTCACCGAAAGCAAGCGAATCATCGAATCAAAATCTTCCAGGCTCATCGGCTTCGCATCGACTAACAGTCGCCCTTGCTGATCGATATTGACGATCAACTCCTGCGGCTCGACCGTCATCGGAACCGCATTAGCAGCCGATGGCAAAGCGATATCTAACTGATGTTCTTCTTGGCTCATTCGCGAAGCCACCAAAAAGAAAATCAGCAAGAGAAAAACGACATCGATGAGCGGCGTTAAGTTGAGCACCGCAAGTGCTCGGCCTTGTTGAATTCGAACAGCCATTTTTCGCTCTCCTTAAGCCTTCAACTTGGGAGGCCGCGCGGACGAATGCACGGGAGGAGCTTCCGGACTACTTGCCGAAGACGAAGCATGCAATGTCGTCGTTGCGTGCGCTGCAATTGGACGTGACGTAATGCCTCGCGGTCCAACATCAAATCGCAGCTTGCCTTCGAACTGCTCAAACCTCGGCGTCAAATGTCGCATCTCGACGTCTACTGTTGCCAAATTCTTGGTGATCTTGCCTTCAAAGTAGTGCGCCAGAATGGCTGCGGGAATAGCTACGGTCAGTCCTGCCAAAGTCGTGACCAGAGCCACATAAATCCCTTCGGCCAAGCTCTCAACGCGATTTGAACCACTGGTCAATTGCGTGGTGTTGTAGAAGGCGATGATCATTCCCCATACCGTACCCAACAATCCAATCAGTGGCGTGACGGCCGCGGCCAATGTCAACCAACGCACGTTGTTGTAAAGTCGATCAGCTTCGTGTTGTACGCTTTCAGTGATCGTCGCTTCAGCCTCTGGGATGGGACGTCCAATCTTAGTGATCAAATCTTTCAGTACGCGACTGGCCGACGAGGGAAAGAGTTCGGCAGTCCGATACAACTCAGCCGGCGAAACTTGAAGCTCATCATCCGCAGCTCGACGAATCTCACGACGCAATCGCCGGGGAAAAATCTTCGAGCTTCGCAGTGCAATCCAACGCTCTACGCCAATTGCCAAAACGAGAAGGCTCATCAATCCGATCGGGATCATCAGAGCGCCACCGTCGATTAACAACTGGAGGAAGTTCATACCGCCAATGCCCAGTCGTGGACCCGGTGCAGTATTTCCCGATGGCTCTTTGGAGGCCATCAAATTCTCAATGTCGCCTTGCGTCACCTTAGGCTGTCCATCCTGAACCGCGCTGGACGGCTGTGGGATGCACGCAACGACGAGAAGAGCAAGAACAAGAGGTAGCAAAACACTTCGCATAGTTCGATTCATCTGGTTGAAGTTGGAAAGTCTGCCTTCCCCGGTGGCAACCTAACCGCATAGTAAACGGCTCAACGCCTAACCGGGACGTTGACATTTGCGTTGCGGCCCAGTCGAACTCACAATCAGTCGACTCAACAAACATTCGGCTCAGCCCGCAACATCTTGCCTGGATTTTGGAAATGCGTCTGCTACTCCGCAACAATCCAAAGTCCCTTTCCGAGCATTGCAAAGACTTGGAATTGCGCTAGCAAAACGCTAAGCTCATGACCAATCCTACACATCGCTCGGGGCGTCTTTTCGACCTCTCATTGTATCGGAAAGTTCGATAAGGAAATGGCAAGTCGTTCAGATTCATGAAAACTGAAGCTCCAACCTGGAGGCTTCAAGCTTGTTGACACAAGTTCATGCGATGTTGTGCCGCGATGGTAGCTCTGGCAAACCGCGAAAAAGGGTTGAGGGAATACCACAAACCCAATTGGACAATCCAATCGCTATCTAGGCTGCTATCGCAGGTGCTATCTCGGTTGCTCTCAGGTGCTATCGCAACTTCTGTAGCTCGCCCAGTCGCGTTTGAGCCTGAGCGGCCAATTCATGCTTGGCGTGCTTTTCGACAACAAACTCATAGAATTCAATCGCCGTATCCACGACCTTTTTCTTGGCAGAGCCGTTCAAGTTGTTGATCAGCACTTCACTGCATCGAGCCGCTTCGAAGGCACTTTTGGCTTGCCAGTTCTTGATATCTTCGGGAGCCTTATCGCCGCCAAAGCCATACATAACGCGTTGGAATTCGGGAATTGCCTTTGCGAAATCCTTTTGCGAGAAGTACATCTCACCCAACATGAATCGAGCTCGCGCGGCAACCTCGTTTCGGTAGTTAGAAGCGACTTCGTTGTAGTGCGTCACCGCCTCGACAGTCTTGCCCTGATTCTGCTTGCAGAAACCAAGTTCGTACAACGCAGTTGGCAAGTAGGGGCTGTCCGAGTACTTCTGGATGACGACGTTTAACCATTGCTCGGCTTCATTCCATCGCTTCAACTCCCGCAAGCTCTGACCACCATGCAAGTAGATCAGTGTGCGCACTTGTGGCGATGCGGCGCTGTCTTTTGCATTGGACTCGAGCGCTCCGCGAGCCTTTTGGAAGCCAGCTATGGCTGGTTCGTACTGCTCTTTCTTAAAGCTACATTCAGCCAACATGAATTGTCCGTCTACGGCAAGCTTGCCAGTAGCGAATCGAGCTGTTTGAGCTTCGAACTGCTTGGCCGCTTTGTCATACTGCTGCTGTTGAAAGTTGGTCCATCCCAGTTTGTAAAGCGACTTCTCTAGCAGCTCAGGATCTTGAGTCTGTGTAAGAATCTTCTCGTAAGTCTGAATGGCTTGTGCAAACTGCTTAGCGTCATATTGTTGCTGAGCAATCATGTAGTTCGATTCGGCCGCATGAGTACTCTTGGGGAACTTGGAAACCAACTCTGTGAACTTGGTCGTTGCCGCGTCACCTTTCTCCTGGTCAACAAGATTCCAAGCGATCTCGTACATCACGCGATCGGCGGCTGGGTACTCGGGAACCTCTTTCAAGATTCGCTCTAGCGCCGCATTGGCTTGCTCGAGTTGCTTGAGTTCCGTGTGAGCCAGTCCTAATTCATAAAGACCGTTGCCCAACGAGACACCCTTAGGCTTGCGATCGATGAAGCGATTCAGCGCGGCGATAGCCTTGTCTGGTTGACCGATCTTGCGAAGGCAAATACCTTCTGCGAGCTGCACTTCTCCACCGATGGAATCCTGAAGATTCTTGGCAAGCAGCGGTTGCAGTTCGTCGTAGGCCGCCTTGTGTTGGTCCTGCTGCATCAGGCACCAAACAATTCCATACTGGGCAAAATTGTGGTAATTCGTCGCGCTAGAGTCAGCTACTAAAGCTCGATACTGACGCACTGCATCGGCAAACGAACCTTCGGCGGCCGTCAATTGCGCCAACTTGTATTGAACCTGAGCCTTCAATCGCGTTTGAGGATACTTCTGCAATAGCTTTGCGTAGGTCTGTTTGGCTTCTGCATTCTTCTTCAGCCGCTGATAGGCCTCGCCCAAGATCATCAACGTTTCATCTGCGCTGGACCAGCTATCACTAAAGCGATGGCTCTCTTCAAGGTGTTGGACTGCTTGATCGGCCTTCTCCATGTACAGCAAACTGGATCCGCTGATGAACTTCGCTTCGGCCTTCTGATCTTTGTCGGAAAGCGTTTCTACAAGCGACTGCATGCCCTTTACTGCTTGATCGTATTTTCCACCCAAGTAATAGGCCATCCCTTGGCGTAGTCGCCAGCTTCGTACACTTTCATTCTTTGAGTCGGCATCGATCAGCTTGGTGTAGGCTTGGGCCGCTGGTTCGTACATGCCTTGTCGCAAGAGCGACTCAGCGGCGATGTAGGCGACATCTGATCGCAGAGCGTCTTTGGGATACTTACCTAGGAATCGTTCGGCCCACTGTTGAGCGGCCAGTGAATCGCCAGCTTCCAATGCTGCAAAGGCAGCGTTGTATGCGGCCCGTGACCCCTGAGGCGAATCTGGTTTTTCGGTGGCTAAGTTTTCGTAAGCCTTGCGAGCCTCGGCGCGCCGATCGGCTTGAGCGTAAAGTGCATCGGCCAAGTCTAAACTTAGAGCAGTTGAATCGGCGAACTGCTTCAACGCGTCCGCAGCGTGCTTCGCAGCTTCGGCGTTCTTGTTTTGTCGCATTAGCACTACAGCAATCCAGTGAGCAGCGTCGGCCGCTGTCGCATCAGTAACAGTTGCGTTCGCGCCAGCTCCAACTTTGCGGAAAGCATTCAACGCTTGCTCCAAGTCTCCTTCGCTCAACTTGATTTGACCCAAAGCGATGGCCGCTGGTCGTGCATGTATCGAACTCGCAAATTGATTCAGCAGCTTGTCGTAGTACGATGCAGCTTCTTTATTCTTGCCTAGCTTTCCGTTGACGTAACCCAATCGCAACAGCGCCAAGTCTGCCATCGGCGCATCGGGACTGATCGACACCTGCTTGAGCAGCGCTTCAGCGTCGCTCAGTTTATCGCCTGCCAGCGATAGTTCGGCGGCACGAATACGAACTTCATCGGCCAGCTTGTGCTTGCCGTACTTGTTCAAGAATTCTTGATAACGACGACCCGCCTCAGGAGCTTCATTTTCATCTTGGTAAGCAACGGCTAGCGCGTAAAGTGCGTCAGGTCGCAAGCTGCTCTTGGCCAGCTTTTCGTTTTCAAGGAAGCGTTTGAATTGTGTAATGGCTTTTTTGCGATTGCCCAACAGGTGTTCAATATCGCCAAGATAGAAAACGGCTTGATCCAGATAGGCACCGTCAGGATACTCCTTGAGGAAATCGCTCAGACGCGCTCGAGCCTCTTCCAACTCGCGAGTCTGCTCGGCTGAACCCGCTGGACGCTTGCGAGCCTGCGAGAACAAGGCCCATCCCAGATTGATCAAAGATTCTTCGCGAAGTTCAAGCTTGGTGTCTTTCAAAGCTTCGCGGAACGCTTCAATGGCTCGTTGGTAGTTGGGTTCTTTGCGCTGAAGATTGCAAATACCCAAGTGATGCCAGGCGGTGCTCGCCTGAGCCTCCGTCGGAAACTCCTTAACCAGCTTCTCCCATTCTTCGGCAGCCAATTCAAAGGCTCCACCGTTCTGGTAGTCAGCCGCGTTGGCGAAGTAGGATAATGCCTTTTTGTTGCCAGACTCTTTATTACTGGCGTCCTTTTGTTGAGCTAAGCCGACATTTGATGTCAACAAAGCCAGGCAGAAGCACACGATCCACGATGATTGCTTGTGGCGCATCGTTGTTTCACTCGTTCGGAAAGTAGAGAATATTTGCTAGCTGCTAAGTCGGCATTTCCCATAGGTTGCCGTAACCAGTCTACCGTTTCGACCGCCTACAGCAAAGATTCGAATTCTCCGATGGCACATTTCGGCAAGATGAGCCGCCTAAATCGACTTTGCGGCCCCTCTGATAGCAATAGTGTCCATGCATTGCGGAAACTGGAGGGAACTTCCATATCCCTACCGTTCTAGCCTCTCTGCGATCTCCGCGCCTCCGCGTTTTGCCTTCTTTTCGGGTCGATCATGTTATTCGGGCGTTCTTGAGTCGGTCTACAAATTCGCGAGCGAGCAACGGAGAAGAAGGGAAAGGAGACGAGAATGAAACGCAGAGGCGCGGAGGAACTACTCTGACTGAACCAGATGAATACTCTACTTTGGATTCTCCTGTGTCGTAAGCCGCGATTGAACCGCGGCAATCACGGCGTCGTTTTGATTTTGGGAAGCTTTGCATTGAACCATAGCAGCAGACTTTCAAGTGGTCGCCTTTCAGAATTCGTTACGTTGTCTTCGTCAAGCAAATTGCGATATTGACCGGCCCACATTTCAACTTCATTGCGGTTGTTACCGTTGAAAGTATCACCAGAGGGAGAATAGTACGTCACATCCGCTGGAGTCCAAACAATGGCGATCGTTCCGCTCGGAAACCATGTCACGCGCTTCGACACTTTCACATTCATGAAGATCGTTCGATTCTCAAACTGCTCCCAAGCTACCTTGCCATTGGAATAATATCCATGGACCGAATATGTTCGAATCCACATAGCCAAGACGACGGCTACCACGGTCAAAATCAGGAAGGACAGTCGTAGTGAGTACTTGAGTCGCAAGTTGTGGCCTAACCTCAAAAAGCCCCCGAGCCGTCGTGGAACGACTAAATCGTCGCTACTAGTATAGCTTCCCTCCCTGCGATCTCCGCGCCCGAGCGCTTTACTCTCTTGTCAGTTAGGGAAACGTTCGACCTCACTTCGCTCTAAAGGACTCGATGTATTCCATAAGTCGACGGGCGCTTTCGGCAAACCTTGTTACGTATGGCGGATCAACTACGCTCGTCAGGAACCCGAATTGCAAACGAAAAGCCGCCTCGCGCTCTAGAAGCAGGCGATCTCCGATGCCTGCCTTGGGCCACGGAAAGTTATCGGTTTCCGAAACTGAAGAAACGTCGCCTGACACGCAGGTCCCTGACCTCGCACCAAAACTATGCGAGTACAACTTCAACCGTAGACCAACCGCCTCAATGGTAACATCAGCAGCCCTTCCTGCTGAAAATGCACGTAATCGCTCGTGTATCGAAGTAATCGAACCGTAGAGCGCATGCTTGATGCTGACGCTCATGGGCGGACCGCTGTTAGGACTGTCAATTGTAACAGTCATTGTCATTGCCAACGCATCGGAACACGCAAGAGTTGAAGGCGAAGGGAGAAACGCGTCCACCTCCATGGTCACCTTACCACCGCGCCCTTCAAGAATGAGCTCGTGGGGGTCAATCGAAATCCAACCGTAATTACTCGATGTCACAGCACTCTTTCATGTGAACTTCCTCCCTCTGTGACCTCTGAGCCTCTGTGTTTTACCTTCTTCTAATTCCGGGAATGTGAGTACGCTAAGAAGAAGAAAAAGAAGAACTGAAGATTGAAACACAGAGCCACAGAGATTTCAAAATCGAAGTCCTCGCAGCGAAAATAGCAGGGGTTACTTCGAAGACTTCATTGCGTTCAGTTGTGGGATGTCTCTTTCGGTCGACAGATATTGATTTCGTACTTCGATTTGAGCGTACTCCTTGTCACTCTTCTTGATGGACAGCTCGATTTTCCAAACCGCAGTTTTGTAACCATTCGCGAAACTACGTCGATAGAGAACTAGCTTAGCATTCGCTGGAAGCTTCTTGGTTTCAGCAATCTCTTTGAAGAGCTTATAGTCTTCGTACTTCATGCCGATTGTCGAGTGAATTGCGGCCAATACTTCCATTTCAGTTAGCCTCAGCAGCCCGAGCTTCTCGCGATCCGCATCCGAATCTTCATTAAAGTCCAAAACCGCTCGCTCAAGTGACATCTGCTTAGTTGGCGCAGCTTCACGGTCATCACTCCAAGCCAGTGCGCATGCAAACATCAAGACGAACGATAGCACATATGCAGCTCGACTAACCATTTCTTTGCTCCCAATCATTTGGTCTATACGAATTGGACAAGTGAAACATGAAAGTTGGCTTCAGTGTACAGAGGTAATCATTGACGTTCAAACAGAATTTGCACGGAAGTTTCTAATCCACAAAACTCTTTGAAGATACGTGTCCCATATACAGAAGATTAATGTAGAAAAAGCAATTAAACACAGAGGCACGGAGATCACAGAGATTTCAAACCTTAGAATCTTCGAAGCTCAACGCTTTCCGCTACCGACATTCCATCAAGCTTAAAACGACCAGCCACGAAGTGGCGACACTCTACAGCCCCGGGTTAGCGCGGCGAGTCCCGCGAGCCAAGCGCAACCCGGGTCCAACACCAGAATGGTTCGGCGGTGAGCGTCTTATGCAACCATCTCGAACGTCTCCATTCGAACCGCAACATCCCTGTCGCCATTCATTCCCTCTCTGTGACCTACGTGTTTTTCTGTCTTAGCGATTCGCCATTTGCCAATTGCTAACGGATTCGGTGAAAAGGAGGAAACGAGTCGTGTTCACTCTCTTCGCGAAGAAACTCAATCATGTCCTTTGCTTCGTAATAGTCGAAGGGCAAGTAATGTCTAAGCATCACGCGATGGAAGTAGGAAGCGAGTGTTCGAAATGTGGGCTGGAAAACATCTCGGATGTACTTGTCACCGTAGAACTCTTGAAGGCAAAGAAAACCAACCGGGCCATCCGGTGTGGAAAAGTCAATCAAGAATGGGTCGCCGTTAATCCCTTGCCCTATGGGAAACAATGATTCTTCAATCATCTTGTCGCGGTGATCAAAGTGAAACATCCCAACTGGATCGGTGAACTCGATGTTGCCAATGAGTATCGGAGTACGTGGCCATGTCCACTGCAGCATCCGCTTGATATCGATTGGCATAGCAAGTGAATCAATCCACGCGTCAATCTTCGGTGGAGCCCTACCAATATCGGTATCATCCCCAGCAAGATGCCGCATTAACGAGATTGCATGAGTCATAAGTGCTCCAAGTTTAATAATGTACACGCCAATCAAAGTTCGCCTGTCAAATACAGCAAGGTAATTGAGCCTGCGGGATAGCAGACAATCGCACCAGCTATGAGATATGCGAGCGACACTTTCCATGGATGCCATCGTTGGCGTATCGCGGTACAGACACCCAAGACTACACATGCGGCAGCAAGCCAGCCACCAATAGCGCAGGCCCAGAGACCAACGTCATTCACAATCGGTTCGTAGCCCGGTTCTTGCTGAATTCGGACGTCTTTAATCGCCTATGCCAACGATGCCCACGAGGCCAAACCACAAACAATGAAGACAAGGACGAACCATCTTTGGCGTATCGAAGTTGCCGTAACAGCGGTTGTCGAGCTACCCGTTGTCTCGTAAGGGTTACCCACGTTAGCATTCAAGATTTGGCCACCACGAACTCACTCATTTTTCTTTGTTAGCTGGTTAACCGCGGAGCTCGCTAAGCACGCTGGTTGAATCGCTAAACTTGTCGGTTTCAACACCGGTTCGCTGAGCGATTTCCAAAAGCAAGTTGGCCAGCGGCGGATGCTGGGCGGTGTCAAACTTGAGATGTCGATTGTGCTTCAATCCAAAACTCTTCCCACCAGCTACGATCAAAGGAAGATTCTTGGGAGAGTGATCGCCGCCTTCGCCGCTGTTCATGCCCGACCCAAAGACAACTACGGTGTTGTCGAGCATCGTTTGATCGCTTTCGCTGGTCTGCTTGAGGAACTGAATGAATCGTTTCAACCGAGTCAAATGAAAACGATCGATAGTGGCTAACTTCTCCAACATTCCCGCGTCACCGCCGTGATGCGAAAGCTCGTGATGATTCTCGCCACCACCCCCAAATCCACCGGCTTCCCGCGACCATTCAAAGCTGATCACGCGCGTTGAATCGGTTGCAAAGGACAAATAGGCTAGCTCGAGCATCACGTCGATCCACATCGGTCGATCATGAGCGTTGTGAGGCTGCATAGCTAGTTGCAACAAACTACCGTCTACCTCTGGCTTCGGACGATCGATCCACTGCTCCAATCTCTCAATTCGCTGCTCGGTACTGCGCACGCTGCTCAAGTACTCGTCTAGCTTACGCTGATCCTCTTTGCCGATCCGTTTGGAAAGTCGATTGGATTCGTCGAGCACATTGTCGAGGATCGAACGCTTCTCGCCGTAGCGCCGCAGGGTCTCTTCGCGGTCCTTGCTGGATTCGGGCACAAACAAGCGTTCAAAGATGCGTCGCGGCGAGTCCTCGGCGGGCAATGGCGTTCCGGTGCGATCAAACGAAAGCGTGTGAGTGTGACCAGCAGAACCCGTACCCGAAAGATCCGACCATTGCAGAGAAGAGAATCGAGTTTGCGCACCGTGATGTTCGGCGATCAGTTGATCGATGGAGATCGTATTCGCATAATCCTTGCCAGGAATCGCTTTCAAGTCGGCTCCGGTCAACCATGTATCTGCACCGCTATGGCCACCAGTACATCGCGGATGCCCCAAGCCCGTTACGACAGTAAAGTCGTCGCGCACCTCTTCCAACACCTTCAAGGTTGGCGAGAGTTCGTATCCCACACCTTCGCCTTCGGGCATCCATTGCCGAATGTTGACGCCGTTGGGCACGTAGCAGAAGATCACACGCGGCTCGCTGGCCTGCGACTTCTTCCAAGGCTTAAATTTGGAATCAGCGGCATTAACTTTCGGCGACATGGCATTGAGCCAAGGCAATGCCAACGCCACTCCGGCCGCGCGGAGCACATGACGACGCGAGAGAGATCGATGTTGAAAAGTTGAACTCATACTTTGATCCACTGAGCGGTTAAGCTAGTTTTCTATTGTGTACGATCGTTTCTGCGAGGCTAAACAGTCAAAAACATTTTCTCAATAGGCTTGAAAGGCTTCGGAAAGCACAATCGCTTCGATCAAACTATCCAAACGATAGTCATGCTGCTTCGTGTGAGCGACAATCTGGCCTATGGTGGGCTCGTCAGCCAAAGTCGTTTCCCGCCCGAGAGCGTAAGTCAACATTTTTTGCGACAGGTTTCGCAGGAACTGATCCTCCTGCTTGCGAATCGCCTGCCGCAATTGAACTGGTCCGTCGATCAACGTTCCATCCGGCAGTTTCGCACTGGCATCAATGCGTGGATCATTGCGTTCGATGCGGCCTTTGTAGCCAAAACCTTCTTGCTCGCGATATTGGCCCGACGCATTAAAGTTCTCAAGAGCCAAACCCAAGGGATCGATCTTGTCATGACATCGCGCGCACTGTGGCAGTTCGCGATGGATCTGCAATCGTTGCCGCACAGTCGCTTTATCAATTCCTGGAACCTTTGGCGCAATGTCACCGGCGTTGGCCACTGGCAATCCCGGATCGGTTCCTAAGACATTGCTTAAGACCCAAGTGCCACGTTTGACAGGAGATGTTCGAGTCCCGTTGGAAGTGATCGTTAGCATCGCTGTCTGAGTCAAGATACCGGCTCGAGCCGAATCCTTGGGCACAGCGACTTCACGGAAGTGATCGCCGCGCACATCGGGGATCTCATAGAATCTTGCCAGCCGTTCATTGATGACAACGTATTGTGGATCCACGAAATCCAAGACATTTCGCTTTTCTCGCAGTATCGTGCGAAAGAGTGCCCTGCCCTCTTCGATCATCGATAGTTCAAGATGTCGATCGTAGTGCGGATAAAGATCGGGAGCTGGCGGGTTTGCTCCCACTTGTCGCAAGCCCAACCACTGATCGGCGAAGTTCTGTACCAATTGCTCGCTACGTGGATCGGCTAACATCCGCTGTAGTTGCTCTCGCAGGACATTCGGCTTCAACAACTGCGATCGATCCGCGGCCTGCATGAGAGCAGCATCTGGCGGGCTGGACCATAGGAAGTAAGACAATCGCGAAGCCAATTCATAGGCGCTCACGCGAGGCTGTGCTTTCGAGTCGCTCGGCGCATTCTCCACAATGTAAAGAAAGTTCGGCGAAACCAGTACGGCGCTCAACGCGGCTCGCAGCGAGCTTACAATCGATTGATCGTCTTGACGAGCTTGCTTGTAGATCTTCACATAAGCCGCCGCTTCATCGCGAGCCACTGGACGACGAAATGCGCGGCGGACGAACTTGCCGATGGTCTTTTCGACCAATTGATCTTCGTTTGTGGGTGTGATCTCTTCAGGCATTAACAGTTGGTGCGATTTGGGAGGCCAAGCTTCATTGACTGGCCCTTCCAGCTCAATCCAGTCAACCAACAGTTCGGGCCTCGCAAAGTGATCGCTCGACTGAAGCCAAAAGTTCTCCAAGACTTTGGGAATGGAATAGGCATACTCGATCGTCACGCCAGCCCGTTGTGACGTAAAGGGCACAACGATTTCGTACTCTTGCGGTTGATCGCGAGTCGCGGGAACGTCCAGTTCAGCTACGGTGCGAGGCTGACCACCGAGATCTTGAATCAGCTTCATTCGCACCGGGCCATAATCGTATATCGTATCCTTGCTGAAATGAGCCAAGTCGCGTTCCATCTGTTGACGATGCCACTTTTCGCCATCGGGCTTTTGCTTCATCTGGTCTTCAAATCGGTTTTGCAGAATCACTCGCGCAGACTCAACTACTTCGTCTCGCTTCGGAATACGTCCAGCGGCTCGGATACGCACGATGTACTTCCCGGCATTTTTCATCGCAAAGTCGCGGACGTTCAGCTTCTTGTCCCAAGAATCGTGATGAACCAACTTCAAGCCTTCAATCACTTCATTGCGTCCACCGTTGACGATCGGACGCTGGCCATCGACGTTAACGCGATTCGAGTCCGAGTCGCCCGAGTCGATTTCGAATCGCCATCGAACTGTCGGTGGACGAGGACCTTCTACCAGAGCCTTTGACATGACACGCCCAGCCGCTTCTAGATAGAGCTCCATCTGCATCGGCGAAAAAGTTAAGGCAGATCCAATATTGTCAAAACCGCTCGCCAAGGGATCCTGCGGAAACGAGTCGACATCGACTTCAACGCCTGTTAATTCTCGAATGCTGTTTTGGTACTCGGTGCGGTTCAATCTTCGCATTACTACGCTATTCTCGCGCAATCGCTTTTCGGCGTCGACAATCTGAGCAGTGATCCAATCAACGACTTCGGTGACTTGTTGGACTTTGGGTTGAGGCTGATCCTCGGGAGGCATTTCATGGCTATTGAGCACATTGACGATCTCAGCCCATCGGGCTCGCAGCGCTGCATCGCCAAATTGAGGCTGCAAGCTACGGTCGATCTTGAATTCGGACTCTTTGGAATTGGTCGAGTGGCATTGGATGCAGTTTTCCTTAAAGAACTGAACCACATGTTCCGGCAGTTGTTTTAACGATCCCTCTGCGTTGCTTGTTTGCTCAACCTTATTCTGTGCTGAAAACCCCTGAGGAGCAATCACGACGATCGCCAGACACACAAGCTGAATTCGTTTGGATACAGAGTACATCAAGAAAGTCACCAAGAGTCAGTAAAGCGCAATTTGCGATCCGGGAGTTAGAACTGAAAAGAGATTTCGCGGCAACAAGAATTGATTTGAATCTGGGAGGCCAAACCAGTATAGCTCGTCTCAAGTCACATCAACAACTCTGCCCTCTGCGGATTTGCTGTCCAAGGGGAATATCGCAAGGGGAATATCGCAAGATTTAGAACTATTGATTCGGGGCTTCAACATTCACATTAGGCAGCTCGGATCTCAGTGACTCGATCCACCACTCTTTCACAACATGCTCGATACGCACTTGCTTCAATTGGGGAAAACGCTTGAGAATCATAAATGACTCGTCTGACAGATCGGCCATTTCAAAATAGAGTTTCGTGATTGGAAGCTTCTCTGCGGCAATCAAAAGCTCCATGGTACCACTTGTGCAGTAGAAACTCATCGAAGTTACGTTAGAAAGCTCCCCGACGAATACGGCGTCTGAAGGATCAATTGTCATTGAAAAGAAGTCCAGACGGGTCACTATGCTCCTACAATCGGCGTCCTCGGCTAACATCGGTAAGAGCTTCGAGTCCATTATGTATGCAGCAGACCTGCCTTGCTTGACCGCCTGGAAAGTACTTTCCCGAAACTCTTTCATTGAACGTTCGTGCGACAGCCTTGCTCGCTCGCGCACATAGTTGACACCCCAAGCAAGCCCACAACCTAGGATAGCGATTACCCCGAGGCACCCTAACAGGCTCCGTAGTGAATTTGACTTACGTTCCTGCTTGGGTTCAGTGTTCACGTTGAGCTACAACTCCAGAGACTAACATTGCCTTTAGAATTCAATCTTTACCGCCACAGTGCCTACAGAACTGCGAATCCGTTGAAATGGATTTTCCACAGTGTTTACAGTGTAGTCTTACTCCGTTCTCGATACTCTACACCGCGATTGTATCCAGCGTACGCCCAGAAGACGCAGATCGCAACGATGACAAGTGCTGCGATGCGGTAGTACTTGCTGGAAACGAAAAATCCCATGCTAACAAGTACCGCAGTGATGATGAACCACCCGGTCTCGGCACCCGGAAAGAAGGAAATCATCGACCCGAGAAGGATTAGCATCATGCCAAGCCAGAACACAAACTGAAATGCTATTGCCATGTACTTGTGAAAACCAATCATCCAGCAACCGACTGTTCCGAACTCTGATTTGGCAGTTCTGAGTATGGAATTCCCGGTGTCTTTTTTCGGATCTCGTCCAGACGACTTTGCCATAGGCTATCTTCCGTTCCGTTCCAACCACCGGCGCGACCAGTTGAGTCCCAGAGGTCATCCGTCGGCTCGTGATACAGCAGCAAGAACCCTACATCATTGTTATCGTAAACGCACTGAAGTCCACTCTCGTCATCAATCGCATGTGAAAAAGTAAGTTGTGTAGCCGGGCGAACAATCGTTTGTTCCGCAGTGACAAATGTGCCAATAGCAGGAGGATAGTGGTATGTGATTCTCAGTGTGAGCTTACCTTCATCGCTGTTGCTAAGGGAGCGAATTGTCAGCCTGTACTTCGCAGATAGTGGTAAAGAGTAGACTATCGAAGCTTGATTCACCCAGACAGCCAGACCAGCTATCGCAAGAGCAGTTGCGGATATTACTGCGATTGTTCGCAACATGACTCGAGCTCAAAAGGATTACGCACACAACTAAACCGAGCTTGTACAAAAGGTACCTTCAGTCACTACTGAGCTGGTTGGCTATATCTTATCACGAACCTCAACTGCAAGAAAATGGCAGCAAGAAAATGCGGGACACGATGAACGTAAACTTAGAGTTGCGGTAAAATGAGCCGGACAAAACCAATCGTCGCTTAGCCGAGGGTTTTGCCCTAGTTTGATCTAATGTCCGCTTGAATTCACTAGCTTCACCAGCAGGTTTTAACAATTGTCCAGCCACCCGATTTCTACTGCCAGATTTGTCGTTGTTGCCAAGTTCTTTAATGAGCAAGATGCTCACATTGCTAAAGCCGACTTGGCCGCTGGGGGCGTCGAGTCCATGGTGGATGGAGCCAACACCAATGCCATGCTCTCGCATATCGGCTCGGCGCTGGGCGGAGTTCGTCTATTGGTTTCGGAAGCCGACAAAAAGCGAGCCGAAGAGATCTTAGCCACCTACGAAAAGCAAAAGGCTCAAGGCAATTCAACCCAAGGTCAGTCAACATGGTTCTGCGGAACTTGTCGCGAAGTGCTGGACGTGTCGTTTGAAACATGTTGGTCGTGTGGCAACGAACGCTCGGAAGTTGAACAGGCCATGCCGAGCGACTTGGAAAACCACCCCGATCTAGCTGAACAAGTTGTTTCCTCAGAAGATGCTCCGATCTCGCGGGCAGACGAGTTGGCTCAACGAGCATGGCGAGCATCGCTGTTCGGCTTTACAATCCTACCGTTCCTTAACTTCTACTCAATCGCGCTGATCTTTCAAGTCTGTGCCTGCGAGTCCGAACTCTCCAAATCGGGGAAGCGCAAGTTCTACGGTGCAATCCTGGCAAATCTCCTCTTTGGGTTCATGATGTGGACAATCTTCAAAGCTGGGCTCTAGTGGGCGAGTGATCGCTCTTAGTTAACCTTGCGATCAGTAGCGTAAAGTCCATTGCATTCGGAAAGCTGCTACTGATGAAGTATTCCTGGGAGGCAGATCGGACTACAATCACGGGCTATCTATTTTCACCAGGAGAACGTCCGTGTTAGCGACGCAAATTATTGCCAAGACTCGTGATCGCATTGAGCTCTCCGCGGACGAGATCCAGTTCATCGTTCGCGGGATTACGGACGGAACGATTCCCGACTATCAGATTTCGGCTTGGGCCATGGCTGTTCTGTGCCGAGGGATCACGCCAGCGGAAACAGCCGCCTTGACCGCGGCCATGCTTGATAGCGGTGATAAATTACCTAGATGCAGTGATCGACCGCGAGTCGACAAACATTCGACGGGCGGACTGGGCGACAAGACTTCGCTGATTTTGGCTCCGCTGCTGGCTTGCTTCGATTTAGATGTTCCCATGCTCAGCGGTCGCGGTTTGGGAATCACCGGTGGTACACTCGACAAGCTGGAGGCCTACCCTGGCTATCGCTGTGATCTCACAACCGACGAGATCAACAGGCAGCTCAATCAGATAGGCTGCGTCATTACTGGAACCACCGCGACGGTTGCTCCGGCAGATCGCAAGCTGTACGCACTGCGCGATGCGAGCTCAACGGTCCCGTCGCTGGCTTTGATTACCGCCAGCATCATGAGCAAGAAGCTAGCCGAGTCGCTGGATGCCTTAGTTCTCGATGTGAAGTGGGGTTCGGGTGCGTTCATGCAAACGCTCGACGAAGCCAAGCAGCTTGAGGCCAGTCTCGTGACCACGGGACAACGCGTTGGAGTCGCCACATCCTCCCTGCTAACCGACATGAATCAACCTCTGGGTCGCATGGTCGGCAATGCCTGCGAAGTCAACGAGTCGATGGAAGTGCTGGAAGGTGGTGGACCCGCCGATGTCGTCGAGCTGACTGTCGAGCTGTGTGTCCCGCTGCTGATCGCCACCGGTCGCGCTGCGGATGCGAGCCAAGCGAGAGCTAAGTTGTCCGAGGCGATTCGCGACGGTCGAACCCTCAAGGTCTACCAGAAGATGATCGAGGCTCAGGGCGGAAAGTTCTCCGAGCGTTTGCCGCTGGCCGCGCCACATGACGTGTTGGCTCCGCGCTCGGGCTATGTCTCTTGCTTTGACGGCCAAAACCTGGGCCATTGCGTGGTGGCTATGGGAGGCGGTAGAAGGCAGCAAATGGATGCGATCGACCACCGCGTCGGCCTTGAAATGCTCTCGAAGATTGGCGATTCCGTCGAGGCTGGCCAACCGTTGATTCGCTTCTTTTACGATGGTGCAGGAACTGGTTCGGGGACTGGTGTGGGGACACAGATCGACGAGGTTTCCCGGCAGATTTTGGCAGCGATTTCAATTGCCGACGAACCTCCCCCACCTCTGAGTTTGATCGTGAACCATTGACGAACGCAATTCGGGGGCTTAAATTTGTAGACCTGTCGAGGAGCCGACCGCCAAACGGGCTGAAAACCGCCCAGGATGTCGCGTCGAGCTGTCATAAACCACGGCAGAAGTCACTTCGATCAACGCGGTGGGTGTAGCTCAGTTGGTAGAGCGCTGGATTGTGGTTCCAGGTGTCGCGGGTTCGAGCCCCGTCTCCCACCCCTCAATAGAAAATGCTAGTTGCCTTTGGTAACTAGCATTTTTTTGTTTTCTGGCTTGGTAGGTTCTTATCTGCCGGAAAGAACCGGATTAGGCGATCCGTTGCTTCAGAGTTTGTACCAGCGCGGACCTGCCGAAGTGAGTGTCAAACTTAATGAAAGTCTACAAAGCAGCTCAGTCAATCGTGGTCCAACCCGGCAGGAATTTGACCTACCAAGACAATCCGCTGCCCACCACATTCTTCTACCCACATTCTCCTGCCTAATCAACTCCTGCTCGGTTTTCCTTTGCGGGCTTTGCGCCTTCGCGCGAGGCCCCTCCTCTTCTTCAGGCATCTGGGGAAACATTTGCCGAGTCTCATTTTCATACCCCCATTTTCTTACCAACTCTTCCTTGGGCTGGTTCAAATTCTTGATCTCCCGCAAAAACTGCTATTGCTTCAAAACTCCCTCCCGAGCTAGATTTGGAAAACCAAATTTGAAGTTTCAAATCTGAGTTGTGCACGAGTATCGTTCCAGGGAGGGAATTATGAATCGGCCGGCGGCTGAAGCGTTGACGCAAAGGGAATTGGAGGTCATGCACCTGTTTTGGGCCGAGGGCGAGCTAACCGCTCAAGCCGCTCGAGATCGCCTGGAAAGCACTGGCCGGTCGCTGACGTATACCACGGTAGCTACGCTGTGCCGAATCCTCTGGGAAAAAGGTTTTCTTGACCGCGTCGGCGAACTGCGTCCTTTCACGTTCAAGCCCACCAAGTCGTTTGATGAAGTCTCTGGGCACTTGGTGCACGAGATGATCCAACGAGTCTTCCAAGGATCGCGAGAGCAGTTGCTGGTACAGATCATCGGTGGTCAAAAGCTGTCGGCCAAGAAGCAAGCTCTTCTGGAACAACTCTTGGTCGATGACGAAGGAGACTCGCAATGATCGTCTCACTAACACCGCTGATGTGGAGCCTTGTTCAAGTTAGCTTACTGGCCACCGTTGCACTATTCATCGCTGCAATACTGCGAGGCAGATTCCCACAATGGACCAGCGCGATGCTCGCCGGCTCGGGCGTAGCTTCGTTGGTTCTCGTCGCGATGGCTTGGGTACCAGCGTGGCAATGGTCGCTGGCATCGCTATCAGTAAACAACAATCTTCAGTCCACCAACGCAAATTCCCCTTCGGACGTCGATTCACCACAAGACTCTGACTCATCGCCAAATGCCGAAGCTTCGTCGAACATTCCTTCTACGTCAAACAACGACGCAGAGTCGAGCGAAACAACCAACACTCGCAGTGAGACTATCCAACATTGGATGAGCTTAGCCGCATCATGGGCCTCGAACCAACTTCAGCAGGTAGACAATCGTGTTCGCAGCTTTGAAGCAACGCCTTCGGAAGCCCGATCGGCGTTTGTAATCGCCCAATCCGTGCTCGTTACGTTGATCGTTTTCTTGGTCGGCTTTTGGGTCTACTGTTGGATTTGGACTCGAGCCCTAGTCCGCCATGGCCAAACGACTGCCGACGCCAAACTACTGGAACGCACTCAACAGCACGCACTTCGGATGAATCTAAAGCACATTCCACGAGTCCTTTTGTCGAGCAAAGTGACGATAGGTGCGACCGTGGGTTATCGCCGCAAGACAATCCTGCTGAGCCCAAACTGGAATCAGTGGAGCGACGCCGAGTTGGATGCAGTACTGCTGCATGAATTAGCGCATGTGGTTCGCAATGATTATGCGTGGGTCTTGCTGAGCAGTTGGATACGTACATTGTTCTTCTTCCATCCGCTGATGCATCTCTTGGTGCGACGCTGGCGAATGGAACAGGAGTTGGCCGCCGATCAACTGGCGGCTCGTTGGATGCACAGTGCGCGAGCCTATGGACGGGCTCTCGCCAGTTTAGCGTTACGCACTCAGTCCGAGGCTAAGATGCCCAGCCCCGTGCTGACTGCGGAACAGGTTTGTATCGTAAGGAGAGTTACGATGTTGAAGCAAGGAAGTTTGAAACCCGCTAGCTACCGCTGGCGATGGACCGCGATGCTCACGGCGCTGACCGTTGTGAGTCTGATGCCACTATCAGGACTGCGCGGTACGCAGACACAGCAACTGGACGAAACTGCTGTGGCAACAGAGCAGGTACAAAGTGATGATGGTTCTCCATCGCTTTCGGAAGAAGACCGCGAAAGAATGATGGAGTTCCAACGAACGCAAGAGGTCTATCCTCCTGTTCAGTTCGAGGGCAGGTTGAAATGGAATCCTGGTAAGCTACTGACCAAGGACGTTTCCCCTTCCGCACGGTACCTTCAAGAGCTAGCCACCTTTGCCTTGATCGAACAGTTCCCTGAAAAAGCTGAGATCCAATGCCCCGCAACCACTGCACTGCGATGGACGGATATGGCTCGCGAACACGGACGTGTCGACATTGGGGCTAAATGCAACGAGTCTCAGGGGTTAAACCCAAAGCTGATTACGCGATTGATCACTAGCCCACTCTTGGGCAACTACTCTCTTTCGTCACATGTAAAGACGATTGAAGGCCTTCAGGCTCGCGGATTGGTTTCGAAAAAATGGGATGCAAAGTTTGAGAAGCTTGCATATGAAACTCAACCAAGCAGTTGGCTTGTCGAAGACGGTGAGTCCTACTTCTACGGCAGTGAAGCTGAGGTCGCCAAGCAAATTCGAAATAGACATGGCAAGACTGAAGAAAGTCCGTTGATTGTCGTACCTGACGAGTTGAAGCAACAATACGACAAGTCGGCTGGAGCGCTGGTCTATTCGAACTGCGCTGAATGGAAGCAACAACTGCGCAAGCACATGGACGGCAGTCCGAAGGCCTATGAATTCGCGATGGTCTATCCGTTTCTGGATAACCTAAAGTACATCGGCATCTTCGTCACTGGTGATAATGGTTTAACGATTGAAGCTAATGTGGGCTACAAATCAGCCGAAGCTGCAACTCGCGGTGCCAAACTGATCAAGGGTCTGATTGACATGGCTAAAGCTCAGTTGACTCGCGCGGAGGATCGAGAGTTTCTACAATTGCTCAATGAAACTCAAGTCACTACGACACTCGACAGCGTGCGAGTCGAGCTATGCAACCCTGCACTAGCTGAACTAGCATGCAAACATCTTCTGCCACAAAAGTACGAAGGCTGGACTGACATCCTGGCATTGGTCACTCCGCATAAAGATCCTGGTACTGTGCAGTTCGATTGTGACCATCCATTCGCTACCACCGGCTTCCTTGCTCAAAGTGTCAAAGGCGAGCAGTATCACGGAAAGCGAGTACGAGTCTCTGCAGAGCTCGGGGCCACGAATTCGATCCTAGAGCGCAGTGGAGTGATTCTCTGGGCAAGTGATTCCGAGAACAACTCATTAGACAACGCTACCAGCGGTAAGAGCATTGGTAAGTTAATCGATCCAGCTCAAGCGTTAGAAGAGCTCAAAAGGAAGCCCAGCGACGAGGAACTACGATGGCAAACCGCTGTCGTTGAGTTGGATGTCCCAAGCAAGACAGATGTCTTCTCTTTCGGCGTCTACACAGCGGCAGGTAGAGTTCTGGTTCGCAACGTGAAGTTCGAAGTCATCGGTGAGGCAAGAATTTCCGATTCCGATCCATCGCTTAGCTTAACAGCATTGCCAAGGAACTTGATTCACATTCCCAACGCTGGCTACGTTTGTGAACAGCCGACGAACTTGGACTTCAGTCGAAAGACTCCTGACTTCCCGTCGACCGAAGCAGCCTCTGCTCGAACTGCCGAAATTGAAGTGAATCGTACGGATCGATAACTTTCGAGTCGTGGATATTCGTAGGGCGGGTTGAGGAACGCAACCCGCCGTCGTGTCAGAACAGGCTTTCGGATTTGGTAAGAAAATGAGGGTACGAAAATGTAGCCTCGCAATAGACCATGGATCGTGCATTCGAAGACGAGCAAGATCTTGAATAGGCAAGAGAATGAGGGCAGAAGAGTAGATTGCTGAACATTCTCTTGCCCACATTCTTTTGCCTCAAGAAGCCTTGAGTAACTGTTCGACTTTGGCTTGGAATGAATCATGAGAGAGCATCTGCATTTCTTCGCGGCTTCGCGCCTTCGCGTGAGGCAAATCCTGCTGGCTTGCCCAGCAGATTGTTAGGCTTCAAGCTAGTTGATGGAGGAAGCAAAAACTATTTCTTGTGCACCGTTAGCGTAGGGAGAAGCCTAAGATTCCGACCGGACAAGCCGGTGGGATTTAAGAACAGTCAAAAAGCAACAAATCTCGGCAGGCCAATTTTTACCCTCACCGCTTATGGCTCGCACCACTCGCCACGCGACTCTAGTATGTTCCCAACGTTGCTGATCGTGGTCTATTCTTGACACAGCAATGTAACGAATGCTGGGAAGCTCTGGCCGGGCATCCCAGCGCCGGTTGGCAGAT
>CAUJKA010000162.1 GCA_963204965.1 Planctomycetota bacterium | reverse complement strand
GTACTGCGATGCACCTGCGCCCTGCCACATCCGTTGCACTCGCCCTGTCGTTCCCGTCGCGCTTGCAGGCGTTTCACCCGCAACTTGCGATGACTCTCGACGCGGGGTGTTTATGGACAAATCCTGCGAACGCTCTGAGGTTCTATTGGCTGGTCCCAGCATACTGACGTCCAGCGTAGCCTCGGAAGGGTCTAGACGAACTGTCGCATCTGATGGTTTTGGAAGGAAAGCATCGGTGTCAAAGTCTAAGGAACCCTTGAGATCAATCGTGGCGGATTGATCACCGCTGGCAGTTCCACTAGCATCTGGGGTGACGGTTGAAGTTGCAAAGTCCAAAGAGCCATCCGCCAAGTCGACCGTTGATTGCGGTTGAGAGTTAGTGTCTGCAGGCTTGTCGATGGATTGCACTGAAGACTGAATCGTAGGATCGCTTGATTCACTCAGCTCAGGAACAGTTCGCCCCAAATCATTTGAACTCGAATCACTCTGGCGGCTTGAGCCTGCTGCTAACGTAAACTCGACAGTCCGATCGGCGGCCTCCTCAATGACTGTACCGCCCGGACCAACTCGATCTAGCCCAACACGATCAGAATCGTCGACCTCTTCCATACTGATCGTCTGCCCCAACGGCACGTCGACAACAGTACCATGCGGGCCACTTTCTGGAAGCTCTTCATTGTCACTGGATAAGTCACTCGGCGAGGACGATTCTTCTAGATCGACGGTTGCATCTTCATCACCATCGACGGAAGATCCCATGAGCTCTTGCAAGTCGGCGGTTAATCCCATGTTAAAAGGCTGATCGAAATCGACAGTCCCAATTTCGCCTGCCTCAATCCCGCCAGCCGCGGGGCCAACAGCCTCGTTCGATGTGCTTTCGGCAGTAGCGTTGTTTGCGGGCAAAATCTCCAGTGTTCCAAAGCTCTGATTCGAGTCGACATCGTCAAGCGTTGTTACAGTTTCAAACGGCTGAGTCAGTAATGGGTTGCCAAGTGTAGTACTTCGCAACTCGATAGTGCTCTCCGAATCAGACTCATCCAGTAAAGCTTCGGTCTGCGAGTCATCACGCACCAGTGGCACTGTCAAATCACAACCACATCGTACGCATAGCTTTGCGCCGTTTGAAAAAGGCTGTTGACACTTTGGACAAGTAAATTTCATAGCTAGATCAGGCTGAGCACTACGGTTATTGATTCGTGTTAGGTTGATTGACTATTTTCGCCAACGCACTTTTCGCGCGCCGACGAAGTCGATCCTGGCGGCTAAACGACACTTCGTCGATGCCTTCATCTCTGGACGTTAAAGAACTGTCTGCAACGCTCTTTCGCGTTAGACCAGATGGATCTCCATAGGTTTGATGCAAAAGCCAAAGAGTACAAAGCACTGCCGCTCCATCTTTGATTCGAGTACTCTCGGTTGCACCTGATTCGTCAGTCGGTGCACTACTTGAGCTTTCCTTAGGTTGCATAGGCGACTTAGGCTTGGAACTTTGACTTGCGTCCTCGCGATTTTCAAAGCCGATCGAAGTCGCTGCACCAGACTGCTGCTCGTCATGATCCTCTTGCTCGTCATCAGGCGACTTAGGAGTTTCATCGTCGGACTCATCTCGAACTTCGCCATTCTCCTTCGACTCTTCGGGCCAATCTCTCACGGAGAATACGTCTAGAACTTCTTGCTTGCCATCTGCGTTCTTACGAATGATCGCGTAGGCTCCGCTAGGTTGGTCGGGTGTCTCGAGTAGTCGGGCCTTGACCTCGTCAACCTCGCCCTGCGAAGGCGACTGTCCAGCATTTTTTGAACTGATCGGCAACTTACTGTCCAAGTCCACTCGATTGAGCACATCGTCGAACGCTGGAAGTTCTGTCGTTTCAACTTGGCCATTGGTGTTACGATCGTCGTAGCCAATTCGGAAGATGGCAACCTCAATTGCCTCCGACTTCACTTGCTTCAACTCGATCTGTGGAAGAATCAATGACAACGGACGATCGGCTAGAGCGCTTTCTCCACGAGTGGGCGGATCGGGCGGCGCGATGCCGTCTGGAATTGGCGTGATCGGCCCCAAGGAAGGCGTACCGAGACTCTTGACTCCCACGATCTCCTGAGCGAATGAGGTGTGATCGATGATTTGATTTGGGTCGCTTGATTGTGCATTGGAAAACAGGAAATAGTCCAACGATCGACGAATGACTACGTCGGTCGGAAGATCACGATTGTTCTGCAAGAAGAATCGATCCACCTGAGTGAAATCAGTAGAGCGAGTAAACAACGCCGCGTCGTTGGTCGTATTGCCAATCGCCTTCAAATTGGTTTGCGAGGGCTGTAATGCGAACTCGCTTGGCGTGGCCAATGAAGAAACTTCGCCTTGATTCTGAAAGACTTGAAAGGCATTGTCGGCATAATGGACCATCGTGAGGAACCCGCTCTCACCGATGCTACCAAATTCCATCAGAACGCGTTGATTCACATGGGTTCGATAATCTTCTGTTTGGCTGCGAATCGGATCAACCACATACTCTGTAGTAACTGGAACAGAGTGACCGGCGGGTCCAACCGTTTGAGGATCCCCCAGCCCCGCGTGGTAGGCCGATGCATTCAATGCCAATTGATTGAGGACCTGATTTTTCGGTGCAGCAATTGCCAGTGGCGTCAAAAGTTCTATCGACCCCTGAACAACTAGGTCCTGGTCCGCGATTAGTACAATCCCTGGATCTTGATTAGTTGTCGTGCTGACAATTGTATTCTTACCAGAGACAACAAGGTCGCTAGGTGCCTTGGCCAAGCCGACTGGCTTAAGCGTTTCTAAGTAGACTCCCGGTTGCTGGCCAGTCACATTTAACGACCGATCAAAATTCTTCTCTTGCAGAGTGAGGCTACCTACGTTGCGCAGAAAGACGGTGTACCCATCCGAGAATCGCTCGGTGAATCGAAAGTGATCCTGCCAAGCCTGAAACGAGTCTGTTGCAATCGGCGTAGATGGAGTCGTTATGTTGGGATTGGTGTTTGTTGGCCCATGTTGAAGTTGATCCAGAATCAACGTTCCTGCTTGATCAGCGAAAGGATTGAGCAACTGCTGAGGAGCTAACACATTGATGCCACCCACGACTTTGAACTCGACGGTGTCGATGAAGGTGTTTGGCAGGAAGATGTTCGCTCCCGCGTAGGCTGTTAAATGATCGGCCTCCACAATTGCCGTTTGCGTTCCGCCGACTTGCAAGAGCGGCGTTACTAGGAAACGTCCCGCAGCTAGCCAAACGTCTTGCAACTGCGAGATAATTGACGATTCGATGACCAAATCACCCGAACCCCCAGCGGCGATCAGCACATCAGCACTTGCGATCACTCCCCTGCTCTGCCCACCAACCACACCCGCATTCGCATTCGAGTCTACCACTATGGAGCCGTCGAGCGACTGTAAGTTGAAGAAGCCATTGGACGCGAGTGCGCCTGAAACTGCTGAGATAGATCGAACTTGTTGGGTTGAATCCAAGTGATTCTGAGTTACTCGAACCTCAGGTACGCTGCCGATCGTAACTTGATTGGTTTCGAGTAGAGAAGCACTTTCCTGAACAGCAATTGCCAACAGTTGAGCGTTGATATCGATCGGATTGCTGTTGGCACCCACGCGTATTGCTTGAATGCTTAGGCTGTTCGCGATAACGTTTTCTACTCGGGCTACTCCGATCGGTATTGCGAACCCCGTGGATTGATCGAGTTGCACCAAGTCTTGTTGACTGTCTGTGATGACTCCACCAGCCAGGAGTGCCACACTTCCGGTCGTGGTGTTCAATTGTCCCAACGTGATACTTTGTGCAGCCTGATAGACAATGTTCCCAGCAGCTGTACGTGAAAACGCTGATGGAGACATACTGATCGAGCCATTGAGTGCTCGAGCATTGATTGAATTACTGATTGGATCACTGGACGTGACGATCTGAACATTGGAGTTTTGTAAGATGTCGGCACCAGCCAAAATACTAATCGCGCCCGTTTGCGCCTGGACGATGTCGTTGATAACGACATTTTCCGAGCCCGAGACCAGCAATACATCTTGCTGAGCAGTCACAGCAGACGCAATTTCAAGATTTCCCAGCTGAGTCTCCATCTTCACGTGGCCATTTGTCGAGACGGCTCCGTCGAGTCGGGCTATACTCAATTTGGCGGTGGTCGAATTCAGGTGGACTCGGGTTGCGTCGATGACGCCGACCGAGCCAACGACTAAACCGTTAGTTTCATAAAGGTAAGCACTGCCCAACACACTGACTGCAATTTGGTTGACTTCAACATCCAGAGCATTTCCTGCAACTCCAATTCCAGCAGACCTCAACGAAGAGCTTGCCGCTTGAATATTGACAACTTGAGCCTGCCCCGTTTGGATAGCGAATCCGTTGAGACTTGAGACCGTATCAAGCTGGCCATCCAAAATCGAACCACCAGCAACGACCGCGACCGATCCTAGCCCTGCGGTCAATTGCCCTAACGTTGTATCGTTGGCAGACGAATAGACAATATTGCCGTCCTGCGTTGACGTCAGCGCGGTTCCACTCATAACAATCGAGCCGTTCAGCGAGTCCACGACGACAGAATTTCTGGCCGGATTGTTAACCCCTCCGGCAACCAGCAAATCGCTATTCTGAAGTATGTTTAAATCGGCGGCGACATGAATTGCACCGCCTTGAGTTCGTACAGCCGAGTCAATTGTGATTGTTGCGTTCAGACCTAAGGCCTGAAGCAGAACATCACCTGCTTGAGTTGAAACACCAATGTTATTGCCTCCGTTTTGTGAGTTCGCGTTTCCGTCTGTTACGCGAATGCCACCGTCTATCGTTTGGAGCTTGATGGGGCCGTTGGTTGTGGTTAGATCTGACAAGCTGCGATCAACATTTTGCGACAAAGTCCCATCGCGATTCACTCGTTGAACCACGACCGAATCGACCGTTCCAACCACAACCGACCCAGTATTCACCAAATAGATACCTTCGGCGCTAATTGCGGAGAGTCGGCTGACTTGAGTATGTATCGCTAAAGAGTTCGCGTTAGGAATTCCATTCGTCGTATTCGCTAAACCGATCGATCCCAGACCGTTGCGATTGGAGTTCACTACCGCATCTGCTTCCAAGCGAAGAGCATTCGCAATCAGAAAGTGGCTTGAAGTCGCTCCAAGAATACTTCCCTCGGCAACCAAACTCAGACTGCCTTTGCCAACATCGATTGATTGAACGGTAATATTACCGTCGTTGCCTGCTGACAAATGTGCATTCCTGTGAGCGGTAAGGATCTTCGAGTTCGCCGACATCAAGATCCCATCCGGTCCATCGGCTTTGGAATTTCCTGCTTCGATGAAGACCGTTCCTCCGGACGTCGTTTGAACTAAGCTCTTCAGTTGAACATCGTCTCCAGCAATCATGCTGAGATTTCCTGAAGCCACTATCGAGGCAGAACTGATCAAGTCCTCTGAAGCTCGAAGCAAGAGATTCTTCGTCGACGCAACATTGCTCAGCTGGTCAATGGCGCCCGCATCAGTAACGACCACAACCGAGCCGGTAATCGATGAGACTGAAAAGTTATCGCCGTTAAGGTCTACGAGGCGCAGATCGCTCTGCGAGGCTACTATCAAGTCACCAAAAACACGACTGTCTAAATCCACTAACGAATTGGGGATGAAGCTGTTGATCGTAAACGATTCAGCTTGACCGGAGATCAGCATGAATCTCGATGCGTTAAAGCTCAACGGTAAAGCCGAAACGACATCTGCGCCTTGAATGCGAAGATCACCTGACACCGAGACATTACCCGCCAGCTTCAGGTTTCCCGAACCGCTTTGATCCGCGTCCGCGATGAGAGCTACGTTCGTCGAACCAGACACGTCGATGTTGGAAACGTCCAAGTCGTCATTGGATATCACGACTGTGTTGACACTGTTGAGCGTCGCAACTCCTGTACCCAAAGTTGGATTTAGAATCGCCGATGTGCCCGCGTTAATCGTGAGGCTATCGGTCCAAAGAATCTCAACTCCCGCCGTCGCTTGATAGGTCTCTTGAAAAACTGAGCCGTTGACTCCAACTTGCTGACCAACGCTTCCCGTTTGTGCGTGTATCGACACCGTCTTAGCAGACACATCAAGGTCATCGGCGACACTATCTCCGTCAAGGACATCGCCTGCAGCAATCAGCGAAACTCGCGCATTCTGAGTTCCTGCGACCACGCGATGGATCTCCAGATTTCCGTTGGGTCCAGTCGCCGTCAAGTTGATGAAATTCGCTGCACTGTCCGTGGTTGAGCTATCCACGTCCATTGCCGAAAGGGCACCATCTGCACGAATGGTCATGTTGCCGTCGGCAGTGATTAGTTGCGTTAGCTCGAGAGATCCTAGACTCTGCAACTGAATGTTGCCGCCGACCAACGACCGCGCGGTGACTCGATTACCGTCGGCAACTTCCAAAAACTGATCGACGCCAAATGCAAGTATATGCTGATCGGCAGTTAGGTTAATTACACCTCCGGCGTCCAGATCAATCAGTACGTCATCTTGAGCGTCGAGAATCGATCCGCCCTGCGCGGTCAGGAAAATGTCGCCGTCGGTCACCAAAGAACCGACGAGAATATCGCCCGTTCGAGACTGAGCACTCAAGCTGCCATCGATAGCCACATTCTGTAACTCAAGAGAGTCCGCGAAAAGCGTGATGTCGTTGGTTGAGTCGGCGCCCGCGACCACCAAGTTGCCCACAGCGTGTACTTCCGTCAGTCCTTGAGTATCGAGGTTCAGTTCCCCAAGTTGGTAAGAGTCTGTCAATTGCTCGCCAATCAAAACCGTGCCTGCGGTGATTGAAAGAGCGCCATTGGTTTGAAGCTGAGTTCCCGGAGCGTCATTGACAGCCCCTTGAGTACTGAGCAAGACCTGATCGAGCGTCCCCAGATTGCTACTGAGCGAAATGTCGGTTGCTAACGCCGAATCGACTGAGAGGGTTCCGGTGAGCACTGAATCCAGGACGACCAAAAGATTGCTTCCGGTGTCGGCACCCAAACTGTCTTGCCATGTCCCGCTGCTCAACGCAAACTCATAACTGTTGGTTAGCGACGAATGCGAGACATCCAGATTCGTTCCAGCGGTGAAATTTAATAGATTGAGATTGGGACCGGCTAAATCAAAACTAGCGTTGAGTACACGTCTCGGTTCTAACTGGCAAAAGCGAACTGGCGGTTGCTCGCGCAGGGACTCGGCGAGCTCTTGTCTGCGAAGGGCCCGCTCACGTCTGAGTAGGTAGAAGTTGTTAAGTCGTTCTAGCCATCTATGGCTAATCCTTAAGCAATTATTCCAACACCCAATACTCCACCACCGAAGGGGCTTTTTGTTGACTCTACTTGGCTTGGTGGGCATCGCAAAAATTCCAAGCGGGCGAACAAGGAAGGGAGGTACGGGGCTATTGCTGGCATTACTGGGTGGGAAACGACCTCCTCATATTAATTAAAGCAGGGGGAAAAAGTGCGTTTTTGGCTCCCGAAAGCGGTAGGGAATTGAGCTTTCGGGGAACCAGCGGACGATATCAGAGTAGGTGGCAAAGCTTGACGGCTCTTCCGGCCTTTCCTGACTTTGCGACCCACGGTCTAGAAATGGCCCTGACCTGTTCCACACCGTCCAAGACAGGCCAGTCCCTTCAAAGACCAGTCAAGTTAAGGCGTCCTCCGGGAATCAATCGATGATCAAGACAACAGTATCCACTATTTGCATCATTAGCACTCTGTTGGTCTTCACCGCCTCGGCTCAGACCGACAGTCGTCAAGACGATCTTGAATTATATGCAGCGACCGTCTTGGAAGCTCCCGCGATTTTAGTGGCCTCACAAACTCCCGTCTTGGAATCGCCTGCCATGGAATTGACTGTTTGGGAAGCACCAGTTTTGGAAGCGACTGAGACCGCTTCGTCGAGCCAACTTGGATCTTACCAAGCTGCGACATCACAAGCTGAGGCAAAGAAACTCAAGTTTAATGTCGCATCATACACGGGACCGCTGAGCGACGCGGGACAACTATTCGCAGCATCCAAGGTCGATTCCGAATTCCGCAATAGAGCAGTCGTGACAACGCTTTTCGAACGCGAACAGGGTAGTGCTGTATTACCGCCCTGGGAGCACCGAATCTATACATGGTCTGCTCCTCACTTCTATCACCAACCGCTTTACTTCCAACAAATCAATCTTGAACGTTACGGTGTTGGATCTCGCCCGTTAGTCGCACCAATTCAGTCGGCTGCACACTTTTATGGTTCGATGGCATTGTGGCCTGCCAAAATGATTTGGAACTGGCCAACTGAATCCGTCTATTCGCTAGGTCACCAGCGCCCCGGCGACTGCGTCAACTATCAACGCTGCACTTGGAGCGAGTAGAGCTGTAGTGGGATTCGCCAGAATTCCTGTGTTAGTGAGTTGAAATCCGCTGAGTCGACGAAACTATTTCACGGCATTGATCCTGCATTCTCGGATCAATTCTTTCGATGACGCTATCGACAAACGAAACGAGCTCCTCAATTCGAAGTGTAAGGACACCTTGTGCAGATCCTTCCCCTTCGTATGTAAAAAAGTGGGAGCCATACGAGTGGGCTCCGGAGGCTGCGGTTAGGGATTTTGCCAACGCATCAAATTGCACTGTTTCACCAAACTGTTGCCAAAATTGATAGCTTGTAAGTTTGCCAACTTCGATAGTAACTCTCCCCGAGCGCTCGTCGGCCGGGATGCGCTGAACTGAAATCTCAAACCTCTCACTCTGAGAAATGGGGTTACATCGCTTGAAGAAAAACATTTTGAATCCTGTAACCTTCCCGCGGAGCTCCTGTAGCTGACTTACCCTTGAAGAATCTGCGCCGAAACAATAGTTGTCACTGTCCTTCTCGACCAAGATTCCATCCCAGTCGAAGAACTCGATGCGCTGATCGGGAAATAGGGAGCCGATCCAAAATGGGGCGACCGAATGAGCGCTATTCCGAAACTTGGTAGCAATGTAATTGCTTGCGATGCTAAGTGAGGCTTTTCGGACTGCTTCGGACAAAAGGAAAGTTGTTATGAAATCACTTAGGTCCATCGGGACCGAAGTGTAATCATCAGGAAACTCATCAACATCGTCGCTATTGACGATGTAAACTACGTTTGAGTCGGCTTGCTTCATTTCAACTTCGCAGCGATAGGGGCCACCCGGAATCCACGCTATCACACTGCGATCTTTTCTCACCGACGAGAACCCCTGGAGACTGATGCCCGGTATCGCCCATTCGAGCGAATCTGAATCAAAGGGCTGCAATTGTCTCGTATCTTCGTTTTTTTCTTTCAGTGCAAATTTACTGATCCAATCGTAAACACGCACAAGTGAGGCCGGGAGTTCTGAATACGTTACTGGATCGACGCTTGATACTTGCAACAACTCGAACTTTGGCTGGGAAAGTACGAATGACTCAAAAAACGACATCGCGATGGTCAACCGCTCATCAGCCGCGAGCGTCTGAAATTGCGCAAGATTGAACATACTCATGACGAAATTGAAACCCTCTGAAAACGGCGTAATAGTCACAAGTCGCTCCGCAAAAGTAGCGCCGTTTTTTTTTTCTGGATGAATTGCAGCCCGACTAGGCGTCAGCATTGTATTCGGATCTGAACCCTGGCGGGATCAGCTACGGAAAGCTACTTTCGCGGAGCCAAAGGCGACTATCATTAACCAATTGCGAACGAACGTTTAGCTGAACATAGCGAACCAGCGATTGCCAAAGCGTTCTGGGCTCAGTTGAGATGTGAACGGTGGCTACGCAGTGATGAGTAAGCCAGGCTGGTGGGCTCTCAAGTTGAACCAGCACTTCGTAATGCGGTCGATAGGGAATCGATTCCCCAGCGGAACTAATTCGAGAGTTGAATGTTGTATCGCCAATTAACGATTCAGGAGTTGTCGCAACTGATTCGCCATAGATTGTCCGGACGACGCCTCGAAATGGCTGATCGGCAATTCCATCCCAGCGAATCATCACTGTCGTGCTGGGCTTAATCAACTCCATATCGTTCTGTTCAACGTAGGCCAAAACTCGAAACTCGTTGGTAGATCCGATCCAACCCAGCAACACGCCACGATCGATCGTACTACCAACGTTTGACGGATCGAGGACGGGTCTCCAAGCGGCTTTATCGCTGGCTTCCGTAAGCGATGGAGCAACTTGAACTCCGCTCGCTACAAACACTCCAGCCACCTCGGCGCGAATCTCTAGCTCGGCGATTTGACGTTGAATGATCGAGCGTCGATCGACGGCCTTCGCCAGCTGCTCAACCGTCTCGCCGATCTTTGCTGCCGCACTCTCTTCGTTGACAGTCGAAAATCTTAACTCAGCTAACTTCTCGTTTAAATATTGAATCTTCCCGTCGATTTCGATCAGTTCCAGATCCAAGTCTCGCGAACGCAAACTCGCAACAACATCGCCTTTCTGCAGCAAGCGATGGCCATCGATACAACTAGTTAGCTCGCCAAGTTCGCGGACGTAGACAGGCTTCAACGAACTAAACTCGGTCACCGCGCGTGCGCTGACCCATGTTGGCATCGGCAGAAAAAACACAAGCCACGAACACACGCAGATCAATAGCGTTGAGATCACGAACAATCGACCAGTTCGCCGACCTGGAAGAGAAGACACCGCTCTCAGCGTGTTTCTCAAATTGGCAACAAACCCGATTGCGATCGACAGAAGCACTGCACCAATCACTGTTAATGCTAAAAGGCCTAACCCCATCGGATTAAGCAGTTTCCAAACGCCAAACAGAATCAAGCCCAGCAAAAACAGTGAATAGATCTTGGCAGCCACACCGTAGGGAATAATTTGCCATGCTGGTGCGTCCCAAGCTTGATCGGGCAGTTTTTGTCCGATGAATATTCGCCCAACCATCGCGCGAACCGCGGACTGAGCCTGTTGTCCCAAGTTTGGAACGCCCCACAAATCGGACAGAACGTAGTATCCGTCATAGCGCATGAGTGGATTAGCGTTCACAAGAATCGTGCTCGCCGTGGCGGCAATCATCAAATGAGCTGAAACAAGATGAAGAACGCTGTCGGTCTGTGTAAGCAACCAGACAACAGATGCGATCATGGCGATAAGCAGCTCGACGTAAATTCCCGCTGCCGCAATGGACGCTCGTTTCCAACGACTGGCCAGTCGCCAACTGTCGCTCGTGTCGCAGTACAAGCATGGCAGGAACATTAAAAACATCACGCCGATCTCATGACAGACGACTTCGTGATACTTACAAGCCAAACCATGCCCCAGTTCGTGCAGCGACTTAATCAATCCATAAGCCACCAGCAACTGCAGGCCTAACTGCGCGTTCCATTGAATGTCCGTTGAACTCAACAAGCGGACTCCAGGACGCATCCACTGAATCATTACTAGATAGGCTATCACAGGCAACAAAATCGCGACAGCGATTGCCGACCAACGATTGAACATCAGTCGAGCAAGCAAATCCAGTGAATTGAGAAGGCGACTTGGATCAAACAGTCTTACTCGAATCGAGATCGGGTTGAGCAATCGAGCCATTAGATCGCGACGATCCCTTTGCGCCGCCAACTGCGATAGTCGCAAGCCTCGAACGGCCTCTCCTCGACAAGACAGCAGCCCTGCCAGTTCGACTCGATGCAACAATTGCTGAGCCCAAGACAGGTTCAATTGAGGAGCCGCAAGAATCTTCAGAGCAGACCCCAAACTCGTTTGGCCATTCAGAAGTAGAAGAAACCGCTTTTCCAAGTCGCTGAAGTAATAATACTGCAAAGCGATCGGATCTCTGGCGACCCAATTCGATCGTTCGTTGCTATCTTGTTGTATCCACTCCAAGTCTTGACGAAAGCGGAATACAGCGGACAGCATTCGCGTTGCAGAATCCGGTGGAGTGTTTGGTAGATACTGGCTCATGGTTCGATCGATGGCACCAGAATCTCTGCTTCAGCTCGCATTCCAGGCCGCAATTGCAGATCTTCGTTGGGAAGCTCCAAATAGACGCGAACCTGCCCCGTCACCGGATTCACTTCTGGACTAATAAAGCTGACCGAAGCCTCTCGCTGAAACTTTTGCTTACCCTGAGTCAACGTGACTCGAGCCTTACACTCAGCGTTTACATTCGCAGCCATCGAAGCGGAGATAAACCCTTCAATGCGGAGTCGACTGAGCTTCACCACCTGCAATACGTTCGTCCCCGGCTCGACCCATTCACCTTGGCGCCGATGTAAGGTAACGATCATGCCATCGACAGGCGATCGAATCTGATGACGCTCAACTAGTTCCTCTGATGTTCGAAGCTGGTCCTCCGCCTGTTGAACTTCCAGCTCGCCAACCTGTCGATCGTGCGTCGCTCGTTCCACCTCCAACAGATTGGTTTGATGGAGTAACTTCAAGCGTTCAACCTCTTTGAGCGGAAAGGTATCGGCCAGGCGTTGATTTGCGGCGACAGCGCGATCAAGCTCATTCTTAGAGACTTCGGTTCGCGTTTGCGTGAGCCGCAATTCAATATCGGACTCATGCTTCAACCGGGTACGAGCCATCGCAGTCTTTGCCTGCTGAAGCTGCAACAGTACTGCGCGGTCGTTCACCTTTCCAAGAAGCTGTCCCGCCGTGACTCGATTCCCTTCCTGGATATTCAATTCGGCAATGCGACCAGCGACCTCCGCCGACAGCGTCGTAGTCTCCAGCGTTTTCAGGAGTGCATTTTCAACAGCAATACTAGTGTCGCTTTTACCTTCTTTGTTTGGAAGTGACTCGGCCGGTTTATCGTCCTGAGCTTGCGAACATTGCACCAGCGGTAATGTCACCATCAACCAAAGTGCGAAACATACACGCAATGCAAGCGAGCGGCCAAAGGCGGGAGTCTCACGAAGAACATCGATTCGAAGCATTCTTTAGAACCCAACCTTTCTTAACACTGCATCCCATAACGGTCGCGACCACACATACCAAAACGGCTTTTTCCCAGCGACGAAATAGGCGTGCACCGTGGCTCCCATGTGAGCATACTGCTCTGCGGCTGGTTCAACCTCCGCCAAAGCATCTAAGACCACACCCTGGCCATCTGGATTTCTCGCACTGGGTGCCAACCAATTCAAGCGAGCATGAAAGCGCTCTCGCGGTTGCGAAGCTATAACAAACTCGATCTCTCGAATCTCATCTTCGCCGACACTCTTGGCTTGCTCGAGATACGACTTCACGTGGCTCACATCGGCATCGTGAATGCGTATCGCTAGTCGCCATCCATCACTCGGATCTGCCACGCGAACAACCGCGTCACCACGACGTATGGGCCGCGAGTCTAACATGCGAGCAATCTCGCGCGAGACGATGACTCCATCAATGGGCGACGTCAGCGTTAAGCGACTAAACTCGGCTTCAAGAGCGTCAAGTTTCGATTGAGAAGTCTGTTGCTGAATGCGAACTAACTTAAGCTCCGAAGCTATCGCCTGTTGTTTAGCTTGGCCTTCACTTCCATCGCCCGAAACTTGATTGAGGCTTAACGACAAAGCCTGCTCTCGCTCACGATTGGCTCGCAATTCGCCTCGAACCTCTTGGATTTGTAAATCCAGTTGAGGCGAACGCATGACGGCGATTGTCTGGCCTTGCAATACTTCCGAATTATCGTCAACCAGCAGTTGATCGACGTAGCCATCGTAGGCAGCATAAACCGTTCTCTGCGATGACGGCTCGAGCACTCCCTCCATCTCGATGCGAAAATCACAAGGCCGAGTCAATCCCCAGAGAGCGATTCCACAACAGCCCAGACCCAAAGCGATTTTCCGCCAGCGTTTGGAGTACCGACGCCCAGCAGGCCTAACTCCAGCCCCTTCAGCTCGAGCCCCTTCAGCTCGAGCCCCTTCAACTCCAGATAGGCCAACCCATCTCAGCCATCTACGGACAGTTGGTTGGCTATGAAGTCGGCGCTGCGCTTGCCATTGGGAAGCCAACGGTGAGACAATGTACTGCATCCATGACAGACCAATCAAGAATCGTTCATGCTCGTGCCATTGCAACAGCAGAACATCTTGGTCGTCTTCTAGATCGTTATCGTTAGCATTTTCATGAGCATAAGCAGAACTAGCGCCCCGCAATGGAATGGCGATATGGTGATACAACGACGGCGAGCCACTCGTCTGCGTTGACTTGTCTACATGTACCAGAGGCTGCTTCGCGATTGCCGCTCGTTGACAGATCTCTTGAATGTGCCTTGTCGTTTCCGTGGACAGAGCTGTGTGAATAACACCGCTCGCCGTTAGCAACTTAGCTTCCCCTGAACGAATGCGAACCAACGATACTCGGTCTGCGTTAAGTATGTCCTGCAAGTCATTCGACACGATCATCGCAGCCTGCCGGATATCGGTCGACTGAGATAAAGTCCCCAACGATCGGTGAAAGCTCGGTAAGGTGTTTTGTAAGAAATCTCCATCATCGCGCTGATTGCGTTGAACGATGATCTCTACAAAAGCCTCGATCAAACGCACTAGGTCGCGCGCGGAAGACGAGTCAACCGCCGAGTTCAAGCGAACGTACAGCGCACCTCTATCAGCGTCCTTCTGCGATCCAACAACGATCTCGGAAGCCGATGGAGCTTGCGACCAAGCGTTGTCTCGATTCAACGACCGAAGCTCGGACAGTAGCTCTTCCGAAAGACTGACGGTACCAACACAGGCTGCGATACTCCAAGTCGGTGATCCAGATGGCTGAGGTCCTGACGCCTGTGGTCCAGACGGCTGTGTTCCTGTAGGTTTCGATCCTAAGGGAATCAACCAAGCCGCGGCTTGTGCATTTAGCAACAGCTTCAAACGATGAAGTAAGGTCTCGTAGAACTGGCTGCGAGAACGCTCTTCCCGGCCAATGCTATCTAGCTGGTCAAGAATGCTATCGATCTGTTCTAGGCCAATGCCGGCAATCATCCGCTACGAGCCCTAACTTGAACAGGAATGGAGTGATCCCCCTATCTTAGTTATCCGCGGAGTTCAAACCAGCAAGTTGCGGATAGCCAGCAACAACCCGTCCCAGGCTAGCGACCTTTTCTCCCTACAAGCGGCAAAATTGATTTATCCGGATTGGTCGGTAAAGTCGAAAACCAGAGTTGGGGTATAGGATCTCAACAAACCAACAAAGCTAGCGCGCCCGGCATGCGGTGGACACGAAAATTATCAACTAGGCTTCTCTTGGCCGGAGCGTTGACTAGCGCAATGACTGGTTGCGGTCTCAATTCGCTTCGCCAGAGACTGCACGATGTGAACTACTGCCAAGCGCCGCCCAGCCAGCCTGCGTGTGGCCCCGAGCAATTGAAGCTCGCGTCGGCAAAGCTCTGCAATGATTGCGAGCACGACGTAGCCGAGCCAATCTCGCCGCTGGACATTGACGAATCTACGTTAACCAGCGAGCTCGTTTTTCCAATGAGCTTAGAGGAGTGCATCTCGCAAGCGCTGGCCTCTTCGAAGGTCATGAGGGACTTAGGCGCGACCGTACTTCGATCGCCAGAAACAACCGTCACGAAACTTGATCCCGCGTTGACCTACACAAATCCTCGAGGCGGCGAAGAGGCGGCGCTCAGCGCCTTTGATGCAAACTTTTTTGCCAACAACTTCTTCGAAGCCAACAACCGACGCTTTAACAACCAGTTCTTTGGTGTTAACGGCAATTACAACCAAGCCCTGAACACAGCTCAAGTGGGAGTCTCGAAACGCTCGGCAACCGGCGCGTTGATGAGCTTTCGTAATGTGACTCTTGCCGACAACAACAACCAAAGCGGCAACCGACTTGGACGTCAAAGCTGGGAGTCTCTCTTCGAAGCTGAGATGCGACAGCCTTTGCTGCAAGGCGCTGGAAGCGAATTCAATCGGATCGCCGGCCCAGGCGCTCAGCCTGGAGTGCTCAACGGTGTTCTTTTGGCACGGACCAGAACCGACATCAGCTTAGTGGAGTTCGAACGAGCGGTTCGCGACCTCACTGCAGAAGTTGAAAATGCCTACTGGGATTTGTACTTCGCTTACCGTGATCTCGAAGCCAAGATCGACCTTCGCAACATAGCCGAGGAAACGTTAGCTCGACGAAAGAATCGCAAAGATACGAGCGCTGGCGATATCGCTCAAGCTGAAGAGCAAGTCCATCGTTTCCAGGCTGAGATTGTTGATGCGATCAATGGCCGACCTCTCGACGGAACTAGAACCAACAACGGATCTTCGGGTGGAACGTTTCGTGGCAGTGGCGGCGTGCGCATGGCCGAACGAAAGCTGCGGTTGCTGATTGGCCTACCAATTAACGACGGCCGCATCATTCGACCAGCCGACCAACCCGCGGAAGCTCCAGTCATTTTTGATTGGGATTCCGCGATCAACGACGCTCTCACCTATCGCGAGGAACTACGTCGTCAACGATGGATCATCAAGCAAAACGAACTTGAGCTGATTGCCAACCGAAACTTCCTGAAGCCTCAGCTTGACATCATCGGTCGTTATCGCATTCGTGGATTCGGTGATCGACTGTTAGACAACTCCAATGGCAGCGACTTTTTTGATCGTGATCTACAAGAGATTCAAGCCGGATTGGAATACACGCTACCCGTTGGCTTCCGTAGAGCTCACGCCGCCGTGCGCAATTCGGAGCTTGGATTAGCGAGGGCTCACGAGCAGTTGCGAGAACAGGAGCGAGCCGTTCACTTAGGACTAAGCAACGCCATCAGTGAGTCGAAGCGAGCCTTCGAGAATTCGAAGCTACAAATGCTCCGCTTGGATGCCATTGTTAAGCAGCTCAACGCACTCGAAGACCGTCAAGCCAGCGGAAACACGCCCGAGCTGGACGTAATCCTGGAAACACATCGCCGCTTATTGGACGCTCGACTGCGTTACCATCAAGCGCAGATTGAGTATTCGCTGGCCCTTCGCAATATTCACTTCGAAAAGGGCACCTTGTTGCAGTACAACAAAGTCGCTTTAGCTGAATCTTGCAGCAATGCCGAAGCCGTCGATGAAGCCAATTTGCGAGTCTCACGACAAGACTCACAAGTCACGCCAGTCTATCGCGATATCACCATCGCACGTTAGTCGCACAAAAATCCCACCGGCTTGCCCGGTCGGTACTTTAGGCTTCTCGCTATAGTCGGGACAGTGCTTTCTCCAGCCCAGAGGGCGATACATTGCCGCTAGCGATTGACTTGTCAAACAGCTTTTGCAGCTCAATTACCTGGGTAGGTACGTTTGTTGAACTCCAACTCAAGCCTTGAGTCTCACTCCTCAAGCCTGTTCCCGAGTCGCGTGGCGAGTAATGCGGGCCATAAGCGGTGAGGGCAAATATGGGCGGATCGAAGTTGGTTGCTTCGGGACGGGCGGGACGCCCGGGCACCAAAAAGCTCGCACTATGCCGCGGGAGTTCGATGCCGGCGGTGAAAGAGAAGTGCTTTGCGTCGCACTTTTTGCAGAGCCGAAAGCATTTCATTGGCGTCTTTGTATCGCTTGCTCGGACGCACTTCCAACGACTTGCGAATGATGGCGATCAAATCAGGATGCGCTTTGCGACGCAAGTTGGCGGCACCTTGGAAGGGCCACTCAAAAGGCCATTCAGGCAAATGCCCCGTAATGATCTTGTACGTCAAAAGACCTAGTGAGAATACATCGCTCTTCGCGCTCGGCTTCCCCATCGCTTGCTCGGGTGCCATGTAACCGACTGTGCCCGAACCCGATCCTTTGATGGTCTTTTGTGCCACTCGAGCTATTCCAAAGTCAGCCAATTGCAAGCGGCCATTCACAAACAGCAGATTGTCGGGTTTGATATCGCAATGGATGATTCGTTGGCTGTGAGCATAAGCGGCCGCAGATACGATTTGAAGGACCATTTCTAGCGCCGACTCAAAGGCGATCCGTTTTCGCATACGGTCTTGTAAGCTCTGCTCGCCCAAGCGACTTGCGATCACAAATCGACCATCGATGAAGTTCGCATCCTTAATGGGAAGGATGTTTGGATGATCCAGCTTCGCGACCAGTCTGGCTTCGCGCTGAAACATCTCCAACATGCTTGGCGTCACAATGCTCTGGTGAGGCATCTTCAGAGCGACGCGAACTCCTTCGACCGTATCCAAAGCTTGATAGACGTACGCGAAACCACCTTCAGCCAAACGTCGCTCGATACGGTACTTCCCCAGTCGTGATCGAACTCGCAATGTGCCATCGTCTTTGCGTTTAGCCACACTGCCGGTTGGTGAAATCATAAGCCTAAACTCGGGGACTTGTCGCCGCTTGGTCGTGTTTCTTGCAAGCGTCGTAGTTTGGGAATTCTGTAGCACTGCGGGCGACTCGCCGATTATCGGGTTGTATTGCTATCATCAGAAGCGGCCGCAGGATTGATCCTAATGTACATTCGATAGACTTAAAATAGGCGGCGTCTGGGCAGTATCGGCAATTTTAGTTGACAACGTAAAACCAAACTGATTTCGCCCTTAGACCGCCAACCTTGCCCGTCTTCGGTTTTCCATTTTTCGCAAGGTTTCAACAAGAATTTCTTGCGCGGCGGTCTCGAGATTCTTGACAAAGAAACCGCAGCCTGCGAGGCTCGCTGGACTGGCCACTTGGTTACACCCCACCTGTGCTCAGCCAGCAACGCGACCGGCAACCTGTTTTGCATTCGGACTATCTTCACAATTTCAAGGCACACATCGATGACATTTGTTCGGTCCAAGCATTGGCTCCTAGAAGAGATGACCCTAGAAGACGTTCGGAATTTGCAGCCTCAAGTTGCCGTCTTACCCATGGGTGCGACCGAACCACACAATCTTCACCTACCTTACGGAACGGATACACTTGAAGCTTGGCACTTGGCCGATCGATGTTGTGAAGCGGCTTGCCAACTGGGTGCCAAGCTTGTCCAACTGCCTGCAATTCCTTACGGTACTGAGACCAACATGCGCCAGTTTCCGCTGGCAATGAATCTACAGCCATCCACGGTACACCTGATTCTCCGCGATTTAGTGCAGTCCTTGGAAGGAGCCGGGATTCAAAAGCTGTTGATCTTCAACAGTCATGGCGGCAATGAATTCAAGCCCATGCTCCGGGAGCTCTACGGCCAAACGTCGGTGCACATATTCTTGTGCAATTGGTTTCAGATGGTCAAAGATGCAGCCAGCAAAATCTGCCAACATGCCGAAGATCATGCCGGAGAATTGGAGACCTCGGTGATTATGGCGTTTCGACCAGACTTGGTTCGCTTGCGATCCGACGGTAGCTTGCAAGCCGACGATGGACAAACTAGGCCACTCCGCTTTCAAGCGTTGCAACAAGGTTGGGTAGGACTTAGCCGACCTTGGCACCTTCTAACTACCAACAGCGGATCGGGCAATCCGCATCTTGCTTCTGCCAGTAAAGGCGAGGCACTGACTCAAGTTGTCGTTGACCGGATCGCGTCTTTCTTGGCCGATCTAAGCCAGTCGCCTCTGGATGCAAGCTTTCCTTTTGCGTAGGGACATTACATACAGGGAAGCAGGAAAGAGATGGTGGGTTTCGTTCCTCAACCACACCCTACCTCGCTACCCTACCAGATGCGCACGCGATTCTCGGGAGCGATGTACATGGGGTCGCCTGGCTTGATGCTGAAGCACTCGTAGAACGCATCCATGTTAGAGAGAATTCCATTGCAACGATACTCGCTTGGCGAGTGCGGGTCTTGCACCAAACGCTTGCGCAGTTCGGGCTCGCGATAAAGTCGTCGCCAAATTTGGGCCCAGCCCATAAAGAACCGCTGCTCACCAGTTAGACCATCGATCGTTGGCGACTCCTTACCGATCAACGAAATCTTGTAAGCTTCGTAAGCCACAGCCATGCCACCCAGGTCGCCGATGTTTTCGCCCAAAGTAAACTTGCCGTTGACATTCATGTCAGCGAAAGGCTTGTAACCGTCGTACTGCTTTACCAACGCATCCGCGCGACGTTCGAATTCAGCGCGGTCGTCTGTCGACCACCAACGTCGCAGGTTGCCGTCGCCATCATACTGACTGCCCTTGTCGTCAAAGCCGTGGCTGATCTCGTGGCCAATCACTGCTCCGATCCCGCCGTAGTTGACGGCATCGTCGGCTTGAAGATTGAAAAACGGTGGCTGAAGAATCGCTGCTGGAAAGACGATTTCATTCATCGTAGCGCTGTAATAGGCGTTGATCGTCTGAGGCGTCATCATCCATTCGTCGCGATCGATGGGACCGCCCAGTCGATCGACGCGACGCTGGTACTCAACCTCGCGCGATCGCATGTAGTTGCCTACCAAATCCTCGCCTTTGATCTCCAGCTTGGAATAGTCTTTCCATTTGTTCGGATAGCCAATCTTTGAAGTAAACTTCGACAGCTTCTCATGAGCTTGCTTCTTGGTGACGGGACTCATCCAATCCAGGCTATCGATTCGCTTAGCGTAAGCCGCCTTGAGATTGCTGACCAATTGCTCCATTCGCGCTTTGGCCTCGGGCGGAAAGTGCTTCTCGACATACAGCTTGCCGACGATCTCTCCCAACACACCATTGCAGGCTTCAACACCGCGACGCCACATCGGCTTCTGCTCTTCAATTCCGCTGAGTGCGGCCGAGTGAAAATCGAAATGCCGCTTTTCGATGGTCTCAGTCAGTTCGCTTCCAAAGGCATTAATGACTCGATAGGTGTAGTAGTCTTTCCATTGCTGGATGCCAGTCGCCATGAGGATGGCGTTGAGCGACTTGAAATAGTCTGGCTGGCGGACAACAAACTCCTGCTGCTTGCTCAAACTGGCTTCCGAGAGAAACTCGGTCATCGACACGCTGCTCAACAGTTCATTCAGTTCAGCCAAAGTGACTTTGTTGTAAGTCGCTTCGGGATCTCTGTTCTTGACTCGGTCCCATTGAATCAAAGCCAAGGAGTGCTCGATCTTATAAACATTGTTAGCGGCTCGCTTAGCATTGGGATGTCCGGCGATCGTCAGCATGTCCTCGATGAACAGCTTCAGATCCGCGCGAGCCTTGTTGAATTGTGGGTTGTCCTTGAGGTAATAATCACGATCAGGAAGAGTTAAACCAGCTTGACCGAAGTAAACGGTGTACTGATCGCTCTTCTTTGCATCTTGCCCAACGAACACGCCCATCGGACCACCGACGCCCATGCGAATGAGCTTGGCGGTCATGACCGAAAGCTGCTTTGGATTCTTCACAGCGTTAATCTCGTCCAGCAGCGGCTGAATGGGCTTGAGTCCCAATTCATTGCGTCGAGCGACGTCGGTGTAGCTCTTGAAGAAGTCGCCCACGCGTTGAGCGTCTGTTCCAGGGGCGGGTTTCGAAGCTGCCGCTTGCTCGATCAACTTTCTAATCGCCTCTTTGGCCTCATCATCCAGCAATGAAAACGATCCATAGTTGGATTGATCCGCTGGAATTGGAGTGTTCTTCAGCCAGCCTTCGTTAACGAACTCGTAGAAGTTCTGCCCGGGCTTGAGCGTCTTGCTTCGATGCTGCAATTCGATTCCAGAGACGCGGTCCTGAGCCGTTGCGCTCAACGAAAGAACCGAGAGAGTCAACAATATCGCAAAGAAAGCAAGTTTCATCTTGTGCGTCCGCAGAGATTTAGAAGGCAAGGGCCAAAGCGTGGTCCAAGCATGGCCAAATGGATTGGCTTGGATCGCATTAGCTTATGCCGCGGGCAAGTCGTCAGCAAGCCGACTAACTCCGGGTAGGTCAAACTCCTGCCGGGATTGACCAGCGTTGACTTAGTTAAAAAAGCACACTTGCAGGACGAATATCTTTCCTACGGTAATGTTCATCCATGAGCGCTGAACTTACCGCATTGGTCAGTCCGCTCTGGTTCTTTCCGGCAGATAAGAACCTACCCAGCGCTCCGGGTAGGTCAAACTCCTGCCGATTGTGAATCCAGACTCCCGATCCTCAAGCCTCAAGTCTCAAGCCTGCTCCGCTTCTGCCGCAGGATCTCCAGCGCCTTCGGAGGAATGGGAGCGACGCTCCAAACCAGCTTGAGCTTCTCCATCGTCCAGATCGTCATGTAGGTGGTATCAATCTCCCACCAACGATGACCATAGTTTGCCGCTCGTTGGTACGCATGGTGGTTGTTGTGCCAGCCTTCGCCAAAGGTAATCAACGCGACCCACCATAGGTTCTTACTATCGTCGCCGTTGTCGTACGTCTTGTATCCCCAAACGTGAGTCACCGAGTTAATGCACCAAGTTGCATGCAGCACAATGGTCATGCGAACAAAGACTCCCCAGATCAACAATGACAAACCCATCTGCACTCCACTAGTGAAGTAGCCCAGCGCGAACATGCCCGCAGCTACAACTACTTGCCAAAGCAAAAACGTGCGATCAAGGAATCGAAGAACGGGATCGGCTAGCAAGTCGGGAGCCCAGCGTTCGTGAAGTGCTCGACGCGATTCGGGATTGGATCGTTGCATACACCACAGCGCGTGACTCCACATGAATCCTTCGCGCGGCGAATGCGGATCGCCGTTGTGATCACTCTTCGCATGGTGGATACGATGATTCGCGGACCACTGTATGGCGGAACCTTCTCCAGCCAAGCCGCCGATCCAAGCGATCAGCCATCGCATCGGTTTGTATGTTTGAAAGCTGCCGTGGCTAATCAGTCGGTGGAAGCCCAAGCAAATGCCGATGCCTCCCGTCAACCAGTACAAGGCAAACATTGCGACTAAGCCTTGCCATGAGAAAGTCCAAGGCGCTGCCAGGACGCCAAGGTGTACTACGGCAATCCAAGCAACAACTCCCCAGTCAACTCCTTCAGGGAAGTGCTTGTTCATGAAAGTCTGTTTTGCGTTTCTATCAATCGGCGTTAAGGCTGGTTCCGTCGATGCTTTGACGCCGAGCTTCGTCGTCTTGTTTTCTAAAGCCTTAAGTTCAGTTGATTCAAGTGTGGTCGTTTCCATCGTGATCTGATTTCTGCTGGCGGGTAGGAATGCCACTGCAAAGACTACCGCTCGTGTTTGAGGTAATCCGCGGCGCGAACGAGAACGCAGCCGAAGCGAGAACTAACGTGGTTCTCCAGGCAGTGGCTTTGAGGTAGGATCGTGCGACACCCCTCAAATCGGACATCGCACTCCAGAATACTATCGCCAGTTGCTCAGCTCGACAATTGCGAAAGCTCAGAAAAATGCTCTCTGCGTTGCAGATGCGACAAGCTACCGCAACTTTTGTCTTTTCCCAACCCGCTGCGTTAGCGAGGGACAGCTGCTTCACAACCCACTGCGTTAGTATTGAAGTTGGGCTATTTGGTTTTAGGGGCGAAGCCCTGACCGTTTACCTAGCCCAGCCCAACGGGCCCGATGGGCTGGGCTATGTAAATTGCTGGACCTTCGGCCCGAAATCCCAGAAAAAATATCAATATCAAAAAGCGTTAGCGAGGGAATGCCGATCGCATGAGTTCCAAGCTCTTGGGCAAGGCTTGCTTGTAGTCTTCCT
>CAUJKA010000161.1 GCA_963204965.1 Planctomycetota bacterium | reverse complement strand
AGCCCTTCGTATTGCGACGGACCAAGCAAGAGGTGCTCAAGGACTTACCGCCACGCACCGAAACAAACCTCTACATCGATTTGACGCCCGAAGAGCGTGAAGTCTACAACCGCGTTCGACTATCGGCCGTGGGAGAGCTGGATGAAATCGCCAAGCTGAGCGACATTCAGGACCAACGCTTCAAGATGTTGGCTCTGCTCACACGATTGCGACAGTTATCCTGTAGCCCCAAGCTTGTTCACAGCGACTGGCCTGGGCGATCTTCCAAGCTTCAACAACTTGCCGAGACGCTTTTGGAATTGCGAGAAGAAGGCCACCGAGTTTTGGTATTCAGCCAGTTCGTAACGCATCTTGAGCTGATTCGACAAATGCTGACCGAAGAGGGAATATCGTTCCAGTACTTGGACGGTTCCACAACTCCGAAAGATCGGCAAAAGCGAGTCGACGAATTTCAAAATGGAAACGGCGATGTGTTCTTGATCTCGTTAAAGGCCGGTGGAACTGGATTGAACTTAACCGCTGCGGACTATGTTATTCACACCGATCCATGGTGGAACCCAGCCGTTGAAGATCAAGCCACCGACCGCGCGCACCGCATCGGTCAAGACAAACCTGTGATGGTCTATCGCTTGATTGCGAAAGGTACGATTGAGGAAGAGATCCTCAAGTTGCACGACAGCAAACGCGATCTTGTAGCGGGTATTCTCGAAGGTAGTCAGGCCGCAGGCAAGCTTTCCACCGCAGATCTTATGGATCTGATTCGAAAGTAGGCTAAGTGGGCTAGGTTGCACAATCCGAAGTGCTACGGCTTGTTGATCTAATCCCAACCCGAAGCGGAAGAGCGTTAGCGAGGGGTGTTGCTTTAATCCCAACCCGCTGCGTTAGCGAGGGACGGTTTTTAAGGCACGAAGTGCCGACACATCCTCTGCCGGGGCTGACAAGCCCCGGTTTTGAGGCCGTTGAGCAGTTGAGCCCCGAAGGCGGCGATACATCAACATTGTGTGTCGACCCTTCGGCCTTTAAATCCCATAAAGACCGATTGCTCGGTTAAACACACTGGAGATCACGATGAAACGCCGAGGCTTTTTCCCCGCTGCTACCCTGTTGGCAAGTGCAGTCGCCTCGCAGGCAATCGCAACAGCTCAGCGCAAACTTAAAGTCGGCCAGATCGGCGTGGCCCACGGACATGCCTCAAAGCTTTCGGTCTACAAGCAGTCCGCGGACTATGAAGTTGTTGGAATCGTCGAATCGAATCGTGCTCTTCGAGAGCAGGCGAGTGGACAACCGGCGTTCAAAGATGTGCCCTGGATGACTCAGGAGCAACTGCTCAACTATCCCGAGTTGGACGTCGTGTTGATTGAGACATCACCCAAAGAATGCCTCGCCGCGGCTCACGATTGCATCGCTGCGGGAAAGCACATTCACCTGGATAAGCCAGCGGGAGAGTCGTTGCCGCAGTTCGAGAAACTGCTGAAGATAGCCGAACAACAGAAGTTGATGGTACAGATGGGATATATGTACCGCTACAACCCAGCGGTGCTACTTCTAAGGACGATGTTATCCCAAGGTTGGCTCGGCGAGATCTTTGAAGTTCACGCAGTGATGAGCAAAGTGCTGCCCAAATCGGACCGCGATAGCTTGGCAATCTATCCTGGTGGGATGATGTTTGAGTTAGGCTGCCACTTGATCGATTTGGTAGTTGGGATACTAGGTGAACCCGATCGAGTTTCGGCACACTCGCAGCATGCATCCGGTCAGAAGGATCAACTCAAAGACAACATGCTGGCTGTCCTGGAGTATCCACGAGCGATCTCATCGATCAAATCGAGCGCCATGGAGGTCGAAGGGTTTGCTCGTCGCCACCTAGTGGTTTGCGGAACCGAAGGAACATTTCACATTCAACCTCTGGACAATCCCTCCGTTCGATTGGCACTCAGCAAGCCTCGCGGCGATTACAAAGCGGGATATCAGGATATCGAGCTTCCCAAGTATTCTCGCTATGTAGCTGATGCAGCGGATATGGCGCAAGTCAATCGAAGCCAAAAGCAAAACGACTACAGCTATCAACATGACTTAGCCGTCCAGCGAACCGTGCTCAAAGCATCCGTGCTGCCGTTGTAGGTTCTTATCTGCCGGAAAGAACCAGGGATGACTGAGCGATTTGTTTGAGTGAGCAGTTCTGAAATTCTGAACCGAAGTAGCGAGCCGTCAAACTACAGGTTGGATCAACTGTCATCCTGTAAATCCTGTATATCGATGTTCGCTTCTGAATGTACATGGATAGGCAGGATGTACAGGATGGTCTCTGTCCAGCAACAACCTCACTTGCGTCTTGAAAGTCAAACGTGGTCAAACCCGGCTGGAGTTTGACCTACTTCTCATAGTCGGAGATCTCTTGCGGTGGCCACGCTGCGCGCAGTGCATTCAGTACAGCGACTACGTCGATCAACTCTTGAAGAATTGCACCAGCGACTGGCGGCAAGTATCCCAACGCGGCAGCGAACATGCCCAAGACGCTGACCGCCATGCCACCCACGGCACTTTGCAAAGCGATTCTACGCATCCTTTGACCAACATGGATTAGCTCATCGACGCGACCTAGCATGCTGTTCATGATGACAGCTCCGGCCGCCTGCGAGGTCACCTCGTTCTCTTGACCCATGGCGATACCAACGGTTGCTGCCATCATTGCGGGTGCGTCGTTAATTCCATCGCCCACGTAACAGGTCTTGGCCTTGCTTGTTTCATTGCGAACGATCGTCAGTTTTTCTTCGGGACTTTTTCCAGCGTAGATTTCTTGAATTCCGACTCGATTGGCCAAGTATTCGACTTCAGAAAGTCGATCGCCCGAAACCAACATTAGCTTTTCATAGCCATGTTTCGGCGAAAGATGCTCGATGAAGGACGCGCTTTCCGAACGAGGCTCATCGCGAAAACGGTAGGTCGCAGTATATTTGCCATCGATGATGATCACGCACTCCAGGCCTCCAGTGGGCGCTGGCAGAAGGCTTTGAGCTTGCGGTTGCTCGGCGAGTAGCTTCTTCGTACTGGTAACGCGCACTTCATGACTTGCGATAGTACCAATCAATCCTTCGCCAGGTTTCTCTGCGAGAACATCGACGCTGGATAGCTGAAGTTTGGCTTCTTGCGCAGCAAGTACAATCGCCGAGGAGAGCGGATGTTTCGAGTACTGTTCCAAGCTCGCGACTATCTGCAAAGTCTTTTTCGAGTCGGCTTCGGAGACAACGTGTTGCTCCACTAAGTTGGGCTTGCCGTAGGTTAGCGTGCCCGTTTTGTCAAAGATCATCGTCTTGCAACCGCCGAGCTGTTCCAAAATGGCCGGATCGCGCACGATGATGCTTCGCTTGGCGCAAAGTGAGATCGATCCGATGATGGCTACGGGAATCGCTATCAGCAGCGGACAAGGCGTCGCGATAACTAGAACGCTCAAGAAACGAATCGCTTCGCCGCTTATTAGCCAAGCGACACCAGCGATCGCCAAAGCTAGTGGTGTGTAGAACGCACCGAGTTGATCGCCTAAGCGACGCATCTTGGGACGACTTTGTTGCGAACGTTGCATCACTTCCATGATGCGAGCGTACCGAGAATCGATAGGTAGTCGCGTAGCTTTGATAGTCAGCGCTGACTCGCCGTTGACTGCACCCGAGAGTACGTCCGAGCCCACCGATTTCGAGACTTGGTAGGGTTCTCCAGTCAAATAAGCTTCGTCCATATTGCCGTGGCCTTCGACAACCACGCCGTCAACAGGGCACGACTCGTGAGGCAAAACGACCAGCAAGTCATCCACCACGACTTCGGTGAGTGCAATATCTTTCATGCCAGTCGAAGTTTTGCGATGAGCTACCGAAGGCATGCGCCGCGCGAGCGCGTCTAGGACAGAAGAGGCGCGTCGAACGGCATAGGACTCAAGAGCTTCGCCGCCGGAGAGCATGAGGACGACTAACGCCCCTGCGAGCGGCTCGTCGAGAAGAACCGCTGTAACAATTGAGATTCCCGCCAACAGGTCCGAACCGAACTCGCGGTGGAACATTTTGATGATCAGTTCCGAGACTAGTGGAATGCCACCAATCACAAGGACGATCCACAGCGGCCAGCTAGCCAACCTCGCATTGCCCTGGACAAACTGAAGCCAAACGTAGGCTGCTATTCCGAGGACAGCAACAATGGCGATCAGTGTGTGTCGGCGCTTCCAGATCAGTTCAACTTTACTGCCGAGCGTGTTGGTTGACTGAGGAGTTGTGCTGGTGCCATGATGTTGACCGTCCATGAACTGCCTACTGCGGGAGATGGGTACAAGGTGCTTCGATTATTCGAGTTTGTGCATGCACCAATCTACCCGCGTTCTCTAGTTGCGACAGGCGAACTACTTCTTAGGGCCCTTATCTTCGCCGTTTCCACCTCGATTGCCATTGCCGCCCAAGCGACCGCCACCCGAGTTTGCTCCTGGATTACCGCCGAGTCGATTGCCGCCAGTGTTTCCACCGCCGATCGTACCCTTATTTCCACCAGACAAGTTACTACCGGGAGTACTACCACTTCCGCCTAGACCGCTTCCTAGTCCACCACCACTGCGGCCGCCTCCACCCAAACCTCCGCTACTCAGGCCGCCACTACCTAAGCCTGAACCAAGCCCAGTTCCGCCAGGTCGGTTTCCACCACCCTTGTTTGAACCCGCTCCGTTGTTGCCGCTGCCACCATTGTTGCCGCCATTTGTTCCGGGCCTGAATCCACCATTGTTCGGAGCACCATTACCCGGAGAACCGTTGCCCGGAGTGCCATTCTTAGGAGCGCCATTGTTGGGGCTTCCGGTACCGGGGTTTCCATTGTTGGGTCGACCGCCGCCAAAGACTCCTCCACTACCAAGACCACTACCTTGCACACCGCTATTACCGCCGGTTGTCGGAGGGTTTGTAGCTGGTTTGAAGACTGTTCCACCACCTTGAGGCGCGCCCGTTCCAGCGGAAGGTTTGGATCCGCCAAGTACTCCGCCCGGCAAGCCTGATCCACCTGTGTTTGGCTTAGGACTTGCGTTACCGCCCTGCCCTGCACCGCCAAGTATGTTGCCTCCAAGAACATTGCCGCCTGAGCCTTTGTTACCAGGAGCTTTGTTACTGCCGGGAAGGTTGCTGCCGGGAAGGTTACCGTTGCCTGGAACGTTGCCGGGAACCTTGTTTCCTGGAACGTTACCAGGAAGCTTATTGTTGCCCGGAAGACTGTTATTACCAGGAACATTATTGTTACCAGGTACATTGCCTCGACCAGGGTTTCTATTTCCGCTGTTGCCCACGTTGCCTTGACCACTGCCGATTCCACCACCTGAGCCTTGTCCTGTCTTCGGCGAGCCTGTTACAGTCGGGTTGTTTGTACCCTTGGTGTTTCCTGGCAGCGAGCCAACATTCTTGTTGAATGGGTTCGATGATCGCAACGATTCAAGTTGCTTCGTATCCAAAGGCGTTTTATCGTTGCCGCCGAATAGCTGCGAGAACTGCTGCGTTTCACGTTGTCGTTTTGCGTTCGCGTTTTTGTTGGGTTCCGAGTCATTGGGTTTTGTACCAGCACCGCCCAGAACATTTGTTCCTGTTCCGCTGGCGCCACCAACGTTTGTGCCTGTAATATTGGAACCGATTCCGGATGGACCCTTCGAATTCGTCGAGCCGTTCACACCTGTGGCCGAGTTTGTCGGAATGCCACTCGACTTGGCAAAAGTCGACGCACTAACTCCCGAGCCAATCTTCAGATCGCGTGGAAGTCGCGACTTATCCTGCGGCTTAATCAACTCAATCTGCTTCAGCGTTGGATTAACCGCTGGCTGTGATTTAGGATCGCGAAGATTGGTTGTATTGGATTGAACCAATGCGTTTGCCTTGTCCAATGGGTTAAGTGGAGCTTCAAGGTCGCGTCGCTTCTTGGAGAACGCATTAAACTGCGCTGCGTTTGCGATGTTGTTTGGAGCGCCTTGAGTCGCTGACTTGACTGCAAAAGGTGTTTTGAAGTCTACCTTCTGATTGTTCTTTGCGGCTAGCGATGTCAATGAAGCAACGTGAAACATCGAGTTAGGACCGTGATGCGTTCCGTTTAAGTGACCGCCAGGGTTGATGACTTGAGGTTGCCCAGGAAGTCCAGGTTGCCCGTGGTTGAGCCCATGACCAGGATTGATCCCACGATTTAGGCGCAGTTGGTCGGCGACTGTGAAGCGATGGCCGTTTCCAGAGAATGGCACTGCTGCAATCTGATGCTGCAACGATGACACGCCTCGCAGCCAAGTGCGGTGAGATTGTTGATAGGCATAATACGAGAACATCGGATCGTACCCGTGTTGGTAGTACGACACCCAAGGATAGCATGGACGACGAGTCGTATGCGCGTAGGTTGATCCGAAGTAGTAATAACTAGCTCCTGGCGAAACGTAGAGATTCGCAAACAGAAGCGGACTGGTTTCGATTACATAAGTTGGACGATAGACGCGGTTGAATCCCGATTGGAACGCAACCGGCGCGAACAGCATGCCGCGGTTGTTGACTTCGAAATCCCAGTAACCGGCTCGATAAACATAACCGCTGGGTGTCCAAATGTATCGCGCTGGAGTCCAGACCCAGTTTTGTTGGCAAGGATGCCAATAACCGGATTGCCATCCATAGCTACTGTTTGCATTGTAGCCCCAATAGCCCGCGACCCAGAAATGGTCGGGACCAGGTGCCGGTGAACTCGGGCCATTGTCGATGCTTTGCGGAGGCGGTGGGAGATAGACGATCTGCTCATTCGCTTCAGCCATCCAAAATCCGCTGATCCAGCGCCAGCCTTCATCGATCTGAGTCCAGTAGCCAGGTATCCATTGTTGCCCAGGAGGTATCTGACGCCAAACACCCGAGACCCAAACAAAATCGTCAGAGGCAATGTCCCAGCCCCAATAGCCAGGAATCCATTCGATGTTTTCGCCATCGGGTCGATACTCAGGTGGTTGTTCATCGATCATTGGTGGTGGCTCTTTGGAGACCACCATCGGATCTTCATCTTCAGCGTTGAATCGTTCTGCAAAGGCCTCATGCACCGGACCCTGCATCAGAGGTGTGGCTCCTTCAACTTCCTCGAAATCTCCGTCAGCCGGCGGCTGTGAAGTCGGCTGAACATCCTCTGTTGTCGAATTGACCTCCGGCTCGGCGGTCACTGTCTCAATAGGAGGCGCTAAGGTTGGCTCATCTTGTCGAGCCCAGGCGGATACACCGAAGCTCGATGTGAGTATTGCGACGGCCACAACTTGAGCGAACGAGCGACGGATTATTCGGGTAGTAGAGATTCTCATGGCTAGGATCTTATGTTGAAGGTTTGGCGACCGTTCAATTCTGAAGATTCAGGCTGCATTGGTTCGAAGCAGCATGGTGGTGAAGTCGAATGACGAAACAGAGTCTTTCCAAGATCATCATATCGTTAGAGTGACTAATATGCACGTTTGGTGCCAAAACTAGTTATTCCCTGAAGTTTCTTAATCGCTATTTGACGATTGGCCGGTTTTGTGGCCGAAACGAGCTCGCATGCGAGCCTCGGGAAAACAGTTAACCCTCATCGCTAACGTGGAACCAAATCCATTCTCGCGCGAAGCCCGCAAAGGAATGCAGATATTCACGCTGATGATCATCTCTCTTCCAAAGCCGACGGTTAATCAAAACTCGTTCAAGGCAAAAGAATCAGGGCAAGAGAATGGTAATCCATTCTTCTGTCCTCATTCTCCTGCCTATTCAGATCTTGCTCGTCTCCAAGATCGCACCAGTCAAACAGCTCTATCATCTCGCCAGCCTGGGACGGAACGAGTGATGAACTCTCCGCGCGCTGACTTTACCGTTTAGCGAATTTACAAATTCGCGGGAGTGTCGCGTCGCGAGTAGTGCGAGCCATTAGCGGTGAGGGCCAAAACAGGCCTGCCGAAGTTGAGCACTCTTGATCGTCCTCATTTGTTGAGTTTGGAAGCGTGAAGTAGAATCAGTTCAAGTGTTGATGAAACTTGGGGGGATTGCAAGGGATCGATGACCGATGAAAACTTGGCCGCTTCTTACCGCTGTTTCACTTTTCGTCTTTTACGTCACAACCCTTCATGCGAAGCCGCAAGCGGCGGAAAGTCAGATTCAACTTGCGAATGTTGCCTCCAAGCGGCCCAACGTCTTATTCATCGCCGTTGATGACATGCGATGTGATCTGGGTTGTTATGGAGCAGCTCACGTCCAATCGCCGAACATCGATCGACTGAGTACTACAAGTGTTTTGTTTAAGCGGGCTTATTGTCAGCAGGCTGTGTGCAATCCTTCGCGAGTCTCTCTGCTCACCGGGCTTCGTCCAGATACGACACGTGTGTGGGACCTAGTCACCGAGATGCGCACGGTTTCTCCGGCAGTCGTGACGTTGCCTCAGTACTTTCGTCAGAACGGCTATCGTTCTGTCGCGTATGGCAAGATCTTCCACAATCCCTTTCCAGACGCAGCATCGTGGGACGAACCGACGCATAACGCACAAGGAGTGGTCGCCTATTCTCAAAAGAATGTACAAGCGCTTGCCGAATATCGTCAACAGATGCGGAGTGAGGGCAAGCCGCAAAACGCCATTGATCGTATGCGCGGACCGGCAGCTGAGGCTCAGGAGCAACCGGATGAAAGGAACTTCGACGGAAAACAAACCTCGGACGCTCTTCGCAAAATGAAAGAACTCGCCGAGGCAGAATCACCATTCTTTTTAGCCGTGGGTTACATTCGACCGCACCTTCCGTTTATTACACCAAAACAGTATTGGGATCTCTACGATCGAGCTACATTGCCGCTCGCGGAGAATCCTCAAATTCCCAAAGGGATGCCTCCGGTTGCCTTTGGCGACAGAAATCTGGGTGGGTTCTATGAGCTACGCGGGTACATGGACTTTGCGAATGCTCCCACTCCCTTTGAACAGCCTCTTAGTGAGTCACAGCAGCGTGAGCTTCGACACGGATATTATGCGTCGGTATCGTTTGTTGATGCGCAGGTCGGACGATTGATTGCTGGGCTGGACGAGCTGGGCCTGACGGATAATACGATCGTTGTCTTCTGGAGCGATCACGGCTGGAAGTTGGGTGAACACGGGAGTTGGTGTAAACAAACTCTTTTTGAACTCGACACTCACGCGCCGTTGATTATCCGCGCGCCTGGAGCAAAGGCCAACGGGACAAAAACCGAGGCGCTTGTTGAGTTCGTTGATATCTATCCAACGCTGTGTGAATTAGCGGGCTTGCCTGTACCGAAGACATTGGAAGGAGTGAGTCTCAAGCCGCTGCTGGATGGAACGGCAGCCACAGTCAAGGATGCCGCCTTCAGTCAGTTTCCACGCAAGCAGGATGGGCGAGACTACATGGGCTACGCTATGCGAACCGATCGATATCGCTACATCGAGTGGCTTGATGCGCAAAACGGTGAGATCATTGCACGGGAGTTATACGATCACAAAAATGACTCTGCGGAAAACGAAAACATCGCCGATCGTTCAGAGCTTGAGTCATTACTCGCCGAGCTCCACAGTCAGATGTGGAAGACCTTGCCGCGTCCGAGTTTTCCTCATCCTCAGATTCAACCAGCAGCAACGGTCTCTGCTGGAGGGACTGAAGCCAAGCCAGCTCTAACATGGAACAATGCCGACAAACCAATTCCCACAGCAAAACCGGCCGGAGATTATCTGAACGTAACTTTTGTAAATCGATGTCCAACGACAGTAGAACTGATTTGGCTAGGACCTGACGGAACACGAAAGTCTTACAGCACGCTCAAATCCGAGGAGTCATTCAGCATCCGAACTCGCCCTGGAGCCGTCTGGCTCCTTGAAGATTCTGAGCATAACCGTTTGGGCCATTTCGTCGTTGAATCAAAAGGCAAATCACTCCAAGCGGAGATTCCAGCCGATTTTCGGAGCGTGATTAAATGATTGCAACTTGGAAAAAGTTAGCCTTGGCTTCGTCGACAGGGACGGGATTGTCATGCCAAGTAGTTTCCCACAATGGTCTGGCCGAGTTGAAGGATTCTTAACGATGAGGGCAATGATGTGGACACAGCAGTTGCGTTCAACTAAGCCACTCTTGGTGCTAGGCTTCATCGCTATCGTTGCGGTGACGGCGTGTCCATTTGTCTTGTATCAAAATCGAATCCGACAGTTTCGATCGGCCCAGTCGGTCGTCGAGAAATGTGGCGGAAGTCTCTCATTTGATCTGCAGGGTGACTACACGTTGAACCTTGATGGGCTCGATGATTCTCAAATTGACGCGGTGATGTCGGCACTTCGAAGTCTGCCATCTGGCTTCACCTTCATTGGGCCTGGCGAGGGAAGGCACTTTTACATCTCACTGAGAAAATCAGCCTTGTCCGAGGATCGCTTATCGAAAGTCTGTCTGCTTCCTTTATCCGTGATAACGATTGCGGACTGCCCTGCGTTAACTGACGATTCGTTGGTTCACTTACGGGCAATTCGCAATCGGTTCGCAAACATCAACTTGGACAAGTCGTTTTCGAAAGAAGCTATTCAACAATTGGCAAAAGAGTACCCAAATACCTACGTCCCCGCAGACTAAGTTAGGAAAAAAGCTCGTAGGTCATATGCTTCAATACCTTAGAAGTTGTCTATTCCAAGAGCTTTGATTCGAGAGACGAGCGTCGTTGGCTTCATGCCCAGGAGCTTTGCTGCTCCGTCGTCACCATAGATTTTGCCATTGGATTGCCGCAGTGCAGTCCGAATATTGCGTTCCTCAAGTTCGCGGAGTTCTGCGACAGTGAGGATTCTGCTGTCGGCCGTGGTGTCCATGATCGGTGTGGGCGAAGCATCGCTTTCTCGCAAATGGTTAAACTTCAACCTCCCTCGATCAGACACAATGCACGCTCGCTCAAGTTCATGCTGCAATTCGCGAACATTTCCAGGCCATGAGTAGCGTTGAAGGTCTTGAATGTTGGCCAATGTTAGCTTGAATTTTGTATTCCCAATCTGTCTAGAAAAACGCGATAGGAAATGGTCAGCCAGCAGAGGTACGTCTTCGATACGTTTGCGCAGCGGCGGCAACTCCAGTGGAAACACGCTTAGCCGATAGTAGAGGTCTTGCCGGAATCGACCGGCATCCGCTTCGGCCCGTAGATCACGATTGGTAGCCGCGATGATGCGAACGTTGACTTTGCGAGTCCGTTCTTCGCCGATACGTTCGAGTTCACCTTCTTGAAGAACACGCAGAAGCTTGGCCTGCATGTCGAGAGGTATCTCACCGATTTCATCTAGGAATAACGTACCACCATCTGCTAACTCGAATCGTCCTATCCGATCCCGCACTGCACCGGTGAACGAACCTTTGCTGTGCCCAAAGAACTCACTCTCGTATAGCTCTCGAGGAATTGCTGCACAGTTGACCTTGATCAGCGGCCGGCTAGCGCGACGACTGCAGCGATGAATCTCTCGAGCAACAACTTCTTTCCCTGTGCCGCTTTCACCCAGGATCAGCACCGTGCTATCGGTGTTGGCGACCAATTCGATTTGGCGAGTAACGAGATTGATCGCAGGGCTTGCACCAATTAGATCACCAAAGGACGAATTGACGTTCACCTCCTCGCGTAAATACTCGTTCTCGATTTCGAGGTGTCTTTTCAAGGCAGCGATTTCATCAACCATTCGCGCGCTGGCGATCGCAGCGGCTAAGTGATCAGCGATCATACGAAACCACTCAAAGCAGTTTGGCCCTGGCTTGGTCCTGGCAAAGAGACCAAGGACTCCTAGAACCTCTCCGCGATGAATCAGCGGATGACCGGCAAATGACTGAATCTGTTCCTGCTTGATCCAGAGCGGCTCGGCTACCCAATCGTGATCCGTTCCGATCGCGGAGACCTCCAACGACTTCCCCGTCGTTGCTATTCGACCGACCTTTCGAACGCCCAGTGGAAACCGCATGTAGCGACCATCAAGTCGCGACCAATCGGCAGCTCTATCCATTAGCGACGATCCGCTGCTCGCTACGAGATGCAGGCACTGGCTGCGATCCAGACACTCGTTAGCGAAATTGCAACGCAGGCAATCGGTCGAAGGAGTCGCCTGTTTCAGCCAAATTCTTACTAAAGCAACGTTCGGGTTTGCAGCCAAGCGAGTGACGGCAAGCGGAAGCAATTCGCTCAGAAGATGGTGCCCAGCCAGCTCCAACAATAGAGCTTTGGGATCAAGTAGTAGACCCTCGGTTTTCAATTTGCTTTTGGTGTCTTGCATTCCTATATGGTAGCGAAATTTCGTTGTTGATTCAGCGAAATATCGCTGTTCAGCGAAATGTCGTTGTGGTTTGCTTGGTGAAGGAAGTTGCGTAAGTCTTTGATAGCAGAGCACTTGCGGCAATTTTTTCGAATTGGCACGCGAAATGATTACTAGTGTGTTCAACGAGCCAGACTTCCTGGCTCTCAGAAACTACTTCGATACTGGAAATAATCATGACTCGAATCCAAGCAATTGCACCTGAGAACGCAACCGGCAAAGCCAAAGAACTGCTGACTGCAGTGAATGGAAAGCTGGGGATGGTGCCGAATATGGCTCGAACTATGGCCAACGCTCCTGCCGTGCTCGATGGCTATCTGGCTTTCAGCGGTTCTCTGGCTAAGGGAACTCTTAATTCAAAGCTGCGAGAACAGATCGCGCTGACGGTGGCTGAACGTAACAGTTGCGAGTATTGCCTCGCCGCGCACTCTGCGATTGGCAAGATGGTAGGACTTAGTTCCGAACAAGTGATTGACAGTCGAAGTGCCAAAGCTATTGATCCCAAGACTGAAGCAGTGCTTCGATTCGCGGCCAGCTTGGTTGATAACCGTGGACGAGTCAGCGACGTCGACTTGAATGAACTACGCAATGCGGGTGTCGACGATCAAGCGATCGCTGAGGTCGTCGCCAACGTGGCACTAAATATCTTTACGAACTACTTCAATCACGTTTCGGACCCTGACATCGACTTTCCAAAGGCTGAGCCACTCAGCATTGAAGCGGAAACGTGTGGCACAAGCGGAACATGTGGTTCAACTCACTAGTCCGCATCAAACCCTAATCATTCTTGATTGAGCGATAGTCATGAATTCAACATCCATATTATGCCCGCCATTCGACCTTGAGAAAGCCACAGCGAAAGTTCGTGCGGCTGAGAATGCATGGAACTCTCGCGATCCACAACGAGTCTCCTTGTCCTATACAGAAGATTCGATTTGGAGAAACCGCGATAGCTTCATTCAAGGTCGAGACGCGATTGTGAAGTTCTTGGCTGGCAAATGGATACGAGAGCTTGACTATCGTTTGATCAAAGAGCTTTGGGCGTTCGAAGACAATCGCATTGCCGTTCGTTTTCAATACGAATGGCGCAATGACAACTCCCAGTGGTTCCGCAGCTACGGCAATGAACTTTGGGAGTTTGACAAGGATGGGTTGATGCGTCGGCGAGAGGCCAGCATCAATGATGTCCCAATTCAACCACAGAAACGTCGCTTCCTATGGCCAGCACCCGGCGATCGACCAGAATCGCATGCAGGGCTTGGCGGCGTCGAGTAATCCCAAACTTTCATCGTTCGATGAAAGACACAATACTTTGAAAATGAACCGAAAGCAAAGGCAATGAATATGAATCTCTACTTCCGAAAATCGATTGGCTTGTTCATCGCAGCAGGTCTGATGAGTTTAACTTCCTTATCGGCAAATGTGTCGGCACAGGTAATTAAACCAGTGACAGTGAGCGACGCAAGCATCGTCCATCATAGAACAGAGAAAGTTGATGGACTGGATATCTTCTACCGTGAGGCAGGTCCAAAATCCGCTCCTACGGTCGTACTACTGCACGGCTTTCCGACTAGTTCGCAGATGTTTCGCAACCTTATACCCAAGTTAGCCGACAAGTATCACGTCATTGCTCCAGACTACC
>CAUJKA010000160.1 GCA_963204965.1 Planctomycetota bacterium | reverse complement strand
GCAACAAAACATCGCGAGCGTCATTCAGACCTGCATTCAACGCTCAGCCGACCCATTCAACTTCATCAGACAGACTCTGTGCGCATTCAACGGGCCTGTCCCTCTCCCCAGAGCCCCTGCTGTTCGGTAAACAAGTACTATTGGGATTCGTTAGAATTCTCAGAAAACTCTGGGATGCTTTCCAAAACTTCCCGCGAAATCTCGAACGAGAAATCACTCAACTGGGCTACTCCTAATGACAGAGTCGGAAGACGTTTTGCTCGAGCGATTTATGTCGCTTAACGAAACACAAGCAACGGTGACGCCAGAGCAGTTCTTACAAACGCTTTCCGTTCGGCTTTCCCCAGAAGATCTAAGTTCACTGAAGCAGAACTTGGAGAGCCTTTGGCTGACAATTCAAGTAGGCCATCGACTCAATTCTCCCGATGACAGCCTCTTGCCAACGCAGTACGGCTGGGCGAGCCATCCAGAACGCATCGGTGATTTCAGAATCGTTCGCGAGATTGGCCGCGGAGGCATGGGGATCGTCTTCGAAGCTGTGCAAGAGTCTTTGGAGCGCCGAGTTGCCATCAAGATACTTCCTGCCTACTCGATGCTCGATTCAAAACAACTGCAACGATTTAAGCTGGAATCGCGAGCCTCTGCCAAACTACACCATAGCAACATTGTTCCCGTTTTCGGAGTCGGCGAGTCTGAGGGTTTGCATTACTACGTGATGCAGTACATTCGCGGCTTGGGGTTGGATCAAATCCTGGTTGAGATTAAGCGGCTTCGTGGCTCCAACAAAACTACGGATGGGTTATCAATGTCCGTAGAGGCCGAGTCGGATCGCTTGTCTACTATCACTCACAAGTTGTTCGGCGACAAGACTTGCAATAATACTACGATACCGAACGCGAGTCAGGAGTTAGGTAACAGTCAAGATGAAGCAAACGACGCAAATCACTCTTCCAACTTTCGATTGCCCGAAGAGCCTAGAGCCGGATCGATTTCGTCATCGTTGCAATCCTACTGGCGCAGCATTGCCAAGATTGGCTTGCAAGTGGCGCAAGCCCTATCGTACGCTCACGGCCAAGGTGTTTTGCATCGCGACATCAAGCCCTCGAACCTGCTTTTGGATGAGCAGGGCAATGTATGGATCGCTGACTTTGGACTGGCGAAGTCATCCGACGATAGCCAGTTGACTCAATCGGGTGACATCGTTGGTACGCTCGCCTACCTAGCTCCTGAACGACTACAGGGAAAGTCGGATGCTCGCAGTGATGTTTATGGCTTGGGAATATCTCTCTACGAACTGGCAGCTTTGAAACTGCCATTCGAAGGTCAGAATCGCGAAGCACTTTTACGACAAGTCATAGATCAACATCCCGCACCTCCGCATCAATACGCTTCCGAGATTCCGCGCGACTTGGAAACAATCATTCTCAAGGCAATTGCTTCCAAGCCTGAGGATCGATACCAAACTACCGAAGATCTAGCAGCCGATTTGGAACGATTCATTGCCGATCGTCCCATTCGCGCTCGTCGACCAACTTGGATTGAATTAAGTTGGCGTTGGTGTCGACGTAATCCAACGATCGCAACGTTAAGCGGCCTGCTCGCTACTTTGATTTGCGTTCTTACAGTGACGGCGTACGTGGCCAACTGGATTCGCTTCGAACGCGATCAGGCCGTAGAAAATTTTCAAAGAGCGACGCAGGCTGAGGCTGAGGCGAACCAAAGTAAGATTCAAGCCGAACAGGCTCAGCGACAAGTTCGATGGAATAGCCTACTTTCTCAAGCGGGCCTCATTCGTCGCAATGGTGGCTTCGGTCAGCGCACTCGCAGTTTATCGGAGATCGATAAAGCTCTGGTTGATAGGCAGGAGATGCCGCCGCCGATGGTTGAAGCCTTGGCAAACGAAGTCGCTGCCGACCTAGCGCTCACCGATCTTACTCCCGGCAAGAGATGGCCGATCTCCGATTCGTCACAAGTTCAGATCGACGCCCAGTTTCGGTTGCTGGCGATCGCTCAAGAGGACACGATACAGATTCGAGATCTTGACGTGGATCAGATAGTTCAAACGATCACGGTTCCAGAGCTTGCGCGAATCGACTTCATGCTGTTTTCGCCGGACGGGCACTACTTAGCTGTGGCCGTTGCGTCGAGCGAATTGTATGTGTGGAATCTTGTTGAAAGTAGATTGGTGGCTCAGCATCAGTTTAATTGGTCTCGAGCTTTTGATTTCTCGCCAGACAGTAGTCGACTGATCCTAGCTCATGGTCAACAGCAGGTTGTTCTAAGCTTGCAGAATGGTCAGCCTATCGCGCAGCACTCTCTGACTCAGGCAGTAACGAATCTTCGCGTTGATCCTGATGGTCAGCGATGCGTTATGTTTAGCAATAGATCGCGCAAAGTTGAAGTTGTTTCCATGGATGGAGACTCGCTACACTCGTTCAATCTACCAAATGCGCCCACGGATTGTGTGTGGAGTCCCGATGGTCGCCAAATCGCTCTGGGCTGCTTGGATGGTTCTATTCACTTTTGGTCGAACGATTC
>CAUJKA010000159.1 GCA_963204965.1 Planctomycetota bacterium | reverse complement strand
ACCGAGGGCCAACTCATTGGCCTGCAGGTTATCGAAGGTTCGCTGCCGGACAAGACTATTGGGGATGTTTACGCTCAATATCTCTCCAAACATCAGACAGTATGCGTCGGTGACCACTTCAAAGCCACAGGCCCGAACGCTGAATCGCTGGCATGCGAAATCACGCGTGTAACGTCGGGCAGTCGAACGCCCGAAGTTGAAATCTCAATCAACGGCCTAATCAAGCAGCTCCCGGGTTCGACGATCGAGGAAACGACGCCATCTCCAAGATCAGAATTTGCAGATCAACTTTTGATCTCGTTGGTGTCGCTACGCAGTTCCTACGAACTTCGATCCTGGGAATCGGAAGCCATTGAGGAGCTGACCAAATTCATCAACGAACTTGCTGACCAGCATGGCAGGTCTTTCGACTCGCTCCTGATGTTCGCAGTACTCGGCGGACTCAGGGGCATGTTTCCAGGCAGGCTGCGGCCCGTGGCTGACCTGATTCGCGTCATTCTCAGCGAGTCACATCCAAAGGTCGTTCAAATGGAACTGAAAAAATCGACTGAGCAGCCAGCGTGCAACGAGTTACAGTCCCCAGCGTCTGCTCCAACATGCAAATGGAATCCGTTCTCAGTCTTTGCTCAGAAATTTTTTCCGGAAAATTAGCAGGCCGATCGAAAAAAGCGGCTGGTTGGCCCTTTTGTACACGGCAGCAAACTTTATTTCTTAACCTCAAAGGACATCAAACCATGCAAATCACCATCATTAATCAACCTTCGAAATTAGCGACCAAATCGTGCGTTTCACTGAGCGAAATCAGAGAGAATGGAAACTTGACGATACCGGCCTCACGTGATTTCGAACTGAAGCAACGGACTCTTGCGATCCAAGAGGCCGTACAAAAGTGTGAAAGTCGTCGCTGCCTTTCCGGCGAATAGCCTCGATTCGAATCGACGCACATCACCCATGAAACTCGAGAAGCCTGGATCCATGACGCAACCGAAGTCAACCGTTCCCGAAACTGAAATACTCTGTGGCCTCGAACACGAGGTCATGACTAAGTGTGTGGGCGGCACTTCGATAGACGCGGATGTTAAGGCTGCTCAGCGATTGCTGCAAATCTTAGCTGATTCGAACCCTGCATTGCCCGGCCCCAACGGTCGTGAGTCGGATATCTTTCTCACCAGTGGTCGCTTCATGATCGACCACGGGGCACATTTAGAATACGCGACATGCGAATGCAGTTCCCCCTTCGAGCTCGTAAGAGTCGTTCGAGAGCAAGAGAAGCTTCTTGCGTCTGCCCTCCAAAAACTGCAAGAGGAAGGCTGCGAACTTTTCTTGAGTAATTGTAACCACGGCGGGATTCTACAACTTAACGCGCCGACCTGGGGGTGCCATGAGAACGTTCTCGTCAGGGATCCGCCCGACAATTATGCTGAACAAATTTTGCCGTTTCTAGCGACCGCAGGGGCCTTCCGAGGAGCGGGAGGCTTTCTCGGCGGCAAGGGTTTTCTCGCTTGTACTCGGACAGTCTTTATGGTGTACGATCGTGGTGGTGCGACGACATCAGAGCGAGCGTTGTTCAGTACGGCTCGTCGCGAGCACCTGACTTCCGAACCAAGCCGTTACGGCTACCGACTCCATTTAATCGACTCAGATGGCCAGCGCAGCGACTACTCTCGTCTGCTAAAAACGGGCATAATAGCACTGGTATGTAAGGCAATTGAATCAGGACGACGCGTGCAGGAACTTGTACCGCCTGCCCCCACGGGAAACAACGTAGATTTTTGGCTCAAGGCATTACGAGAATTCAACCTCCTTTCACGTGATGGTCTCGATGCTCCATTGCGACTCGCGTCCGCGGCCTTTGATATTCAGCAGATCTATTTCCGCCTCGTCGACGAATGGTTTGGCAACACCAGCGGTTTGCCGAGTTGGATAGGCCCCTTTATGGCAATCTGGGAGACAATGTTAAACAAAATCAAAAGTCAGGATACGGAATTTCTCGCAAGTCGGCTCGATCCTTGGATCAAGCATCGGGCCATGACGAAAACGTTGGTGGAACTAGGAGCTGGGTGGATGGAAACACGAGAAAACCAGGAACTTCAGTCGGTGTTAGCTCACGTTAATCAAGAGTTTCATTCAATGACCGGAGACAAAAACGTGCGGAGGTCGTTATCGCTTCCAGCGGCTGACCTTTACCGAGAATCCGTCATCACAAGAGCAACCCGTCGAGCCAATGCAATACGGCGTTTATGCGGAACTAGAGCGAGCGTTGACTGGCGATTGATTTGCAAATCGGAAACGGAGCGAATGGACATTTCTGCCCCATTTGGTGTGGACGGTGAGCCCTTACGCCAAGATACAGGAGACATCCATGTTTGATGTGACAAATGCCCTAATAATGAAGTGCAAATTATCTGAGGAGAACGCTCTGTATCCAAATAATGGCAAGTCAGATTGGGACTTACTCCTGACCAACTTGACGCGTGAAGTTTCTGCTTGGTTGGAAAGGAATACGAATAGAATCCAGTGGGTTCCATACGAAGGCCAGAATACGGAGGTCACGTACATGCTTTGGCATCAAGTTCAGAGGGGTGGCTGCAGATACATTACTCCGACAATGATCACGCGGCAGTTCCGTCGGGCGGCCGAATTACAAGCCAACGAAATGAACCTAGCAGGTTACAATCGGTCTCAACTTTCGGAGCACGACCTTCCACGCTCTTCACAAGTCTCTGACCTAAGAAGGACTGAGATTTATCTGCAAACGCTGCTATCTATGTCAAGGAGAACTTGGATTTTTATTGGCATTTTCCGTCGACAAGAAACGCTTCGTCGCCAGAAGCAGATCAAAAACAAAATGACTCTTGGAGATCTTGCACAAAGATACCTCAACGGAAAATCGCGGCAGGACTGTCTCACACCAACACCAGTGAACCGGACAGAGCATGATCACAAAGTAGCGAATGAGTCGCAGCAAGCGTCCAGGCAATTGAATAGTGATTTGGAGTATTGGGATGATTTGAGAGGTGCTGATTGGATTGATCTTGTGCGATTTGAGGCAAAAGAGCTTCAGGATGCAACAAATAGACTATTGAAGTTGCGAAAGATTCTTACCCCCAAAGAATTTGATGGAGCGATTGAGTTTTATCTGCGGACACTAGGCATCCCCGACGACAAGTCTCATGTACACGGTACGGAGCAAGATCTTGTAAGCTGGCTGGATGCCTGCGAGCCTGATTTCACGTTCGCAACTGACGATAACCGATCTGTACTTAGCTGGCTTCTCGACTTTGAACCCGTTGACGATTCGCCAGTTGTGCCTGTGCCTCTTCAAACATTTGACGAAGTCTATCTAGGTGAACGCGCCATAGCGGGCAGAATGCGAAAGCCGCGGCTCGACGACTTGAGGTGCCGCATGGAGGAGAATCTCGATCGTGGACTTGAAAAGATCATTTTCGAGGGATTGGTCAATGGGGACGAACTGTATTCGTATCGTGAGAGGGTGCTTGAGGAGACAGAAGAAAACTTGGACTGGATGCGATTGGAACGGACTAAACGCGGCGGCAGAGTCAATAAGATTATTGATGCTTGGACGGTATATCTTGCTGAGCATATTGCTGGTACAGCGAATGACGATTGGTTATTCAAGAGCGACCTACTGCGTATGGGTGATCTCAACTACAGCAAGCCTGGGCCAATACCCCCGCGTTTTCACGAGAAGGGTATTCATGCCAACATCGCAGAAGCAGCAAAAAGCGACGATATCCCAACGGATGAAGCCTTTGAATTGCTGGTAGCGGCTGTTGTTGCTGACGCAACGAATCAGCTTTCAAAAGTATTCCAAAACACAGCTTATTGAGGTGCAATTTGATGTTAAAAAAACTGTTTGAACGACAAGAAACACTGATGTCAATCACTCTAAGAGGTGGAATTGGAACAAACGGCTTCGTCAACTTTTTCGATTCACTCAGGCGGCTCAGGTTAGTTGAAGCTCCAATCGACGAGAATGAGCCTAAACCGCTGTTTGGCAACGAAGAGCTTGATGCGGCGAGTCACAAAATTCGGTTGACAAGGAGACAAAGAGCGAATCAAGAGGAACGTGAAACTGAATTAAGCATTAGCGATAGCGAAGCGTCTACAGGCGTTCAAACGGCTGCGTTCGCCAAAGGCGGTGTCAGCTATACACCGGGCTTGTTTGTTATCGATCTAGAAGACGCGAAGGTCACTGGCCCCTTTCGTCAACCTTCCTTGTTTACAGGGTGTGGTAGCAAGCCCTCTGAGTCTGGTAAGTTTGAGGTTCGAATAGAAGGGCGAGCGAAGCGTGATAGAGATTGCATCTTTTGTCTTTGTACCGACCGATTCATGGGCCACCTAAAACATGCCGTTGCTGCGTGTAGAGAAGCTGAGTTTGATTTACAGACTTTCCTGACAAGTGAACGTAGTTCCGTTATTGGAGACGATGACGAAGCAAGATCCCTCTTTGAGGACCTCCTTGTGGCAGATGTATTCGCATCAAATAAAGAGAAGCGGAGCCTGGGACTTGCATCGATTCTATCCAGTCTCCCAATGATTGACGGCCGGCTTGAAGACGAAGATCTTGATGGAGGTTGCTTTAGGGCAAGTATCGAATTAGCGCATGATGATTGCCCAACAATTGATGGGCTGTCCTACGGGCTCTTAATAATTGGTCCAAAGACTGAGGTGTAGTGCATGGCGAGGCAGACTAAGCAATCGGAATTTGAAGAAGCCGCTATCGAACGGGTTCGCAAACGGAGTACCCAGCGACGAATTGCATCGAGTGATTTCGATTATCTGGTCGATGTATTTTCGAAATCCTTTAGACACGGAAACTTGGAAGCGCAGGAAGTGAAGGCGTTCTGTAACCTTACAGTGGCTGATGTCAGTCGCTGCATTGACGCATTTGGAGCGGCATTTGATATTTCGCAAAATGTGTCGCATATCAAGAATGCAATTACGGTTCTCAGCAAGGGGGTTCTGCGTGAGCTACAAGACATAGCGATACAAGAGATTTCCTCAGCGGCGATTCGATTGGCATTGGCACGATTGATCCAAAACCAATCGTGGTCTCATGAGAAAGCAAAATGCCTTATTGATACCATTGAAGGCCAAACCTCACTTCGAGCGCACTTGCAGGAAAATTGTTCGGGAAAATTGCTCAGCCTTAGATTTATCGAACTGTTCCGTGAACTCAAAGACTTTTCTTGTCGAACCGTCTTTCCAGTTGTGGCTGATGAAGAAGGGGCACTGTTGGAAGCGGTAGTCTGGCGACTCGAAGATAATCCGGAAATTGCTGCTCTGCTTCAATCGTTGATTCCGAAGGGACAGCAGCTTGTAGTTCTACCCTGGACTTCTTTTTACCCGAGATATGGTGATAAGGCTTATTTTCCGCAGGTATCTGAAAACATTCAGAAGGCGATTGAGAATACGGACTCCACAGATAATTCGACGTACTTTGTTACATTCGAGACACTCCATCCGAATCGTTTTCACGAAGTCGAGTTTGAAAACTGCTCAGATGCCGAACTCGCGACTCTATTCGCTCCCCCCGTTTTTCAATTTGACGGTCCGTCCTGTGGATTCGCGTTGGGAATAAGCGCCTTGAGCGCCGTCGAGCGGTTAACTCCGGATTTTTGCATTGCATCCGGTGAAGTTCAATCGACGGGTACAGCTCGTGACGTTGGTGGAGCCTCAGAAAAGGCCAATGTGATCGTGGAGTTCTTGTCGCTGGCCAACGACGCTTCAAAGTGTCGAGTCGTGTTAAGTGCAAGTGATGAATCCAACAGACAAGTGGGAAAGAGCATTGGCGATTTGGTCAAACCTGTAATTGAGCCTTTACAGATTAGAACAATCTCTGAGTTTAAGGACCATCTCACTGATGGTTTTGACATGTACCGCAATTTTTTGACGTCTAGGTTAAAGCCACGGATTGCAGATCCGGCGGGTGAATTCGTTAATGAATTGCTATTAGACTTGAAGACTGGACGCTCGAGTCGCATGGTCATCTCAGCGGATATTGATGATGATCCAGCGGATATAGCCACATCCCTTCTTCTCGCTGAATCGGCATCTCTGTCAAAAGGGAGCGGTACATCCAAGATACCAGGCAAGAACCAAAGCGTCTTGTTACCTCTTGACTTGGCGTGGTTTGCGGATGCTTGTTCAAAGTTCGACGGGTTCAACACTACAGTTTTCGCTGATACACTCGCAAAAGGCGTAATGCGTGGTGTTTCACGCATCCTTAGTCGGATCAGTAACTGCGCGGAGGGACTGAGCAGAAGCGAATCTGAACTTCCAGTTTTTGTGATGGAACCCAACCTTATTCTCCGCAGTCGGTTGACGTCGATTTCAGTTTCCGGATCGGAGATAGAAGTAGGAAAGCTAAATATTATTGCTTTCGATCGCACACGGAATGAGACGCATCTGTACAAAAAGCAGGATGCATATCGCAATGCGATTAAACTTCTTCAGCGATTTCTCTTGTTGGACGCCGAGTATCTTGACCAGAGTTCGGACTTTCATCACGGTCATCTTTTCGTGATGAGTGACACTGCTTCCAAGAATTGGACAAGTCTCGAACTTGGCATGCCAAAACACTCGTTCAAGCGTAAATCGGTCTAGAGCCACGAATGACA
>CAUJKA010000158.1 GCA_963204965.1 Planctomycetota bacterium | reverse complement strand
GGCAGGTCGAGTGACCTATCTTCATGTCAATCACATTGGTACTGCACAGCCGAATCAAGAGTATCTCTCCAACGGCTTCCGCGTCGTCCGCACTCTGCCCTAGTGCGGCTTCATTTCTTAGTAGTGGGATTCGCCAGAATTCCTGCAACACGGGCAATTCTGGCGAGGGAATTCCGGCGAATTCCACTACGTACGTAGAAGCCGCACTAACTCTAAATTGCAAAGTGGCACAGTCTTTGCAATGTCTCTATCGAGCGATCGTCGCTCGGCGTCAAGCTTCATCCAGCTTCGAATAGAGATCTATGCAATGATTCACAGAGACTCTTATCAATTATGTTTCTTTCTTCTGTTGCGAAAGGTCAGCTTCTGTATCGGCTGCGCATGCCTAGTACTGATGAATTCTGATACAGCTTCTTGCAAATTGCAGCAAATCCAACGAGCCAATAGCTCTATAGATCCGTTCGATCCTTTTTCAGAAATCTCGGAACCGCTACCGGACCCTTTTGAATCCGTGAGCCCTAAGGCACCACAAAAATCGGCAAGTTCCTCTCAACTCATCAATCCACAACAGGGTTTTGGAAACGGGCTGGCCTCTGAGAAGTCCAACAACTCGCCACATGTAGATGAGGTGATGGAATTAATACAGAAGATAAACGCTTTTTCTACTGCCGCATCGCGCCCAGTGTTTCCGCAGCGAACTCAGCCTGGCGGTTTGATTAGTTCGACGTGTGTAGATCCATTCATGACCGGTCAACAAGAAAAGCTCCTGTGGTCTGAGCTACAGCGCATCGATGGAACCAATTGGAACGGACTTACTTTGGAACAGTTGTTTAGTCAACTTCGCCAGAGCTTACCGATTCGCGTACGTTATGAGGATCTAGAGACAGAGGGCATCGACCTCAAAAGCGGAACTATCCAAGATGACAGTCGATTGGCTGGTCCCATCGGATTTCGACTTCGTATGGCTCTCAAACCATTGGGCTTGGCCTACGAATGTCGCGGTTCGGCAATCCTAATTTCGACAGAGAGTAACTTTGAAGATGGGGATGGTCAGAAGCGAATTTATGACGTAACACCACTTGTCAGCCAAGTGCGAGATGGGATTGACCAATTAATTAACAACTTAACGCAATCCATAACCCCAGATGACTGGCTGCAAAACGGGGGCTGTTCTGTCATGAATGCGCATGTTGTCCCTGCTGGGAATCGCGCGATCACGGTTCTGATCGTAGACGCACCTTTCTACACCCATATCGAGGTTATGGAACTGCTAGATCGCTTGAATCAACTATCTGCGACCGACCCACCGCCGTCGGACTTAAATCAGCCAAGCACCTTCGTTCGGCAACAAACACTGAGCAACGCCCAATCAACCGTTCAACTAAGAACCTCTCCAAGCGATTTCTGATTTAACAAACATTCCTCAACAGATCAAACCACATATCCAACTAAGACAACACCATGAATCAACTACAAAACTACTTTCGGAATCACATCCTCAAATATCGTCTGAACATAGCTTGTTTCTTTCTCGCGACCACCGCTCAACTTAACTTGTGTTGTCTCGTACAGCATTGCTCGGCGCAAACGCCCGCCGCGAAATCTACTCCCGTCGCAACAGAATCTGACGCAGGCAGAATTAGCAAGGTGACGTTGTATCGCGACCAAGCCTTGGTCACTCGCGAGATATCGGTTAAGGCAAGTCCTAACGAACGAGAGATACTGGTGGGACAACTTCCCGATCAAGTTTTGGTGGAGAGTGTCTTCGCTGAAGGTCTTGGTTCAGTCGAAGTTCGCGGAGTACGAGTCGGTCGACGCGTTGCTGGTCAGGAGGTTAATGCAGAAGTCAAGGAATTAACTGCGCGAGTGCTCGACATTGACCGTCAGCTCAGTCAATTGAAACAGAAGCTAACGTCCAACCGTAAGCAGATGGAATACGTCGATCGTTTGATGAACTTCACCGCGGTTTCGACTTCCAGCGATCTTGCTCGCGGTGTTCTCGATGCACAGTCGCTGACTTCCGTGAGTGAGTTCTCTCTTGAGAAGCAGAAAGGTCTGTCAGAGGCTAACTATCAAGTCGAACAGGAAATTCAAACTCTGACGGCCGAGCAGTCTTCAGTCCAACAACAGTTGGGCATGTTGAAATCTGACGATCAACCCGTTTTCGAAGCTACTGTAGTTGTGGCCAGCGATAAAGATGGCGTCTTCGAACTCAGCTATCTTGTATCCAATTGCAGTTGGGAGCCAAGCTATACGATTCTCGGAGCATTGGGGAGTGATCAGTTCGATGTGCGCTACAACGCGCTAATCAAACAGATGAGTGGCGAGACGTGGAACAATGTGCGTCTCACGCTTTCCACTGCATCGCCGAGCATCAATGCGGCAGGCCCCTCGCTAACTCCGTTTCGCATCAGTATTGCCGCTCAGGAAGCGAAATCTGGTAAACCTGTTAGCACCAACGCAATGGCTCCAGGTTCACAATCTCTTCCGCAAAAGCAGCGAGCAGTGGCCGATCAGTTTTCAGTCGGGCTTCGCGATAACGAACTAGTCAACCGCGATCTTGCACTCAATCAAGTAGCCAACGATCACCAAAACTACGAGCTGCTTGCGGATGCTGCGCAACTTAAGTCACTGGCCGCAGATGCCGGAGCCGAAATCTCGAGCCAAACTTATGACATCGCCAAGCCGGTTCGGTTGGCCTCGCGCCGCGAGCACCACAATGTGCTCATCAGTCAGTCAAAATTGAAAGGCGAGCTCTATCACGTTGCCACTCCGCTGCTGAGCAGCTTTGCTTACCGTGAAGCACAAATGAAGAACACTCGAGCCGAAGGATATCTTGGCGGTCCCGCTGCAGTTTACCTAGACAACAAGTTTGTTGGTAGAACCGATCTACCTACCGTTGCAAGTGGTCAATTGATGATCGTTGGCTTTGGTGCTGACCAGCAGGTTCGCACGCGTCGCGAATTGATTAACAAGCTGGAAGATGTGCAAGGAGGTAATCGCAAGTTAACATTCAAGTACCGCTTGGTTGTAGCCAACTTTAAGTCGACTCCTATCAAGCTCAGGCTGATTGATCGATTGCCGCTAGCTGGACAAGGTGCTGATGTTCGCATTGAATATGAAACACCCAATCCCACGTTGAGCGCCGATGGTCTTTACAACCGCATTCAGCGACCGCGCGGCATTCTGCGATGGGACATCGAAGTGCCCGCAGAGCGATTTGGCGAGAAGGCTCACGATGTGGACTACATCTACAACGTTTCTTTCGATCGAACTCTGCAAATCGCAAATCAGCTTGCGAAAACGCAGATGCAACAAGACCTTTTTGAGTCAGCCGCCCCCAGCTCACCGATGAGCGGCGGAATGGGAGGAATGGGCGGTGGCATGGGTGGAATGGGCGGCGGGATGGGGGGCATGGGCCGACCCCGTAGCAGCGCCGGAGGAATGGGCGGCATGTTTGATGCGCAGCCTAGCGACTCAAGTGGCAATGGATTGAAGAACTCAAAAAACTAACCTCGTTCGAAAATTCCAGTGTTCCTCTAGCCAATAAGTTCGATGGCGCGTCGGTCAATTTCATGTCTCGGGTTTGGAGACTTTGAGTTTTCCAAATCCTGATGTCGCCATCTGTTATAATCATGGTCCTGAAAATGCATTGTCTGAATGACGAACGCGGCCGCGAGACCATTCAATCGTGAGATTTACCCTAAGCGACATTCTCTGCTGGACTACTTTCGTCGCCGTCTTGATCGCCCTGGCCAAGTTCGTGCCAATCGTTTTCTTCATACTGGTGACTATTGTGTTCCTTTACGCAATTTTGGGTCCGGTGGTGATTATCGGCTCGACTTTGTTTTTTGCGCAACCCCGAGGTAACCAACTAAACCCAAGCACAGATCCATTCCATGTTCGCCTTTTGAAACTATGGATAATCTCCATGTTCCTTTTTGTGGCAATGATTGTGATCATGTTTACCAGTTGGAACATCCGATGATGAGGCACGCGGAAATTGTCTTGAATGTAGACCGGAGCGTCTCTCAAGCTACTTTGGACCTAACTATTTGCTAGACTTAGCGCTTATCAACTTTGATCAGAAGGTAGCGGGTCATGCGACTTCAATTTCGAATCACTGCGCTGGTCGCCGTCAATTATCTCACGGCAGTTTACATTGCAGACAATGTGGGAGCGACGTTGTTTCTCTTCCTCTTCCAGCCCGTATTGATACTTGTGGCGGGCAAGCTTTTGAATTCGGCTATTCCCAAAGCCATTCGAAGGTCTGCCAAAGACAACTACCATCGCCTGGATGGAACCATTTCTGATCGACGGCGAGTGCTAGAGAAAGCCGAGTCGCGCAATCTACAGCTCAAACTCTATAGCTTGCTGAGCTTAGTGACCTTAGCGTTAAATCTAGCGGTCTTGGCCATTCAGTCATTCTCTGAGTTTTTAGACCCGCGATACAATGCGGTCACGCCCATCGCAATCTGTGTTGTCATAGTCGCGTTGTTTGAGTTTATGCGCCGCTGTTACATGAATATCATTCGCGAGTACGTCGAGCAGATCGGCGAGCGGCACATGGAGTACGTTCAGTTAGACTTGGATCGTGCCAATGAAAGAGAAGACCAGCAATCTAAGCAACTTGAACTAATATTGCCACAAGTACTTGCTTCGCAGACTCGATAGGACATTGTCACATGCAGATGCCCAAAGATTGGCGCGAGCTTCTTGAAGATCAGCTTAAGTCCGCCTACTACAAAAAGCTTGACGAGTTCGTCCACGCCGAACGGAAGTCGCATCCCAATTCGATTTTCCCAAGTGATGAACAAGTTTTTCACGCTTTCGAGCTTACGCCGGTATCTAAGGTGAAAGTGCTCGTTCTTGGACAAGACCCATATCCAACACGTGGTCATGCGCACGGACTCGCCTTTTCCGTTCAGCCAACTGTAAAACCATTGCCCGCCTCGCTTCGCAACATCTTTAAAGAGCTCAACAGCGACCTTGGCATTCCCGCACCGATAACGGGAAACTTGTCAGCGTGGGCGGAGCAGGGCGTCCTGCTGATGAATACTGTACTGTCTGTGCGTGAGGGAGAAGCCAACTCTCATCAGAAACAAGGCTGGGAGAAGTTGACCGATTCCATCATCGAACGATTGAGCCATCGCGATACTCCAATCGTCTTCGTACTCTGGGGTAAACCAGCTCAGAAGAAAGAATCGCTTATCGACACTTCCAAGCATGCTGTAATCACATCGGCTCATCCCTCGCCTTTATCCGCCACTCGCGGCTTTTTTGGAAGTAAACCGTTTTCGCAGATCAATCTGTTGCTCAAGAAAATGAGTCAGACTCAAATTGATTGGCGACTCACGTAGTATTCAATTCGCTGAACCGGCCCCAGGTGTTCTTTTGGACTACTCGTTACCGCCAACAGCGCAAAAAAGAGTAGCTATTTTGTGACTCCGACTACTAGCTTGAAGCCTAAGGATCTGCTGGGCAAGCCAGCAGGATTCAGATTGCGAGTATTTGCCTGTGGGTTACGCGCGACGAACTCTCCCGCGCGCTAACTTTGCCGTTTAGCGTTTGGCTAATTCGCGGGAGAGTCGCGTGGCGAGTAATGCGAGCCCTAAGCGGTGAGGGTTAAAATGGGCAGACCGAAGCTGAGGACAACATTTCCAAATCAATTGCCAGGGAAAGATTGCAACCACGAAGAGCACGGTGCACCACCGATTATGCGATTGGAAAACTGAGAAACTCCTTCGTGCTCTTTGTGTCCTTCGTGGTAACATGTTTCGTCGGCTGACTGCATACCTCGCTAGCCACAAAAATTCACAGAAGTCACAAAAGAGATCGCTATCCGCGCGACAGTTCAGGGCGTTTATAAAGATCTGAGCCCTGGCGGGATCAGCTACAGCGACGCTACTTTTGCGGAGCAAAAGGCGACAATAATGCGAAAGGCGACTTAGGACCAATTCCAAATGCGTTTCGCCGGTCGCCGAATCAGGTAGATCAAGCCAACTACGCTGATCGAACCGAGTGCCAGGGAGATCAACTGGGCGATGGTAAGGTCTGTGCCAAGTTGTCCGCTTTCGTCGCTGCGAATGAGTTCAAGCATGAATCGCGATACAGCATGGATGAGTATGGCGCTAAAGAAGACTATCCCATCGCGAGTTGGAATGGGCTGCCACAGCCACATCAACAGACACAAAAGCAGTGCGTCGATGGCGGCATAAATCTGCGAAGGATGCACGGGCAAACTTCGTGGTGGAAGCATTTCGGGATAGACTCGTTTCGTCGAATTGTCAAACTCCAGTTCAACAAACATCGCTGGCGGCTTCGTCGCTCCCTCTTCTTTGTCGGGCTCGACCAGCACTGGTTTGATCGCTCGCAGTTCATCGCCAACTTTTACTCCAGCCGCTTCCGCCGAACTATTGGCATCGATCGATTGAACCACACTTGGTAGTTTCGAATTCGCCAAATGCATGCCCAGTAATTGTCCGGTTTGCACCTGAGCTTGAAAGGGTAGACTGCCGCTGGGAAACTGAATCGTCGGTAGCTCGGCCGTACAGACTCCTCCAAAACAACATCCGTGGAGTAGACAGCCTACTCGACCAAACGACAAGCCAATCAAGAACCCAGGCACGATCAAATCGCCGGTTGCCAAGAAGGGTAGCTTGTTGCGATAGCAGTAATACGCTCCGGCAACTAATCCTCCGATGATCCCGCCGTAGATCACCAAGCCGCCTTCGGTGAGCTTCAGGATGGATACGAGCCGATCGATGCCTTGGCCCTCAAACGTATCCCACTTTTGAATCACGAAAAAGAGGCGAGCCCCTAAGACACCGCCCAACATGGTCCATATTCCAAGACCGACAATCGTGTCCATCGAGATTCCCAATCGCTTCGCGCGGACATTGGTGATCGCGATACCGGTCAACATTCCGGACAAGACCATGACTCCATATCCACGAATGGGAAGTCCGATGGGCGTTCCATCTTGCCAGCGTTGTTCGATCGATGGCAACACGATCAAGAAAAGCGGAACAGCGACAAGCCACATCAAGCTAGACGAAGCGATATCCGACAGAGATCGTCCAGATCGCATTTGAAGAGCACACCAGACCACAAATGCGACCACAGTGATGCCCAGCGCCCAACCCCAGCCGAACAACGGAATGCCCAGAATATCATGTGGAATGAAAAAAAGAGTGCTTCTCACTGGAACTCAATTTGCTAGCTAGTGGGACTGGTGTTTTTGCAGATTCTACCAGATTGTCCTCAGTCTAGCGCCATCAGTTTGAGCCGTTGCTAATCCACACTCTTTTGGAAACCTTGGATCATAGGCGAACCAAATCTCCAGGCGCAGGCGGGTGTCGAACGGCGGAACGTACGTCAAGACGGTAGGATGCTAAGAGTCTTCCGCTACGAAATGCAACTAAAGAGGCTCACCAAAGCGAGATCGCGCGAGGCAGGCGATTGCCTGCCTCGCAGTCGACGAAGTGAGTATGGCAACTTGGCCAGAGCGAAGTGCGAAAAGTTACAGAACAGCCAAAGCCGCGTCGTAGTTAGGTTCATTGACGGTTTCAGCAACTTGTTCGGTGTATAGAACTTTGCCGCTTTCATCAAGGACCACTACACTTCGGGAAAGCAGGCCCTTGAGCGGTCCAGTTGTGAAGCGAACGCCGTACTGTTGGCCGAACTCGGGCGAACGAAATACGGAAGCTGTCGAAACGCTCTTGATGCCTTCTGCACCGCAGAATCTTCCAAGGGCGAAAGGCAAGTCGGCGGAAACGCACACAACTTGAGTGTTGCTAAGCGATGCAGCTTTTTCGTTGAACTTGCGAACGCTTGCTGCGCATGTGCCGGTATCAACGCTTGGGAAGATGTTCAAAACGACTCGGCTGCCTTTGAGCGAAGCCAAGGTGAGTTCCGATAGATCTTGCTTAACCAAGGTGAAATCGGGAGCTGCCGATCCGACGGCTGGAAGGTTGCCGACTGTCTCGATCGGATTGCCCTTGAGGGTGACTTGAGCCATGAAAGTGTTCCTAGGTTTGAGTTCTTATGGATCGTTCCTGCGAACGATATTGTTCAGTTACATCGACAGAGTTTATTGCTATGAAGCAAAGCTTCAAGGGCTCGAAAACAAGACTCCCTCGTCCTATTTGTGCGTTTCGAGCCTATTTCTTGTTCTTTCCCTTGTTCTTGTCGGGTGCCGTTTCAGACTTTTGCGAATCACTTTCAGCACCACCATTGTTACCCCAAAGCGGCGCGACGTTACCTTGATTCCATTGATCCCACTGAGCCTGCAACTGCTTGACCATCTGTGGGTTCTCTACAGAAAGGTCATGATCTTCGTGGATGTCTTTGGCAAGATTGTAGAGCTTTACCGAGCTCACCGGCTGACGCTTGCCGGTGTTGGTATCAGCGTTGCCATCGTAGGCCACTAGTTTCCAGTCTCCTGCTCTGATAGCCATCTGTTGTCCAAATCGCCAGAACAGCGCAGCGTGTGGCGGATCACTGGGTGCCTTGGTGTTTGATGCCGCGAGGTACGGCAACAGATCCACGCCGTCCAACTTCCAGCTCGCCTGTGGAGTTATGTTGGCTGCGGCTAGAGCAGTTGTGTGCAAGTCCAATTGAATCACAGGCTTGTCATAGACTGAAGGCTTTAACTTTCCGGGCCATGACAGCACAAAAGGAACTCGGATTCCACCTTCTAACGTCGTTCGCTTACTACCACGTAGAGGCTGGTTGATTGATGCATTGGTCGTTGTACCGTTCATTGTCGGTCCACCGTTGTCGCTGATGAAGGCGATCAGAGTATTATCCAATTGACCAGTTTCTTTGAGCTTGTCTCGTACCTGTCCGATGGCATCATCCATCGCTGACATCATCGCACAATACGTTCGTCTCTTCTCATCCGCGACTGACTTGAATCGCTCCAAGTATTTCTCCGTGGCATGCATAGGCGTGTGTACCGCATTGAACGCTAGATAGAGGAACCAAGGATTGTCTTTGTTGCGTTCGACATAACTGACAGCCTCCGTTGCAAATGCATCGGTGGTATAGTCCAACGAGTCTACTTGTGTTCTTCCTCGCTGAACGCCTTGGACATCGAAGTAGCTGTGCTGGCCACCCAGGAATCCGAAGAACTCGTCAAAGCCACGATCTAGCGGATGCATTCCCTTCTCGTTCCCCAGATGCCATTTTCCAATCAAAGCAGTGCGATAGCCATTTGCCTTCAAACGGTCGGCCAATGTCTGCTCGGTGACTGGAAGCCCGTTCTTCCCGGCTGGATTGAACTCATGTCCAAACCTCTGCTGATATCGTCCAGTTAGTAAACCAGCTCTCGTTGGCGAGCAGTATGGGCCGCTCACGTAGCCGCTGGTGAACTTCACTCCACTGGCAGCTAAGGCATCCAGGTTCGGCGTGGGAATCTCTTTGCAACCATGAAATCCAACGTCGGCGTAGCCCATGTCATCGCCAACAATGATCAACACGTTGGGCTTGGTGGGCGCCGTGGTGGTTTCCGCGGAAATCGCTGGAATAATCAATCCAAACACAGCGATTAAGAAGCATACGATTTTCATGGTGCAGACCCTTTGAAGACAGGAAACTGTATGACGATTGAGGCGACCAACTGAGATCACAAGCGAAAGATGATCTTCTGCTTTTCTAAAGTGCGAAGGACCAAATAACAAATGCCAAAGGAAATGGCAAAGCCGGCCAGAACGAACCACAACGGGGCGTCTTTAGGGACAAAAGGCTTGACCGCTTCATTGACCATTCCATGAAGGATGTAGCCGAGCAAAGCGTTGACGCCCAAGGTTCGAAAGACTCCAATTTGTAGCCCCCAGCCATCACAGACAACCAACATCATCGCCATGATGATCATCCCCAGTCCACCACCAAACAAGGTGTAGGCGGGCGAGCCAGCGCGTTGGCTCATCGTCCACTGATTGAGGTATCGATCACCTGGTTGATGCCATTTTTCCTTCTCGAACTGCTGCCGAGTAACACCCTCTGGAATTTCACCTTTAGCTTTGAGCTGATCGTAAACCTTGTTGCGTCGATTGATCCAGTGCTCGAGCTGCTGACCGCTGGGTTGCGGAATTGCATCGCCTGAAGCTGTGAGAGCTTGCAACATGCTCAACGGCTTGTCAGGTTCGACATTTTCAGATTCGCCAGCCTTTCTTGAGACTTCTTCTGAGCCGGGAACCAGTGGCCGGACCATCGGATTTTCAGCTAGATAGTCTGTCCAACTTGCCGCTTCAGGAATCTGATTGGGGAAGGTGAATGTGTTAACGCAGCTTAGCCCGTATGCAATCAACAAGACACAAGCGCCAATGGCCGACATGGCCCAGGCTTTGTACTTCAATTGACTCTTGCAAATATCGAAGGCGAACGTGCCTAAGATCAGCGGAGCGGTCCAAGTCAAGAAACCTAACGGACCACCGTCGATACCCGGCCTGGTCAATTCCCAGTCGTAGTACCAACTGGTCGACAGTCCGATGAACAACAGGCATGACCCGACCATATAGATCAATCGCGGCCAGACGCCCAAACCAATGACGGGGACAACCCACAACGAAGTGATCCCGATATGGGCTAGAGTTTGAAAGTAGTTGCGTTGGAAAGCGGTTTGAAGAAAGCCACCGATGCCCAGTTCTTTGACTTGCGCCCACGAATCAAACTTTCCATCCAGGTGATGGACGATCAATGCCACCAGCAAAAGGCCTAGAATGCGTCGGACCACGCGCCAATTGGCTAGAGCCGCTCCATCCTTTTCCAGTCGCTTGAGGTAGGACATGCGGAAGCTAAATCCGACCGCAAAAAGGAACTGTGGCATGATCGTATCGGCGAAACTACAGTGGGTATGCCAGTGCTTGAGCGTCGGCAAAAAGGTCCCAATGGCGGCAAAAGATCCAGCGTAGTTCACCAAAAACATGCCCGCGACTGTGTACCCGCGAAATTGGTCAAGAGAGGCCAATCGGTCGTGCTTTGGAGAGCTGGGGATTGGAGCCGTGGGTTCGGGATTCGACATTCGGGTGGGTCAGTTTGAGGTGTTTACCAGCGGGATTCCAAATTCTAACGAAAATTTCTCCGCCTTTGCCAATAAGCCTGAGCTGCCTGCGAAATTCCCTCTGTAGACAGCAACGCCACAGCCGGTTTGGCCAAGGCAGAAGGGGTTTAAGCAAATGAAAGGCTTGGCCCGGTTCAGGACGCTGGCTTAGGACAAACAACCATACCCAGCCGAGTTGGAGCTCCTGGGGCACACGAAACTTCGGTTCGGAGAAAGAATGATGCTTAGAAAGTTCTTCATGAGCAGCCTCATCGTAGCTATGGTTACTGGAGGCTTGGTGGCAACGGGAGCGTGGAGCTATCTACGCACGGGAGTTAGCGAAGCTAGTCGAGCTGTCAAAGACAGCGTACCCATCGAATGGGAGCTCAAGCGAGCTCGCCAAATGATTCAAGACCTCAAGCCCGAAATTGCCAAGAACATGCAAGTCGTCGCTAAGGAAGAGGTTAGCGTTCAACGACTGAGCGAAGAAATCACTACGAAGAAAAACCTGTTGACCAAAGGTCGCGATGATATCATGCGACTGAAGGACGACTTGAAGAGCGGTTCAGTGCACTTTGTCTATGCTGGACGCAAGTACTCCCAAGACCAAGTTCGCGACGACCTGACCAATCGCTTCAAGCAATTCCAAGTCCACGAAGCCACAACTCAGAAGCTCAGCCAAGTTCTCGCAGCTCGCGAAAAGAACCTGGACGCGGCTCGTCGCAAGCTGGACGAAATGCTGACTGCAAAGCGAGAGTTGGAAGTCGAAATCGAAAACCTACAAGCTCGTCAAACGATGGTCGAAGTTGCTCAAACCAGCAGCCCAGTTTCCTTGGATGACAGCCACCTTAGCAGCACACGCCAACTGTTGGACGAAATCCGAACCCGAATCGACGTCGCTGAACGGATGACCGCCAGCGAAGGCGCCCTAAGCGGAACAATCCAATTGGATGAACCTACGACTAGCGACGTCATTCAAGAAATCGCTGACTACTTCGGCGAAGGTCGCTCGGAGATCGAAAGCTTGGTCAGTACTCAAGGTTTGTAAACTTCCACGATTCGCACTAAGCGTCTCTGTGGAATATGATAAGGGGCATCGACGCAACTACTACCACATGCGTCGATGCCTCTTTTGTTATGTAGTTGTTGATTTTCGCCAGTGGCTTCCAATGTTCGGAGCCACCGGAGGACGTCGCTGGAGGATAATGCCATGAACCACACCTCTGCCAATTCACATACCGCAGGCTATGTAGGAATGAGACCAGGTTCGCGGAACGATATTCCCCAATCCCATCGCCAGATCCTATGGATCGATGGCGTTGGCGGATACTTGATGATGCAACGCGCCGATGTCCTGATCGGTCAATCAGGCAGCATGGTTGATATCTCCATCGTTGGCGA
>CAUJKA010000157.1 GCA_963204965.1 Planctomycetota bacterium | reverse complement strand
CCGTCGGGCCGTTGGCCCTTTGTTTTTCACGCGAGTTAGGTCCCCAGCCCTGCAGGCTGGGCGTAGGTAGACGGACAGTGCTTCGCCCCTAAAACCATACAGTGCAACATCAAAACTGGCGTCTGCGGTTCAACAAACCATCTACCAGCGTAATTCCTCGCGAAGCGGCGCGTCGTACATCTTCTCGATAGCATCGGCAGCATCTTTGATCGACTGAGGTAGCTGATCGGTATCGCGAAGGCCGGCGGGAAGTTTGATTTGTAGTTCGACATAAAGATCGCCAACGTTGCCTTTGGCATCGCGAACGCCTTGCGATTTGACTCGCAGTTTCTTACCACCACTCGTGCCCGCTGGGATCTTTAATGCGACAGTGCCGCTCGGAGTGGGAATGTCGATCGTTGCGCCGAGCATCGCTTCGCGGAGAGTGATCGGAAGCTTGAGCTCGAGGTTGACGCCGTTGCGTTGGAAGCTTGGATGCGCGGCCACATCTAGCTCGACTATTAAATCACCGCTTTCGCCGCCGTTGGAGCCCGGATTGCCTTGGCCTCGCAATCGCATTTTGCTTCCCGAATCAACACCGGGCGGTATGCGAAGCTGTATCGACTCCTCCTTGCCTTCGCGGGAGACTTGAATCGACGCAGAACCGCCTAGAACTGCTGTGTTGAATGGAACTGTGAGTTGAGCTCGCAGATCGGCACCTTTAGTTGGTCCACGACCGGCACCGGCAGTACCACGTCCCCGCGCGCGACCACGTCCGCCTGCACCGCCTCCGCCAAACTGTTGGAGTAGTTCGTCAAGATTGTTGAAGCCAAAACCGCCAGCACCCGCGCCACCTGATCCAAAGACCTCTTCGAATCCCGGTCCTGGACTGCCACCACCGCCGCCCGGAAACGGGCTACCGCCGGGGAACGGACCTTGGCCGCCACCCATGCGTTCAAAGTCTGGACCAAATTGGTCGTACATCTTCCGCTTTTCAGCGTCGTTCAGGACGTCGTAAGCGTGTTGAATATCTTTGAACTTCTGTTGAGCCGACTTGTCATCGGGATTCAGATCTGGGTGGTACTTTCGCGCAAGCCGACGATAGGCCTTCTGAATCTCTTCGGGTGAAGCGGTTCGACTGACTTCCAACGTCTGGTAATAATCCTTGGCCATAGTCTTCATGGTTTGCGAGGTAAGTAACGATGAACATTGAACCTACGAGTTCGTGCAAGATTGTAGCCCCACTGGCCCAATTTGGGCCGGGACCATGTTCAATTCTGAGTGTTAGGTTCGATTCTGAGTGTTAGTTCAATTCTCTTTGATCACTTGCCAAGGTGGCAAGCAGGTTGATTTCGCAAGCAAACCTTGTGCCGAAGCACCCCAAACTGATGGTTTGCGTCGTTTGTGCGTAAAGAAACCTAACCAAATTGGCAGGCCTAGTTATAATCGCCCCTACTATGCCGAAAGATTCGAACGAACAGCCCAATTCGGGCAAATGCCAAGTTTTCCACCTCAACGACCAATCCTCGGGCGAAACGCTCGTCGCCGCGCTGAAGCGACTTCTTGCCCCCAGCAGTTGGGGCGAAGTTCGCAGGCTGCTAAGCAATCGACACATCGACGTAAACGGAAATTTGTGCTTGGATGAAGCTCGTCGAGTCAAAGAGACCGATGTGATTCGAGTTTGGGAGCAACCACTTCCGAAACCCATCGACACCAACGACGTTCGCTTGGCCTTCCTTGACGAGCATCTGCTAGTGGTAGAAAAACCTGCCGGCGTCAATTCTGTCCGGCATGTGGAAGAGCGAATGTTGCCAACCAAGCGAAGGCAATTGCAGCCGACGCTCGACGAACTTCTGCCGCCGGTACTCGCGAAAATTCAACGACTCAGGTGGCCTCCTTTGCCTCCCAAGGGAATGAACAAAGGTACTCGTGCTTCGAAGTCCGGCCCGGTCAAAGGATCGCTGCCAATTCAAAACGCTAAGAAGCTGCCGCCGGAACTTCAAGTCATGCCAGTCCACCGACTGGACAGGAACACCAGTGGACTGATGCTGTTTGCTAGAACGCGCGAAGCCGAACAACGGCTGATAGCCATGTTTCGCAGGCACACCATTCAACGCGAGTATGTCGCAGTCTGTCACGGCGCAATTCAAGCTCAGACAATTCAGTCCTTGTTAGTGCGCGATCGAGGCGACGGACTGCGCGGCAGCTTGCCCGAAAACGCAACTCCAGAGCAGATTGACGAAGCAGAAAAGGCCGTAACACACGTGCTAGGATGCAAACCAATTGTAGATGGAAAGTACTCGCTCATTCGATGTCGACTTGAAACAGGTAGGACGCACCAAATTCGCATCCATCTTTCGGAAGCGGGACATCGTTTGTGCGGCGAGCCGCTCTACAACGTCGGCCCAGACGGAAGCATCCTACCCGACCTAAGTGGTGCTCCGCGTCAAGCACTTCACTCCGATCGTCTGGCGTTTACTCATCCTGTCACAGGACAACATCTGAAGTTCGAGATGCCATGGCCTAAGGATCTGGCGAAGTGGATACGAACCATGGACGATCAAACGGCGTCGTAGCTGTTAGCTGTTAGCTGTTAGCTGTTAGCTGTTAGCGATTAGCAACTAGCAAATCCAGTCGCCTGCGGCTTGCCGTTTAACGAATTTCGCAGAGGCTAACGCGATACCTTCATGACTTAACGGCTGAGCTGTGAATCATACCGAGCCGTGTGACGGACTTGGATATGACCCATGGCGTAATTGTTGTCGTAAAGTCCGCAAAGTGTTCGGTCCCGCGATGCGTTTCGAACGCGGTCGCATCGAGGTAGGTTTCGTACAGAAAAATTGTGTTTGGATCTGCCTGGTCGATCAAAACGTCAAACTGCAGGCAGCCGACTTCTTTAGTCAATGAGTCCGTAGCTTGTTGAATCACGCGACGCTTAAATGCTTCAACGTGTTCTGGAGCGATATGAAACTGGACGGCGATAGCGAATTGTGGTTGAGTCATAATTTGGTTTAGCTGTTGGTTGATTGAACGGCAAATTATAGCCACCGCTGTCTAGCTGTGGTGGAAAAAGTCGTAGCCATCGCTTCCAAGCGGTGGAAGAACGAAGTTTGTCAGGTAGGGCCTCAACATCCGCCTTCTGTGTTGGTGGCGCGTGGTTCATGGGTGGCCCCTATTACTCCTTACTATTTCTCCTTGGTATCGCTCGAATCACCATCCGCAGCCTCGTTGACAACCGGTTCCGCTTGAGTCTTGCTACTTCGAAATGGAAAAAAGAACTGAGCCCAATAGCCCTTTGGAACAGGGTGCCCCCCAACGCCGTAGCCCTCCGGCCAACGCTCGCCTGGCATGTGATAGGTACCAAAAAGGCGATCTAGCCAAGGAAAGTGGATAGCGAAGTTCACGTCGATCGCTTCGGCTTCGATACCATGGTGCCAGTGATGAAATCGCGGAACAACCAACAGCTGTTCAACGATTTTCAGCCGCCAACCTATGTTGGAGTGAATAAACGTCGACCACAGATAAACCATAAAGATGTAGGTGTGGACCGCTGTCGATGAGAAGCCTAACAAGAACATGGGAATTACAGTTGTGCCTCGCAAGATGCAGATCTCCGCAAAGTGCATTCTGGCTCCTGCCATCCAGTCCATCGATTTAGCGGAGTGATGAACCGCGTGAAATCGCCATAAGAATGGCACTCGATGAAACGCGCGATGAAGCCAATATTGCACAAGATCGGTCAACAAGATGATCGCAACGATCTGAACCAGGAATGGAAGCGATGCCATCCATTCTCGCAACGATTCCCAGTTAGTATTCGCCAAAAGGAAGTTGACTGGTCCCAGGCTAATCCAAGTAAAGATCTGAACCAGCATCGAGCTAACCAGATAGTAGAACATATCTTCGCGCCATTCGCCACGAAACAACGGCTGCTCTTGATGCTTAGGAAAGAATGTCTCCAGTGGAATGAAGATCAAGCCCGTGAGAACTACGTTCAAAACGAAAAAGTCTAAACCGAAATAGATCGGCGTATAGTTTGGTAACCAAGCCCCATCCAAAGTCCCGCCTATGATGGAAGCCACCAATGTAAAAATGATCCCCAGCATTCCAAGATAGGCATCCTTTCTCAAGAGCAAGCTTAAAATTGCTAGTAAGAACGCTGTCAGCATTGCCACTAACAAACCGATGCGCAACGCTGCCGTTGGAATGGACCCCAGCAACTCAGTTGTGGCAAAGACTCCTGGAAATCGGTAGGCAATCACCAGTGCTAGGCAGGCTAAGCCAATGGCAGCGCTCAGCGTTCCACTGATCCAACCGTTGCCGAAACTACGCAAAGCAGCCGGAGCTTCCAATTCACGACGGAGCCGCATGTGGTGGTCTTTTATGCCCATTGGAGATCTGAACTTTCTGGAGATCTTTCGGTTGGAGGTTTCGATGGTCCCGACAAGTGTCGTAGATCCATCAACAGTATTGCGAAGTGATTTTATATTCTTGTATGAACTTTTGCGACAAGGGATCTAATCCGTTGTGTAGCCACCTGTCGCCAGACGGTGGATTTGCCAGAAAAATCGACTCTCTTTTATTCCAATGCATCGCTCAAGCGTTTGTACTAGAATCTTTTGATCGAAGAAATAGCTAACTAACGATCCACCGTCTTGCGATGGGTGGCTACGTTACTAACGATCCACCGTCTGGCGACAGTGGCTACAGGAATTGACTGAGTGCCTCGACGAGCGATTGATTGTCGCTGTGGTGATATTGATGAGTCACCCAACCGCGATCAGCGGCCGCTTGGATGTTGTCGGCTCGATCATCGGTAAAGAAGATCTGGGAACCGGATCGACCGCAAGCGGATTCACAAGCTTGGTAGATTCCAGCGTCGGGCTTCATGCTGTTGACTTCGTAGCTCAAGATGATTTTCTCGAACCAACCGTGAAGCATCTCCCACTCTTTCCGTTGAATCAACCAATGCCAATGAGCTTCACAAGTATTGGATAGCACTCCCATTCCAACACCACTTTGCTGGACGGTGCGTAGAGCGTCTAGGATAGGCCAGTTGGGCTGAAACATATCGCTGATCGCATTAAGAACTGTGTCGCGATCAAGATCGCTTCCGAATGTTGTGTTGATCTCGTCAACGTACCGATCACTCGATATCAAACCGGTTTCGTACCTGGTTTGAAGGTCGGAGATGAACATCTTGTTGCGGACTGCTTGAAAATCATGCCCACATAACTTCGAAAGATTCTCTGTTGCGATCGTGTGGTCGAATGTTACTAGGACATTACCCAAATCGAAGTAGACAAATTTTTCCTTCATGGTTAGCTACCCGATAGCGAGAGGAAAAATCCCGCAATGGCTCCCGACATCAAGTTGGAGAGCGATCCCGCTAGCACGGCCTTGAGTCCAAGTCGAGCGATATCCTGACGACGGTTTGGTGCCATTGCGCCCAATCCACCGATCAGAATAGCAATCGAGCTAAGATTGGCAAAGCCGCAGAGTGCAAATGAAATGATCGCTTGAGTATGAGCCGACATCTGCTGACCATCGATCAGCTTTTCGCCTGAAAGGTAAGGCGCAAAGTTCAAGTAGGCAATGAACTCGTTGGAGATCAGCTTTTGTCCAATAAAGGAACCAGCAACACTGGCTTCCGACCAAGGGACACCGATCAAGAATGCAAGAGGCGAGAACACCTTGCCGAGAATCAACTCCAAGCTCAATCCTTCGAAACCAACCCGTGCTCCGCAAAATCCAAGCAGTCCATTGATGACCGCGATCAATCCCACGAACGCAAGCAGCATCGCGCCTACGTTCAGAGCGAGTTTGAGTCCTTCGCTGGCTCCGAGAGCTGCCGCATCGATTACGTTTCCAGGCTTGTCTTCATCCTTGTCGGATTCTGGCACCGCACTGTCATTGGGGCGGTTTGATTCGGGCACGATGATTTTGGCAAACAGAAGACCACCGGGTGCAGCCATGAATGACGCTGCGATCAAGTACTCCATTTTCACGCCAAGCCCAGCGTATGCAGCTAAAACCGATCCAGCCACGGAAGCCAGACCGCCACACATCACTGCGAACAGTTCCGACTCAGTCATCTTCGCAATGAATGGCTTAACCACTAGCGGAGCTTCGGTCTGTCCCACGAAAATGTTCGCTGTAGCCGACATCGACTCGGTTCGCGAGGTTTGCAGAACCCACTGCAGGGCACCGCCTAAAACGCGAATCACCAATTGCATGATTCCCAAGTGGTAGAGAACCGCGATGAACGAAGAGAAGAAGATAATGACGGGCAGGACGCGGAAGGCGAACAGAAAACCAAGCTTGCCGTCTTTGGGCTCTTCGAGATTGCCTGTTGCCAAGCTGCCGAAGACAAAGTTGATGCCTTGTTGTCCGCAATCGATGACGCTGCCAACGACGCTGGACATCCACTCAAGCGTTTCGCGACCAACTGGCGTGAAAAGTACAAAGGCGCC
>CAUJKA010000156.1 GCA_963204965.1 Planctomycetota bacterium | reverse complement strand
AGTCTTGGACGTAACGCATGAGTTCCTTATGTTCAGGAACTTTGAAGCGATCGCCTTTTTGAAGAATCGGCAGGTACTCGGGCATATTGCCAAAGTTTCTTGTTCCGGCGACTTGGCAAGGAAACCAATGTCCGTCCCCGTCTTCATCCTCAAGGTAGAACTCGGGATAACAATGGTTGGGAATCCAAACGCAGCGTGCTGGAACACGCGATGCACGACAAAGGGCGATAAAGATGCTGGTCATCTCCTCGCAATCCCCTTTGCGATCCTTCAGAGCTTTAGCGACCGTCTTCAGGTCTCCGTTTTCATAACTGATGTTGTCGCGAACCCAGTCGTACAGCATTTCCACTCGCTTCCAGTCCGTAAGTGGATCACTGTCGTTGATTGTCTTGACGATCTTCTTGATCTCGGCGACACCTGGATCTATGTATGGGCTACTGCCGAGGTAGTTCTTGATGTCGTTGGGTGGGCGCTTGGGGATGACAAGTTTAGTGTTGTCTTCGGGCCCTTTGATGTGAAACTTTTCGATGCGAACTTTAATCGTGGCGGTGACGGGTTCAGCCGGCGTAGCTACGGGGATAAACATCAACATCTGTTTGTTTCCGCCTGGCAGGTCGCGCCACTTGAGCTGCACATTGTCGGGAAAGTTCGTCTCGACAATCGTTACCTTCTGTTCAGGCCACTCGGTGGGAAAGACGGTTTGAGCTTGAGTGCTCAGTAGATTGCCGTCTACGGGAGTGATGTTGACTCCGATCAGCATTTCGATCGTTTTGGGAGCGAAGTACTCGACCAGTGGAGTCGCAGGAATTTTGCTTTCGGGCTTGTCGTCGTCCTTGGCCTTCTCCTGGCAGTTCGCGGAAAGAACTGTGGAGCAAACTGCAAATAGACAGAGTTGAACTCTAACCCAACTTTTCCAACGCAACATCGTTACCTCTCTTGCTTAACTCAGTCTAGTTCCCAACCGCTCGGAAGCTATTGATGTTCGCTTATGTGCGAAACCTGTGCCAAAGAAAGCACACCCGAGGTCAAGAAGTCGGCCGCATGGAAAGTAGAAAGGAGGGTGCAGCGACAACTCCCCCAAGCTGACGCTGCCCCGAACCCGACTTTGTATCGATCTATCTTCCTGGTTGAAGATTGGACATAGGCTGATTGTTCATGGGAGGTGTGGCAGAGCCTGGACCGTAGTAGGGCTCAGGCATGCCAACTTCGCCTTCATAGCTGGAATAGCCGGCACAACCTGAACATCCATCGGTGTGCGCGTGTTCGACGCAGTTGTCTCGACATACAGCGCCGCGAAATGGGCGGAATGGCATCCATCCGTGTCCACAGCCCGTCAAGCCAAGAGCAACCAGTCCAATCAATCCAAGCTTTTTCATCATTGTTTCCCCGTAATATTTTCAACAACCGCTAATGTCGCTGTTGATCCGAAGAAACTTACCCCTCAGTAAATGATGTGCAAACGAAACATGATGAAAAATTGCAACATTTTCACTTTTGGATCTCGGTGCGTACCAAAAGTATCATGAAATACCGTTTGGCTTCGCGGATTAACGCGGTGGGTGCAATTGTTTAATGATTTACGGGCCTAAATGTTTTTTGGTTTTCAGCCCGGAGGGCGGCACATCTATGCCGGTGGTGTCAACCACCGGATCGTAGGCCGAGAGTGGGTCTAGCCCGGAGGGCGACACATCAAGGGCGAAATTGTTTGACTCAGCGCCAGCAAACAGAGCTCGGCCTGAGACTCAATAGAACACTCTGTCCATTTCTGCATGGGTCAATGCTCTATAACTCCAATTCTCAACTCCACATCACTCACGAAAACTCAGCAGGACACAGAATGTATCGCCCTCCGGGCTTGAACAACTAGCAAGCTTAGTTTCCGGTGGTTGACACCACCGGCATAGATGTGCCGCCCTCCGGGCTGAAGAGAAGAAAGCGGAGCGATGAATTGTTGAACGCCGTTAAACGATTGTCGCGAGACGGCTAGTGTTAAGCTTACTACCGCAAAGTCGTGGGCAAATTGCTCTTGAGACTTTGCTCAAAAGTCAAGTTATCAATTTCGTGAACATCCAGCTCGCGAACAAACTTCTCGCCGGCGACAAGATAGAGCGGTCGGCAAGGCTCGGATTGCTCGGTCGATAGTCCATAGTGGCGCGTCAGCTCGAGAGTGGCCAAGAACAACGCAACCAATGTGCTCTTGTGCATCTGCGGTTGGAAAAGCGAAGTCAGTTCCACTTGCTGATGGTCGCACACTAACTTATGGATGCGCTGCATATGCACGTGGATTGGCGTGTCGTCGTAAACCACCTGTTGAGACGGTGTCGTATTGCGTTCCCGTAGGATTCTTCCAAAAGCGCTGACCAAATCCCAAACTTCGATGGGTTCGATCTGCTGGTTGCCCGTATCGACTGGTTTTGCAGGAAGGTCGGTGGATAGGCGGTTATAACGCAATTGCCATCGCCGACTTTGTTCATCCAGTAGGCTGGAGGCATCACGGATGCGCTTGTACTGTATTAGCCGCTCGACCAAGTCATCGGAAATCTCCTGAACGGGTGGTTCGGACGAGTCCGCCGCTTCGTCTGAAGTTGGAACGGCCTGCTTGGACTTCATCTCGATGAGCACGCTGGCGACTTCTAGGAAATCTCCGACGTCATCAATTTGTAGCTCGACGAGTACATCTAGGTAATCCAGGAACTGCCCGACGATTTTTGCTAGAGGCAATGTAGCCAAGTCCAACTCTTCCCGGCGGACGATATGTAGCAATAGGTCCAATGGACCAAAGTACTGTTCGACGTTGACCTGAAAGGGTTGATTCATGGGACCGGTTCTTTAAAGCATCGTTGGAACCGAGGATCCAGTTTGGAAACTGGCTTCGGTAAACTAATCCTTACTGCAAGTATCCAAATACTGGAAAGACCAACGCGGTCCTTTCCGGCAGATAAGGACCTACCAGATGGTCCATGCTGATCCTGGCCAATCCAGGAGGATTGACCAGTAATGGCAGTGCAGGTGCTTTGGGTTAACCAGTGAAGCTTTCGCCACTTGGGGTGGTAGTTGGTGCTGGCATTGCGGACTCGTCGGCTTTTTGCGTGCGAGTGCGTGGCTTGCGTCCGCGAGGCTTGGACTGGGTTTCTGGGATCATTTTGGGGTCCAGAAGCTGTAGCATTCGGGAAATGCATAGACGGTTGACGCTGATGTTCAGGCGTCCAGCTTCGTCGCACATCGCTTCGTGCAAGCTCTTCGGCAAGCGAACTGTGATCATGCGTTGAGGATCGTTGGGATCGTTTTCAGGAAGGTCGCGGCTGCGAAGTGCCGTGAGCATGAGTTGGATTTGGTGGTACTGTTCGGTTCGTAGGAACTGACCAAAATCGGTGAAGTCGCTGAACAGCTCGTTGATCATTCCGCAGCCACCCATCAACTCACGGTAGAAGCAAACCCAAGTTGGAGCGTTGGTGAAGAGGTCGTTGGCCAAGTCAAAGGCTTGTTGGCAACGCGATTCGAAGCTGGCAGCTGGCTGGAGTGAAGCTCGGAGGTTTGCGGCGACCTTGTTAAATTGAGCAAGTTCGAGAGCCATTCTGTTTGGAAAACTTGAAAGCCCCGCACGCGAGGGGATGGCAGCAGGAGTGTTCTCTAGGGCTGTCATGGAGTTGCGTGATGTTGGCTGAGCCTCGGTAGAGGTATAAGGGGTTTGGTTCATGTCATCCTCGGGTGGAAGTGGAAAGCTGAAAGTTGCCGAGCCTCCAATTGCTCGACTTGCTCCCCAATAATCCAGTGCATGCAAAGGGGTCTTCGTAAATCCTTATTTAGCTAGCAGTTACGTCGTTTTGGAATGCTGCCTAAAAAGCGTGCACGGCGAGTTTGAATGCGACTTGGCAATGCTTGCACAAATATTGGGCACTCGAAAACGCACAGAAAACTAAGTGTCCAACTAGGCGGCTCCGTTCAAAAATCGCTGAATTGCATTCATTTCGAGCGTGCTGGCCTAGGATTCTTGCCTTTGACTCAATATGTCAATTTGACATGATTTTAGGTCGTTTCTGACTCAGGAGGAAAGAGCAACTCGATCGAGATCGCCGGTTCGACTAACAAAGAATTGGATCTTAAAGCGATGTCAAAATAAATCCTGATGTCAATCGAGTTCGCTTGCGAGGCTTTGCCGGCAGAAAAGACATTTTTGGCAGCCTGCGTGGTTTGCGTAGACTGTTCTAGGTCAGAGTGGTGAGCTTTACTAGTACAAGCGGCGTTATTAGCAAAATTGGAACTAATTTAGGAACCGTGTTAGTGACAATCGCATCAGAGAAATATTGCAATTCGTTGACAGGTGAGGCGCTGGAATTAGAATCGAGTCTGTCTTCCTACGTATCCTGCTTTCCCTAAACTGCCATTTGCGGTCGTCGCAAGTGAGTTTACGGAGTTTCCGGAGAGTGGGAGATTTAAGCGACTTCGGATCATTGTCCAGCCTTCCATTGCCTTGGCCCCAAGAATAATGGTCTGTTAAAAGAATGTCGCGATCGAACTACAATTCTCTTCTACATTCGCCTATCGAGCATCAGCAGAGGACCCCAAAGTGAAGTCTCGCAAGTTAGGATTTTTGGGCTTGAGCAAGCGCAAGACACATGAAGCGAAGTCTAACAAACGAAGCGTCGTTAGATTAGGTGTCTTGGAGACGCTTGAAAAGCGCGAGTTGATGGCTTCTGACCTAGATGCAACGTTTTCACCGCGGGTGCTTTACTCTAATGTGACCGACAAGGCGGAAGTCTTGGGTTACTTGGAAGCTCGCGGGGCAGGCGCTTCAGGTGGATCGGGTGCCTCCGCCGAGTATGATGGCACAAGCGTCTCGCTTACAGAAGCCGAGCCCAACAACGGATTCCAGCAGGCTCAGTTAGTGCCGTTCGTGAATAACTCGGCCGTCGTGGTCACTGGTACGTCCACCAATGCGCTGGACGACGAATACTACGCAATGGACCTCAAGGCTGGGGACATCATCGATATCCGACTGCAAAGTAGTTTTGCAGCAATTGTTAGCCAACCCTTCGTAACCATCTTTAACTCAGCTCGCCGAGAATTGGTTGCTAGCCAATGGCAACCATTTGGTCCTGGCAATCTTCCACAAAGCTCCCCGTTGACCGGCGGTGGCACAGCTGCTGGTCTAGGTGACGTTGCGGCTCACTACGTGATTCCGGTTGCTGGTCGCTACTACGTTAAGGTTTCAGATGTATCTACTTCGGTAGGTACTCCTTTGGTACCAGCCACGCCAGTCAACTATACCCTTAATTTCAGACGGTTCAGACCGGTCCTTGAAGCTGAACCTGCAGGTACGAAGCAGATACTTTTCCTCGACTTCGAGGGCGGAACGATCAATCGCAGCATCTATGGCTTTGGTCTTCCTGGCAGTGCAAGACTGTCGCCAACACGCGACTTTCTACAGGCTTATGGACTTCAAGATTCGCAGGAAGCACTTTTCATCGATTCCATCGTTGCGGATGTCAAGGAGAAGTTCGAACAGCTCGGCATTTCCACTACCAACCCCAACTTCGGCATTGAGATCCGCAATAGCAAAGACCACGTGGATCCATGGGGCCTTCCGAACGTCAGCCGCGTCTTGATTGGCGGAACATTCCAGGAATTCATAAGTGATCCAGCGGCACCAAGCGGCTTGCTCGGTATTGCTCAATCGATCGATCCAGGTAACTTCGAAACCGAAGAAACTGCGATCGTGATGCACGATACATTTATTCAGACGGTCAATGGTGTTCCCCTCAATGCCGCGCGAAGCCGTTTGGAATTGATTTCAGAACTAATGTCGGTGGTAATTACCCACGAAGCAGGACACTTCTTGGGTGCTTGGCACCAAGAGCCATTCAATACCAAGCTGGGCATTATGGATGCCTTTTACGACCAGATCGTGAGTTCTGGCTCGGGTGCGGATGGTATATTTGGCACCGATGACGACAAGCCGCTTTACTTTTCTGACGACCGCTTCGGCGGAGCTCAACCGTTCACAGACGGTGGCATCAACGACACGATCAACTGGTTGGGCTGGGGACTTTCCAATGGTAAGGCCGGTGGAACAGTTCAAGGTACCGCCTTCCGCGATGTGAACCTTAGTCGCTCGCTGGACTCTGTTGATACACAACTGGGCTCAGTCACTATCTATGCAGACGCCAACAACAACAGCGCGCTAGATGCTGGCGAATTCTCGACCCTCAGTAACGCCGACGGAAGTTATAGTCTGCTTTTGCCAACTGGTAGCAGCTACACGATTCGGTCTGTTGTTCCAACGGGCTACCGAATCTCAACACCACTTACAAATTCCTATGTGGTGAATGTTGCGACCGCGACTGCCTTTACAGGTCGCAATTTTGGATTCGAGCTACTGTCGCCGACATTTACCGGAATGAAATACAACGACGTCAACGGCAATGGAATCTTTGATCAAACCGAAACTGGAGTCGGTGACGTAGTGATTTACTACGATCTGGATGGTGATGGACGCATTGACATTGGTGAACCTTCCACAAAGACAAAATCGAATGGACAGTACACTCTTCCGAACATCGGAGCCGGTACTTACACGATCCGCGAAGTTCTAACGGCTGGTTGGGTACAGAACTTCCCAGGCTCTACAACTAGCTTTGGGCACACGATTACCTTGACTGGTAACGTGACAACTGACGCGCTGGTTTTGCAAGGCCTGGATTTTGGAAATCAGTTGATTGCTGACTTCAGCGATGCACCAGAATCGTATGGCTCGGCAAGTAACGGTTTTGTAGCAGGTCTACGTTTAGGAACAGCTTGGGATAGCGAATCAGCTCCGCTCTTTTCTACCAATGCTTCCGGGGACGACCTCTCAAACACTGACGACGACGACGGCGTTTCGCTCTCCACACCATTGGTTCGAGGATCAACGACCAATTCCTTTGCAGTGACCACGACTAACACATCCAGTCAAACAGCCTATTTGAATGTTTGGTTGGACTTGAACAGAAACGGCGTGTTCGAAACGACTGAAAAGGTTACCAATCCAGCTAGCTTTACCATCGCCTCATCGGTTGCAGTTGGAACCGTGTTTGCTCGATTCCGTTATGGATTAGATCAGAACATCGGACCAACTGGTTACGCCGCATCGGGTGAAGTTGAGGACTATGTGTTCACAATCGGCGATACAAGCAGTATTGCTGTGGCTGACACCGACAGCGTTCCACGAAACGGATCGAAGATTATCGACGTTTTGGCCAATGACTTTGCAGCAACCGGCTTGACTCTAGAGGTTATCAGTACATCGGGTACGACAACCGCTGGTGGGTCAGCGGTACCGACGACTGGCGGAACTGGCGTGTTCTATGTCGCACCAACAGGATTTGTGGGCAAAGACACATTCCAGTACACTGTTAGAAATTCAGCGGGCGTGACTGGAATCGCTACCGTAACCATCGACGTCAGTCTGTTCTTCGAGAATCCAGTTGCCGTTGACGACAGTTTTGACCTTCCAACCAATTCGATCGACTTCCCGCTAAATGTCTTGGCCAACGATATTGAAGGCCAAAATGGTGCGTTGACGATTACTTCGGTGGTTCAGCCAGATAAGGGTGGTCTCGTAACGATCGCAACTGGTGGCAAGAGCCTGCGATACACGCCAACTCGAAATTTTGGCGGAACTGAGTTTGTGACTTACACAGTTTCAGATGCAGCCGGAAACACCTCCACTGCCACTGTGACTTTGCACACACTTGAAGGCGATCGCACTGACGACTTGGTTCAAATTCGGTTAGAGGCGGTTGATATCAACACAGGCCTGCCGATCAGTCAAGTCGAGCAAGGCAAGGACTTTAAGGTTAAGGTCTACGTTGATGATCTACGTTTCAACACTGGCAATCCAGGATCGGGAGCCGGTGTTTATGCAGCCTACTTCGACCTGCTGTATAACTTGCAGCTAGTATCGGCCAAGGCAATCAACGACTCGTCATCGCGATTCAACTTTGAAGTAGCGTTCCTGACCGACTACGTGAACTTCACAACTGGTGATGGTTCGATTCCTGGCGTGATCAATGAGTTTGGTGCGACATCCAGCAGCTTGAACATGCAAGCTCCGAACGAACTGCCGTTTGCTGAGTTGACCTTCACGGCCCGATCACCTGGCGTTGTGAACTTCATGCCTGATCCTGCGGATGTGTTCCCACGATCAGATACCCTTTTGTTTGATACCACCGACGCAGTTCCTGTCGAGAAGATTCGATACTTGGGAACACAGATCGAAGTGTTTGGCGACGGAGTTGAGTTCCCGGTAGCCATTGATGATTCGACACGAGTCTTCGGAACGAACTCGTCCAACAATCAGATCAATGTACTGGCCAACGATTTGCCGGGATCGACCGGATCGATCACGATCATCACCTCGACTCAAGGTAGCCGCGGCTTTACAGCGATCAATCGAGGCGTATCCGCCCTGCCTGATGACGATTTCATTACCTACACGCCGAATACGAACTTCAGTGGCTTTGATCAGTTCACCTACACCATCCAAGATGCTAGGGGAATTCAGTCAACCGCAACTGTAACTGTGCGAGTCGGAACCGCTGGATCAACAACTCCCGACAGCAATGATGTTGTTGATTTCGAGCTTGTTGTTACCGATCTGAACGGAGCACCAATCGACACTGTGACCCAAGGTCAACAGTTCCAACTTCGTGCCTTTGTCAAGGATTTACGAACAACTTCGGCTACAGCCGGGCGCGATACTCGAGGCGTTTTTGCGGCTTATCAAGATATTCTGTACAACCGAAATTTGGTGTCTGCGGTAGCAAGCAACACCAACGTCCCGAACCTTGGATTTAATGTCCAATTCGGTGCACTGTACAACCGAGTTCGTGAGGGTGACATCCGCACAGCGGGATTGCTCAATGAAATTGGTGCTGTGGCAACGTTTGACTCGCCTGAGCCAAACGCACAATTGAATCCACTTGGCTATCTTGACCGTCGTATCCCGTTGTTCACAGTTACGATGACCGCTGATCGAGTCGGAACCGCAGAGTTCTTCTCAGATCCAGTCGATATCGTTCCGTTGCACGAAGTTTTGACTTTTGATCCTGCGTCAACGGTAACACCTGACAAGATCAACTTTGGTTTCGACAGCGTGCAGATCGTCTCGGCTGGCGGTGGCGGAAATGGTGAATTCCATAATTTCAGCAATCCGCTAGACGTCAACAACGATGGCAAAGAGTCTCCAATCGATGCACTCTTGGTAATCAACAGTCTGAATAATGGAGGGGCTGGTGTGTTACCTGGTGGTTCAGGTGAAGGCGAGCCTAGCAAGTACTACATCGACGTAAACGGTGACGGTCGATTGTCTCCAATCGACGCTCTGAAGGTGATCAACTTCCTGAACAGCCGTGCAGGCGGTTCAGGTGAAGGCGAAGGCAGCCTAGCTGCGTTTGCCAGCGTTCCTCAAATCGATTCTGGTGCATCACAACTGGTTGCCGAGGGCGAAGCAAGCTCGCAGCCATCGGTTGTAGCGAACTCTGGCTCGACGGTTTACGGACCACAACTTCCAGCTAACTACTACTCGATGATGGCTGATTCGTTGTACGATATCGAAGAGCAAGACGAACTGGAGTCAGTTCTGGATGACCTTGCAAGCGATATCAATAGCACTTGGATTCAAGGGCTGAACGGCTAAGTCGCTTTTCTAAGCGGAAACGAAAATGAAAAGGCCACGAGAAAATCTCGTGGCCTTTCTTTTTTGCATGTCTAGTTCAGCTGCCGGGCTTTGGAGGAGGTAAAGCTCCGACTGCCAAACCGCGACAACTAGCCTAGAAGTTGTACAGTGCTCCGACGTTCAGTCCGTGAAGAACTAAATAGTCCTGAGCATTGATTCCAGTACCGGAGATCGATTGACCTTGGTAACGAATGTTGCCAACTGCTGTAGCGACTCCACTAGCAACGATTGCTCGGTAACCAACAGTCGCAGTCCACTTGGGCGAGAAGCGATAGCCAACGCCGGTTCCCAATTCACTTAAGAAGGCAACATCGTTGCTTCTTCGATTGATCGAATAGGGCATGGTTGGATCGTTGGATGTGTAGGCTGTATACAGTTCTGTACCCAGACGGCTGTCCATGCTGGCATGATTTCCGTAGATACCTGCTTTGCCAAGGCCGTAGACGTTCATACGGCTGCCCACGCAGTAGTCGGCTCGGCCGCCAATCTGGAAGCCTACCAAATGGTTTCGAGTGTGTACGTCGTAGCTTAGTGTGCTAGCACCCAGGGTTGGTCCACCATAGGCTGCGTATTCGAGGTTGTCCTCGAACTGTAGATATCGAACACCAGCGATCCAAGTAACGTTCATCTTGGAAGCACATCCCGGAGCTATGTAGCCGCATGGGCCGGTTGCGTAGCGTGAATTGTCTTCACAGGCTCCGCAACTTCCATTGCAGGCGGCGTCTCCGCACGATCCGCAGCTGCTTCCGCAGTCGCCGTAAGATCCATAGGATCCACAAGATCCATTCGATGCGTAGCCATGACCCATGTGATGACGGGTGCCTGAGAACATTGTTCCGGCTGTTGATCGATTAAAGCTACGAGCAGCTCCGCCAGCCGCGAAACCAAGAATGTTGATTTCGATGTTGTTGAAGTTGCTGGATCGACGCAGGCGATGGTTTGTCGCTGTATCGTACACGTTGTAGATATCTGGGTCCGTTGTCGTATCTGGTGCTGCTGCCAATTGCAATTGGTATTCACCAGTTGCAGGGTTGGGACCAGCCCAAGGTCGGAACAGTACCGACCGGTATCCACCGGCTGCGTCAGTAATCGCCACCATTTCATTCTCGGGATATAGACCCCAATAGCTAGCAACGATTGCATTCTTGCCACAATTGAAGTAGCGTCCCGCCATCAACTCAATGCCGCCCATTGTTCCCAATCGAGCATCGCGGGTCGATAGTGCTGCTGCACCCGTTGCGTCGTTGATGGAAAGCGTTCGGTTGTAGTCGTCGATGCGTCGGAAGATTAACGCATTGGCACCAAAAAAGTAAGGCTTAGCTCCCGGTGGAAGTCCATGAGCGAAGTGGCCTCGGTATGGTGCAACCGACGGTCCACAGGCTCCTCCGGCGTAACCCATGCTAGGGGCCGAGTAGGCATATGGAGTTCCGGTGGAGTATCCTGGGTATCCGCCCATCGATTGGCTGACAGGAGCTTGACCGCAGGACGAACATCCTGGAGCAATTGCCTGCTGCTGAGCGTAGGGCATTGGCGTTGGTTGGCTGTACTGCATCTGCTGTTGTGCGGGTGCATACTGCGGAGCAATCGGAACAGGATTGACTTGCGGCGCTACTTGATTGTAGGGCGCCTGCATGTGTCCTGCTGCCTGCTCGTGTTGCCCAGGAGCCAGACCAGGAACGGGCACACTTGGAACTGATTCTTGCCAGTTGGTAAGCTGGTAATTGTAGGGTGCAGGTATCTGTTGCGGCCCAGCAACTTGTTGTTGAACTGGCGCAACTGGTTGTTGCACTGGATAGGAACTGGGACCGATGTTGGGATTGTATGTTGGGTACTGTGCCCAGGCGGTTGTTGCCGAAGCCATCCCCATCGCAATTGCGATATTTCTAAGCCAAAGTTTTCTCACGTTTTCTCCTCCATGAGCGTGCATGCTCGGCTGCGATCAAGTGGATCTTAGCCATGGTGCTTTGCGAATTCGTTTCGCAATGAAATGCTAGTGTCCGGGCGAAAGCCCACTACCATGGTGGAGTTGATCGACTGACTGTTTATAGACAGACTAGCGATTCACGGTTTGAAAGAGCTCAATTGAAAAGTCTTGAGCAGAAATCAAGAATTATGGCAACAGATTTCGTAATGAGAAAAGCCTCGGCAATCGGCAGAGATTGCCGAGGCGTTTAATCTTGCGGCCAAGATCCGGCTACCAGGTAGAAAATGCCCGGCCGGATCATTCAGATGGTTCTAGTCTGACGGCTCGAACGATCAAGCCGATTTCTCTAGGATTGAACTAACCTAGAACGATGTAACACTACAGCGGCGCTGGATTTACGGTGGCTAGCTTCTCGGTTTCGAAGGTGAAGCTCAACGGAATCTCCAGAGGCTTGTCAGTCTTGGCATCGGTTTGGAGCAGAATCTTGCCCTTGATCTCACCATTAAATCCTTCGCCTGGTTTGGGAGTGATCACCAAGTTCAGCATGTGGACGCGTTTGGGCGACTCTGGCAAATCACAGCGAACTTCGGCGTTTGGCGAACTGATTTCCAGGATCTTGAAATCAGATTTCGCAGTCAGGGTCAGTCGCTGTTGGATGGGTTCGTTCGGCTTAATCGTTCCCAGGGCCAAGCTTGGAGGCGACGCCTTGAGTGGCTTGTCGATCGAGGCGGAGAAGGCAATTGGGAAAGTCTTGCGGCGTTGATCATTGGTCTGGATGATCAGTTGGTTTTCGATGAAACCTTCGGGAGCTGAGCCATCAACGGCTACATCAATAGTGTATCGAACTCGACCATTGCCTCGACTGACTTCGGTTGCGTTAGCCTTCACGAAGCCAAAAGGACTGACAATATCCAGGATTTTCCAGTCGGACCGACCAGCGTAGTCGATGTTTAGAGTCAACTTCTTGTCGGTCGTTTCGGGAATGCTGCCAAAGGCGGCTTCACCAGGCGAAACTACGACGTCCGAGCGAATGTAGCCTTTTACGTTCAATTGCAATTCTGTGAAAATTGGCGAGGCAATTGAGACAGTTAGTGTAGCCTTCTTGTCGCCAGTGAAGCGATCGGTATTGAAGTGAGCGATTAGGCTGGTCGATTCGCCGGGGCGAACGACTTGGCTTTCCAGAATTGGAGTCGTGCAACCGCAGCTCGCGCGGACACCATTGATCCGCATGTCAGACTTGTATGGGTTGCGGATGGTGAACTTGTGTTCTGACTTGGACGACTTGGTTACGTCCCCGAAATCATGATTTCGTTGGTCAACAGGAACGATATCGGACGTAGTTTGGGCGTACGAAAGCCCAGAAAGCGGCGCAACGAGGGCGCAGCAGAGGAAGAGAGATCTCATAGGTAACTCCACGATTGGACTGAAATTTGCGACGAAGTCGTTCGGAGGGGGATGGTCGAACGAGCACCATGTGCTGGAGTCCATGCACGGAAAATCAACGTCTGAGTTTTGGAGCGGAGACGATGACAATCCAAATCCACGCATAAGTTTGGAGCGGATGCGCGGTGGACAATGTTACAACAATTTGCTGTAAGCTTGTCCAGTGATATCGTACGCTGGGGACTAGAAGATTTCCAAGAAAAGTCAATTTCTGCTCAAGCCGTCAGCCGGGGCAGGTTTCTATACAAACAACCGGCAATGCAAAAAAAAACGGTCAGCTTTACCCTCATGGTAAACTGACCGTCTTTGCTTAACTCCACCAGATCATCATCCGGACGGGTGGAAGGTATTTTACCGGTTCTGCCGACCGCGTGGGTCGTTTCCACAGCAGCGGGTTGTGGTTCATACAGGCATCACAGAGTGCTGATTCAAGCCGCGTAACATTCAGTTGTAAGCCGGTCTTGCCAGGGTCATTCCGTGACTCGGTTCACCTGTGCCCCGTTCCGAATGTCCCGCTGACCCGAGGGTCAGCGGGATCGATTCGAATTGGAACTGTTGACTAGCAACCGCAGCCGCTGTCGCAGCTTGAGCAGCCAGTGTCACAACCTGTGTTGCAACGAGTACCACCGATGTTCTTCAGGCCACCGAAAATTCGGCGAAGTAGGCCTGGTCGGCTATTTGCACATGGGTCGCATGCATCGCATCCGCAAGCATCGCCACATCCGCCACAGCTAACTTCGACTGGAACTTGCTCGCAAACAACCTTTGGAACGCAAACAGTTACTTCGTAAGGAACGCAAACTGGAACTCGCTTGCAAACCTTGATGGTCTTTTGTTCGCAAACTGGAACGCAGACGCAGTAAGGTACTTCCTTGGTAATTGTTTCGCATGCCCAGCTGCAAACTGTGTAGTTGCAAGTACGAGTTTCAGGAACCATGGTGCACTTTCGCACGCATACGTCCTTAGTTCGTTGCTCGCAAACCCATTCGCAGGTCTTGTAGCAAACAGTCTTAGTACGGCATTCAGGAACCATTTTGCATGTTGTGTAGCAAACGGTCTTCTGATGGCATTCTGGAACCATCTTGCAAGTGGTGTAGCAGACAGTCTTTTGTCGGCATTCAGGAACCATCTTGCAGGTGGTGTAGGTTACGGTCTTGCTGCATGGCTCGCAGACGTAGCTGCAAACCGTGTAGTTGCAAGTCTTGCTATGGCATTCTGGAACCATCTTGCAAGTGGTGTAGCAAACAGTCTTCTGACGGCATTCAGGAACCATCTTGCAAACTGTGTAAGGAACTGATTCAGTTACGCAGCTCTTCTCGTAACGAACGCAGTTAACTTCCTTAGTTTCGCAGGTTGGAACCCAAACCTTCTTGCAAACTGTCTTTGGTGGGCACTGAACGCATTCAACGTTGCAGCAACCAGGAACATAAACGCACTTGCACTGTGATTCGTCCCATACCCAGCTGCCTGGAGTACGATTTACTTTACGTACTACTGGACCTGGGATTTCTTCGGTACGAGTTTCCCAGCTTCCACCGTTGACAGTGATTGTCTTGGTGTAATTTACTGGTGTTGTTACAGTTCGTACAACTTCACGAGTTCGTTGTTCTTGAACAGGAACCATGACGGTGTAGTTAACAACCTTTTCATGCTGTTCACGAACTGGCTTCATGACAGTGTAGTTGATGACTCGTTGACGAGTCTCATACACTGGCTTGCGAACTGTGTAGTTGATGACCTTTTCGTGAGTTTCACGAACTGGTACACAAACTGTGTAGTTGATCACCTTTTGGTGTGTTTCGTGCACAGGCTTCATGACTGTGTAGTTAACAACCTTTTGGTGTTGTTCACGGACAGGTACACAAACTGTGTACTGAACGTCCTTGGTGTGTGTGTGGTACACTGGACGACGAACGTTGTACGTTACTTGTCGTGTTTCAGTGTGGTAGACCGGCTTCATGACTGTGTATTCACGAGTCCGAGTCTCATAAACTGGCTTGCGAATCGTTTGATTGACGGTTCGCATGCGTGTTTCGCGCTGCATACGAGTTACATTGATTACCTTGTCTTCGGTAACCGTTTGATACTCGGTGCGAGTGCGTTGTTGTACTTGCTGTTCGTAAACAACTTTACGAACAGTCTTCATTACTGTGTGAGTCGCAGGTGCACATGCACTAGCTTCACATCCGCCACAATCCTGGTAGCTTACAGCTCCACAGTAGTTGGCGTTGGCTCGACCGGACACTGCAGCCAATAGGGCCACCAATACCGGTATCACAAACAGCCTTCTCATCTCCCGTTCTCCTTGAAAACTTTGCGTGTGTTACTGGGTGATTCTCTGGTTGGGCGCCAGTACGCCCTGGTGTTAAGCAAGCATCCTCAAAGTGGCCTTCCAGACTCGGCCCTAACAAACCAGCCTCGATACCCATCCACCGAAATTCCTCCCGAAGTTTGATGGTCAGGTAAGGGCTGCTGGCCGTGATGTCTGGTACATCCACCCAGAATGTGCTCTAAGCACCAACTAGATCGACAAGTCAAGAAGCATTGCATAGGGGATTTGGGAAGAGTTGGCAAAATATGTCGACCGGGTACATTTTGCTAGCGGAACAATCGGCAATTAACGAATGTAGCGACCGATTCGTTTACGCAGAGCGAGGTTTCTGCCTAACCCGCACGCTCGAAAAGCGACTATACTGCTATTCATGAATAGCCCCCCGAACAATTCACACTCTGTTCCCGCGGATATCCCGGCAGCCACCGCTAGCCGGTTAGGGCTCTACCTTCGCGAGTTGCAACATCTTCAGCGCGGCGGCCTGACTACGGTCAAAAGCAATATTCTGGGAGCTCGACTGGGCCTGAGCGATTCGCAGATCCGCCGCGACCTGGCATTGTTCGGCGAATTCGGCAAACGGGGAGTCGGCTATGACATCTCTGGATTAGTGGCGGCCCTTCGTCGCGCCCTCGGGACCGACGGCCAATGGAATACGATCCTCGTGGGACTCGGGAATCTCGGTAGCGCTTTGGTGCGCTACCGTGGCTTTTCCCAACAGGGATTCCAGCTCCTGGCAGTCTTTGAAATGGACGGCTCCAAGGTCGGATCGATGGTCGAGTCGATTCCGGTGTTGTCGATAGATGGGATTGAGGAGTTCGTGATTCAGAACCAAGTTCAATTGGCCATATTGGCTGTTCCAGCAAATGAGGCTCAAGCTGTCGCAGCCCGACTTGCCAAAATTGGAATATCTGGAATACTGAACTTTGCGCCTGTTAGCTTGTCTAATGTAGCGGGTGTTCCGACCGTAAATGTGGATTTGGCGATTGAGCTACAAAGACTCGCATTTGCTGTTGTGAACACGGCGAAGACAAGCTAAATTTTCAGCTCAACGAGGCCAGTGAGCAATCGCTGGCCACACTGCCGGGTGGTGTAATGGTAACACTACTGATTTTGGTTCAGTCATTCATGGTTCGAGTCCATGCCCGGTAGCTTGAAAAACAGCTTTGCGAGACCCTGGCTTGTCCAGGGTTTTTTTGTTTCTTCACCCTGTCTTCTTTTGTTTCTGTTCCCTGTCTTCCGTTGCATCTGTACCTTGTCATTTTTTGTTTTTCTACCTTGCCGCCTTTGCTATTGCGACATTCCAGCATTACCATTGCAAATATAGACCACCGCTAATGCTACTATTGCAGGCTCAGTCGTGACCGCAGCTATTCGGCCCAACCCATCCAGAATCGTGTCCGAGCCAGAAACTCACGAAAAATCGTTTCTAGCCCGTCTGACTGGCGGTACAGTCATCCTGCTCGCTCGTTTCTTTAGCGGCTACACCGTTCGGTGGATCGATTGTCAGCCCGATACCTGCCAGCGAGTCTACTTCGCCAATCATACCAGCCACCTCGACGCAGTCGTTCTTTGGTCCGCTCTTCCCGGTGAAATTCGCAACCTGACCCGCCCTGTCGCAGCCAAAGATTATTGGGTTCAAACCCGCTGGCGAAAATTCTTGGCGAACTCGTTTAACGCACTTCTGATCGATCGAAAAGAGATCAAGGTTCACCAAAGCCCGGTGGAGTTAATGGTCCAAGAAATCGGCAACACCTACTCGCTGATTCTTTTTCCTGAGGGCGGACGAACCGACGACGGGACTTTGGGTGAATTTAAGAGCGGTTTGTACTATTTGGCCAAGAAGCGGCCAGACCTGGAATTGGTCCCTGTCTACATGGAAAATCTCAATCGGATTCTACCACGTGGCGAGTATTTCCCGGTTCCGCTGCTCAGCAGCATCACCATCGGTTCACCGATTTGGCTGGAAGCGGGAGAGCCCAAAACCGCATTTCTTGAGCGAGCTCGATCGGCCGTTAAGGCTCTGCGGGAAAAGTAACCCGCCTTCTCGGTTTTCAATTACCGCTACCGAATCGTCTTTTCCCAAGTTATAGTGTCCAGTCTTAATGGCTCGGCCTATTAACGTTCGGTAAGGATTGATCTTGACCGTGCGGCTTTGCCACTTCCGCTGGAGAATCTCGGATGCGACGACGAGTCGTTGTTACTGGTTTGGGGATGATCAATCCGTTGGGCACCCGTGTCGAGACGGTTTGGAACGCTTTGAAGAACGCAGAAAGTGGCGTTGGCTACATTTCGATTTTCGACGCTTCCAACTACCCCACAAAGATTGCCGCCGAGATTCGCGATTGGGATGTGAGCGACTGCGGCGAGTCGGTTGAGCTGTGGGCCAATCGTGGTCGACACGCAAGATTCGCCGCTGGAGCCGCCAAGCAAGCGGTCTTGGATTCAGGTTTGCTGGATTCAATTAAGGATCGCACCCGAGTTGGAGTGTACTTCGGGGCCGGTGAAGGCAACCAAGACTTCTACAACTTCACTGACATGGTCTCGCGTGGTGCGAAGAATAAAGATGAATTCGACATGGATGCGTTTGTCGCGCGCGGCATGCAGATCCTCAATCCAGCGCTGGAGCTCGAACAAGAGCCGAGCATGCCGGCCGCTCACGTGGCCAACATGTTCGATGTCCAAGGCCCTAATCTCAATTGCTTGACAGCCTGTGCTGCCAGCAGCCAAGCTGTCGGTGAAGCGACCGAACTGATTCGACGGGGCGATGTGGATGCCATGATTGCCGGCGGAGCTCATAGCATGATCCATCCGTTCGGCTTGACGGGGTTCAGTCTTCTAACCGCGCTATCTACCAACAACGACAATCCTCAAGGAGCTTCTCGACCTTTCGATCGATTGCGCGATGGCTTCGTGCTGGGTGAAGGTTCTTCGGTTGTGATTTTAGAAGAGCTCGAACATGCCAAGCGTCGGGGAGCCAAGATCTATGGCGAACTACTCGGCTACGGTTGCAGCGCAGACGCCTATCGAATTACAGACATTCATCCCGAAGGTCGTGGTGCCATAGCTTGTATGTCTGCAGCGATTCGCGATGCGGGAATTTCGCCTGATCAAGTCGGCTATGTGAACGCTCACGGTACAAGTACGTCGGTGAATGACCGCGTTGAGACTGTGGCCTGCAAGGCGATTTTCGGGACTCGCGCCCCCAAGGTACCTGTCTCGAGCACCAAGAGCATGATGGGGCACTTGATCGCGGCCGCCGGAGTCACCGAGGCAATTGTTTGTCTTTTGGCAATTCGCGACGGCGTCCTTCCGCCTACGATTAACCAAGAGAATCCCGATCCCGAGTGCGATCTGGACTATATTCCTAATCAAGCACGCGAGTCTAAATTGGACATCGCTTTGACAAATTCGTTTGGATTCGGCGGGCAGAATGTTACACTGGCTGTTAGTCGCTTCCGTGACTAACCCAATAACGCCTCTCGCTGTCGAGCCCGAAACTCATGCGTTTAGCAATACTCAGTGTGCCTCTTTGGTTGACCTTGTGCATTGCAACAAGTTTCACGAGTAACGCGATAACCAATGAAGATACACCCAAAGTACAACTCAAGAAGTCTGACTCGCAGCATCTACCCAACCTCATTCAAGTCAACGACCAAGTCTATTCAGGCGGCTTGCCCGAGGGAGAAGCCGCTTTCGAAGAGCTTCGACAACTGGGAATTAGAACTATCATCAGTGTCGATGGTGCTAGACCCAATGTCGAACTAGCTGAGAAGGTTGGTTTGAAGTACGCCCACTTGCCTCACGGGTACGATGGCATCTCTGGTTCGCGAAGTAAAGAACTTGCCAAGGCTGTTAAGGACTTGCCGGGGCCTGTCTACATTCATTGTCATCACGGCAAGCATCGTAGTCCTGCAGCTACCGCGGTAGCTTGCGTGGGTATGGGATGGATGAACAAGGATCAAGCAACAGAGCTCTTGAAGCTCGCCGGCACCGATCCCAAATACAAAGGCCTGTTCCGTAGTGTGCAAGTTGCAGCGAAGATTGATCAGAATGAGCTCGATCACTTGAAAGTCGAGTTCCCTGCTATCGCCAATCTGCCTCCCATGGCTCATGCAATGGTTGAGATCGAAGAGCTCTTTGAACATCTCCAGCGGCTTCAGAAGAATCAGTGGCAAGCCGTTTCACATGGAAAGCACTCGCCGCAACAAACCTCACTACTTCTTCAAGAGCAGTTCCGTGAGTTGCTGCGGATCAACGATGTTCGCATCAAGGACGTCAACTTCGTGCGAATGTGCCAGGAGAGCGAATCAAGCGCTGCAGCGATTGAGCGTGAGCTTGACAGAGAACAAGTCAGCCAAAGTGCTTTGACAACCTTGGATCAATCGCTCAAGCAGATCGAAGCCAACTGCAAAGCTTGCCACCAAGCAGTCCGCAATTGAACCGCAGGCGCTACCCGCTGAAAAGACGCAGGCGAGTTCAGCGGCAAGCGTCAGAGTGATTGTTTAACGGCAAGCCGCAGGCGACTGCTTTCTTGTCGCCTTAGTCAGACTATTCACCAGGTCACGACGATTCTCAATCTATCCAAAGTCATCGACGCGTCTACTTCAGCGGATGAAACCAGTCGCCTGCGGCTTGCCGTTAAACGATTTCTACGCAGTTTCAACAAGTTCCATGCGAAACAGAGCTGTTGCCTAGTTCTTGTCGAGCGGATGCACTACCAAGCCGCTAAGCAGCTTGGGGTAGAAGTAGGTGCTCTTGGCTGGCATCCGTTCGTTGTGCAAACTAATGCGTCGAACGTCGTCCACACTGGCAGGCATGACCAAAGCTGCAAGCGGGTAGTCGAGTGCCCCTTCTAGCTTGCCGTTGAGTCCATCGACTACCTCTTGAACTAAGTGAACGTAAGTTGGCTTGGGGTGACCGGCCAATCCCAACAGCTTGTCGATGATCAGTCCATGCAACATGGCTACACCCAAGCTCTGCCAGTCATTGCTCTGATGGCCACTGACCTTCTGCATTGCGTCGGGAGTCGATTGGTTGTTGGTGACCAAAGTCCACTTGCGGTCCTTGGCTGTGTACAGGCCGAACGCACCTTGATCGTTTAGCTCCTCGATGTGCTTCCAAACGGCAGGCGCGGCTTCGGGGCCTTCGCCAACGATCTCGCAGTCGAACACCGAGCCCAGCTTTTCCTTCAGCTCGTCGGAATCGATCGCTGGAATACCATGCAGCAAACGATGCGTGGGGAGGACGATTAACCCTGGATCATCCATGCTCATCAGCATCGAAAGTACATACTGGGCCGGATGATCCTCAGGCAGGTAACCACCATTGGCCGCGGCCAGTTCATCGCGGTAGTTGCAGGCGGTTTCGTAGCGGTGGTGACCATCGGCTACGAACATCGACTTGTTCTCAACCAGCGAGGCGACGCGCGAAATCACACCAGTATCTGTGACCGGCCAAAGTCGGTGTTGGACTCCCAAGTGATCGGTACACTCCAGCGCCGGACGCGCCGCACAGTATTGCTCGAGGATCAACTGAGCTTCGTTTTCAGCGTCGGGATAGAGTCCAAAAATCTGGCTCATGTTGGCTTGGCAGGATCGCGTCAGCTTTAGCCGATCGTCCTTGGCCTTGGCGTGCGTCTGCTCATGCGGGTAGATGTTCCCCTCGCCAAAACGGACCAAGCGAACTCGAGCCATGAAGCCGCGGCGAGTGTAGGTACGGCCGGCGTAGTCAAAAATCTGATGGTAGACGTAGATCGCCGGATCGGGCTCGCGAGTCATCACGCCTTGGCGAATCCAGTCTCGGAACTGATTTCCAGCCTTGTCATAGATCGACTCAGGGTCAGTCCCCGGCTCGGGCTTGGTCAATTCAAGCCGGATGAAGTTGAACGGACTAAGGCTGTAAAGATGTTTTTGAAGTTCAGTATCGACCACATCATAAGGTGGCGCGACAACATTGCTTAGCGAGCCGACCTGGGCCAAATTGTACCGTAGTCCACGTAAAGCCTGAATTTTTGGCATGTTACAGGTGTCTTTGCGATCTAGGAAACCAAGAGGAAAACAAGGTCCTAGGTTTTACTCGCTGGCAGCTTTTTGGGCAGGGGTGAGCCCAGGCAAAGTTCGCTGCCCGTTGAGCCCCACCCTGCTCGTCGTTGCGCGAACTAGACATCACATTTTGATATGCCTTCGCTTTGCTAGCATTTGCAGAGGCTGGAGTCGGTAGTTGACGTCAGCTCAAATCCGCAATTGGTTTTCGCCGTGTGTTCCGTGTGTTCCGTGTCCAATTTGCCGTATTGAATTGTTGGACACGGACAGCACGGAAGACACGGATCAGAAAAGCGGTTGCGGCGGCTAGCCTCAATCCTTTATATGGCTGAACCCTCGCCTCGCTCCCTCGGCGAAATTGGTGACTAGCTCACCAGACTTCCGACCGGGCGACAGTTCGACTCCACTAGCGGTGTCAACTCCGTCCGCGCGAGTTTGTCCGATCGCATCCTCTACATTCTCAGGTGTCAGTCCTCCCGCCAAAATTACCGGCCAGCCTTCGAGGCAACTCGGGCGAGGAAAGACCAGGTCCCAACGAGCACGCAGCCCCGTGCCTCCACCGACTCCCGGTGCGTGAGCGTCAAGCAGAAAGCCGGCGAGGTGTGAGCGGCTGCCGTCGAATGGGGGAGCTGGATTCTCGTCGCATGCGGCCGTCCACTGCCGCACTAGATTCTCTTGTTCGTCTAAGCCGCTCCAGGCAACGGCTTTCAAGATTGGAACTCCTTCGCAACAACTTGCGATCTCAGGTGGCTCATGACCGTGCAATTGCATGAAGTCTAAAGCCACGTTCCGAACGATCTGAAGGAGTTCATCGCCGGTTGGATCCATCACCACCGCCACCGTGGTTAGTCCCAGTGACTTTGCGTGAGCAGCGAGTTCATTCGCCAATTCGATTGGAACAAACCGTTTGCTAGTCCGAACGAGATTGATTCCCACCGAATCGACACCCGCACTCTGTAGTAGCCCAAGGTCCTCGATGCTGGTGACACCGCAGACTTTGATCTTGGGCAGATGGAGAATTGTTGCTCGGCGATTGTCGGGCATTGCGGAACCTAGTTGCTGAATGGATGGCAAGCAAGTTCTATCATATTCCCGTGAATGAGAGTCGGGGAACGCTGTCGTTGACATCATGAGACTTTTTCTGCATTGCATGGCTCTCCAAAAAAGTTTCTGTCAACCTTTGCGGATTATTCCGACGATAACGATCAAAGGCGAGCGTCCGTATGCAATGAGAGCATTGCAGACCGCTCGTCTCCACTGTGAATAAGCTCTTTCGTCGAATCTAGTCGGACACTATTGTCAGGCTACGAATCCAACGGTTTGAAACAAAGCTCGCATTAGGGAGAATGCATTGAAGCGACTAGCGCGCACTGACATTGCAATTCATTCACGTGAGTTGCTTCATCAAGCCATTTGGTGCGGCGTTGTCTTTGGGCTCGCAGCGCTGATCACTACGTTGAACTTTTTGCCACCCATCGAAGTTCAATATCTAGTCTCTGGAAAGGTGCTCACGAGTCCGACTCGAGCAGAAACGCTTCAGAGCACGCTCGGCCAAAGCGGTGCGATCGATTTGCCTTCAAGACTCTGTGAAGTCAAAGTCTTGGACAGCATCGGTCAACATTTTCCATCTGAACCCAACGCAAAATCTGTCCTACTTGGCGTTGAGAGCGTGTGGAAGAACCGTTGTGATCCAAAGGGTTTTCAGAATTGGATTGCAACGCTAAGCATGCCCTCCGAGTCGATTGCACAAAAACCTGATCAAAGTAAAGAGGCACAGCTTGTTCAATGGGAGTTAGATGCGGCCCGACATTATCAGTCTCACCACAACTACGTGGGTGCCAACAGCGACAGCAACAGTAAAGCCGACGGTTCAGTTTTTCAACTTGCCTCCACAAGCAGCGCCACAGAACCATCCGAGCTTCTAGTCAAGAAACAGCTAGACGAAAAAGTCCGTAGCCTCGAATCGCGACTGACACAGCTTAACGATGCGCAACAAGGTCTTCAGGATCGTGCTGCGGGCAAAGTTGAATTGACAGACGATCCATCGATTCAACCCAGCAGTCGTCGGATTCCTGGTTGGATGGCGATGAGCGTCCTGGTACTTGGCTTTGCTGTTGGTGCCAGCGCGGGATGGCTACAGTTTCATCTTCAATCTGGTGGAATCTTCGACCCTAATGAGGTCGCCGAGCAATTAACGCGAGCTGGAGTTCCCAGTGTCGCGACTGTGCAATTGAATGTGGATCAAGATGAGTCGACGGATTGGATTGCACTAGCTTCACAAAAGGCGAGCGATGCCAGCCGCAAGGGTGGACGCAACCTGATTCTCTTGAGCGAAGGCGTACTTGCTTTATGGATCATCATCATTCTATTTCGAATATCAACCGACTCGCTATGGCGAAGTTTGCTGCTTGAAAGTCCGTTAGCGGCGCTTGGTCGCCTGCTAACCGGAATGCCCTAACGATCAAACAACAACTCGAACCTCACTTAGACAGCGTGGCTCAACTGTGAAAAATATGCTTCAACAACTCCTTAGCAGTTCTGCTCAACCATTCCGTGCGACGCCTGACGCGAGATTTTATTTCGATCATTCGGGAATCGAAAACGCTCGGCAAACCGTACTTCGAGCGGTTGTGCGAGCGGAAGGCCCTGTCGTAGTATTGGGTGGATCCGGATTCGGCAAGAGTTTGCTGGCCGATCTTGTCGCTGAACAGCTTCGCGAGCGTTTGGACGTCGTGATGCTGCAATCGGCGCGGTTGTGTAGTCGACGGGCGCTGCTGCAAAACATACTTTTTGAACTGAAATTACCCTATCGCGACATGGCTGAAGGTGAACTTCGGCTTTCGATTCTCGATCGGCTAGAGCCTTCAACGGAAACGGCTCCTGAGGGAGTTCTGATTATCGTTGACGAAGCTCATACTCTTCATTGGAAGTTGATCGACGAACTGCGATTGATCAGCAACTTCACTCGCAATCATCAGCCACGAGTGAAGCTTCTCTTGCTTGGAAATATGCGATTGGAAGACACGCTAACGACTCCTCAACTCGAGTCGTTCAATCAGCGTTTGGCAGCGAGATGTTACTTGCAGCCGATGAATCGCAGTGAAACAGTTGCCTATGTTCAACACCAAGTCAAACTTTGCGGTCTCGATCCTAACGCAGTTGTCACACAGGATGCGCTTCAAGCGGTTTATTCCGCTAGCGAAGGTATTCCGCGTCTAGTCAACCAATTGATGAATCATTCCATTTGGATGGCATGCAACTCCGCCCAAAGTCCAATTTCTGCATCCCTGGTGAGTGATGCATGGCGCGATCTACAGCAGTTGCCAACGCCTTGGTCTACGGGAAAGACTGACGCTGACAGCACGCCCTCGTCGATTGAATTTGGCGAGCTGTCCGACGATAACGATGATGTTGCAGAAGATTCGAGAGAGTTGGTTCAAACATCGGATACATGGAATCCCGTGGTCACTATCGAACAGCAACCCTCGGAGCCCGATTTTCAGTTTGCGATTGTCGCTTCTGACAATACGACCGACTGGACGAGCGATGATTCTATCCACGCTATGAACCAAACTGAGAGCGAAGTTGAAAGAGCCGTCGAACGCTTCGAAAAAGCAGAAAATACATCGCGAAACTCAAGTGTGGCCGAGTACCAATTGGACGAACCCGAGGCCAACTTCTTTGCTGCGTTCCACAGTGATCCATCCAGCCAGTTTTTGAATGCGTTGGATGAGGGAGCCGAAGACGATTCCTGGCGAATCAAGGTAGGACCGTCTCCGAAGGAAGAACCAAGCGTCCAATCTGTAACGGCAGATCCAGCGACTTTGCCTTTGAATTTGCTGGGCAGCCCTGATTTCAATTGGTTCAACTCGATCAAGGCTGATGTGCCAGTTGTCGTGCCTCAATCGGCTCGTCCCACCGATGACGATCGATTGGTTGGCTTGATTGCTGAACAGCAGCAGTACGACTCGATGGGCGTTTGGGAAAACGATCCTCCGCTAAAGACACTTGAGATGTCTCAACACGACGAGATGCCGACAACGAGCAATACTGTTCACAAGGCAACAATGCCAATGACGAAGTCAGTCTTTGGGAATGACTTTGAGGAAGAGGTAATCGTAGGGCAAAATCCAACAAGACTAGTGGCAGCCGTTACGCAGTTCGTAGATTCCAAACAGTCGGATTTTGCACCAGGGGATGCGTTGCAGCAGGCCGTAAAGCCAATCGCGACTGTCCCAACCGGCTCTGTTCCAAGCGACGTGAAAGCTACAGTACCAGCAAGCGCGGACTACCTTGTGCGTATGCAACAGTTTGCGGATGCTCTGAGCCATGTTGCCCGCGTCGAAGCTCCGTCAACCGAGACTGATCGACCAATTGCTTCGAGCGTACCAAATGCTCAGTCGTCTGATTCGCTAAATGCGTCGTTGTGGTCCATCGATGTTGGGACGGTCGCCAGTACCGCGCGACCCGTAGAGGATGCGATCGAAGACATCGTTTCTCAGTTGAACTTCTCTGCGTTTTCAGTCGAGCCGTTTAGCGTGGAACAGATCCCTCTTGAGTCACTAAATAGGTCCGTTCCGGAAGATAGTATTCGTCGCGGGTCCAACGACCAGGTCTACATGATGCACCGTCCGACTCAGGCTCAAAACGATCTTACTGTCCAAGACTTTGATGACGACCGTGACCTCTTGATTGTGGAAGAGGACATCCCAATCAGTAGCCGGATGCTCGACAATTCTATTTCAGAACATCCAGCGCAGAAGACGGCTTCGTACAGTCAACTTTTCGCAAAATTACGCAAGTAAAAGCTTATCTCAGATGATGGATTCCAAGCAAATTCAAGCAGACGAAGACAGACTTGCGAGTTGGTCCCGCGAACTTTCAAAGATCGTTCGTAATACCAAGAACTTGACCATTGGTCTGTGTAGCGGCAACCGATTCAATAACGATGCGAGGATTGTCTATCGCATCGTTAAGTCGCTTCAAACGGCGACTGCCGAGGTTGCGCCGGAAGCGAACATGCTGCTTTGCCGTTTGGATGCTCGACAGACGTCGCCATTTGATCTAGTGCGCAGTCGCGATGAACAATTGGCAGAACCAAAGTTGGAGAAGTCGGCGCTTGGAAACTGGGATAGCGTTGATGTTCCAATCACCGTTGGAAATGTCGCTTCGCGTTCGTTACAGCAAGTCCCGCGATGGTTGCCGAAATGGAAACTGCGATACAACTTGATTGTCGTTGACCTAGGCCCCATGCACTTGGTTCCAAGTCGAGTCATCGGTCGGCTGTGTGATGGCAGCTATGTCATCCTAGGGCCAGGTTCATGCGCATCAGCTCAGTGGATTTCACAATATGTGAGCCATCATGAAGAATGCGGCGCTCACATTGCTGGAACCATCGTAGCCGCTGCTGCCTAGAGGCAATACCGTTTTCGTAGTGGACGAGGTCACGAGTCCTTTTTGCAGGGAATCCTGGGGACTCGTAACCTCGTCCACTACTTATTTAGGCCTAATTGAACGATATTGAGCTTAGAGGGACGTCCAAGCCACGGCTTCTCTTTGTCATCGTCCGAGAATTTGTCCGCGGGCCAAGAACATGCTGTAGACAACGACGGCAGCTACGAAGATCGTTCCACCTACGAGCAAGAGTTGAGCTTTGGTGCGACTGCGTTTAGCAATGACTTGAGCCAGTACGACGACCAGTGCAACGCTGGCGATCTTCAGACCAACCATGCCGATGAATCCGAACTGATGATAGAAGTAATTAGCGATGGGATTCGCTTCCACTGCTGAACGTCGCAGTAGAATACCCGTCATGACCAAGTCCATGAAGTTTGCGAACACGAAATAGCTAGTTTCGTCATGTAATTCGAGCGGCGTGCCAAACAGCCAATCGCGGAGATTCGCTGACTTCTTTCCAGTTGCATCTCCGCTGTTTGAGTTCGAGCCGTTCTGCGAGTCTCTGCTCGCACTAGTTTGTTCAGCGGAAGCTTGACTTGAGTTACCTGCTGCTCCTTTACCCTGCGTCGAACTACCCGCGGATCTTCGATGTGTGTCCTTGGTGCTTGCTCCAGAGGTCGATCTTGCATTGGGAGTAGTATCGTTAGGACTTGTCGTGGGCGAAGGATTCTCGAATTTTTCGCGGAGCAAGACAAATGCTTGCTGGACTTGTTGGAATGCCCACGCATCGCCACCCGCGTCGGGATGATACTTCGTGGCGGCTCGTCGGTACGCTTTGCGTACTTCGTCATAGGTAGCGTCGGTTGAAACGCCTAGTATTTTGTAAGGGTCAATCTGTCCCGACACGCGGCAACTCCAAGCGATTTCGAATTCAAGCTGACACTACTCTAAAAGCAAAAATGGAACTAAGCACCACCGGCGGTTTTATCACTCTCGCAACTGTCTCTTCCTTTTCAGCTTGATTGTAAACAAGATTGTAGCGTGTAAACTGTCGTCAGCGCTCGACGCAGTCCTACCTCCCGCCCTGCCCCTCGCCTCTTCTCACTTACTCTCCCCTTTCAAACATCGTAACACAAGCGAAGGTAAATACTCTTTGCGAGTTTCGATGAACTTCCAAGTGATTTACTATGCCAATTGCAAAACTGTTTCTCAACCTTCTCCTCAGCCTAGTTCTTGTCTCGCAATTTCAAGCGCAAGCTCTAGCAACCGAGCCATTCAAGGTCTTGACGTACAACATTCGCTACGAGAACAAAAGTGACGGTCAAGACATTTGGCAGAACCGCAGGGAAACTGTGGTGAAGACCATCGCTCAGGCTGATTTGGTTGGCTTACAAGAAGTTGTTGCGAGTCAGTACGATTACGTCGTTGACAACACGGAGGGATGGACTTGGTATGGGATTGGAAGGAGCGATGGAATTCGAGGCGGCGAAATGGCCGCAGTGGGCTGGAGGAATGAACGATTCATTGCTGTGGAACAAGGCACGTTTTGGTTGAGCGAAAATCCGTTTTTGATTGGCAAGCCAGCTTGGGATGCCGCCCTACCGCGCGTTGCCAGTTGGGTTCGCTTAGTCGATCGAAAGACGATTACAGATAAAGTTCCATCGACGCTGCTTCTCATCAACGCCCACTTTGATCATAAAGGTCAACAAGCCCGAACCAACAGCGGTTCGCAGATACGCAGATGGGTAAGCAACAATCGCCAGAATTCGGACGTGGTCTTTTTGGGTGATCTTAACGCCAAGATCGATTCGGCACCTCTCAAGAAATTGATCGATCCAAGTGCTGCTGAATCTGCGCCGCTGGTTGACGCTAAGGGGCTATGTCCAGTGGCAGATCCAGGACCAGATAGTACGTGGAATGGTTTTTCAAAGATCGAGCCTGGCAACAGAATTGACCATATTCTTCTTCAAGGCGATCGACTGAGTGTTCAAAGCTACCAGACACTCGATCCGCGAACAGCGAGCGGCCGATTCGGAAGCGATCACTTACCGATTCTAGTTGAATTAAATTGGCGAACTCAGACAGAAATCAAAGGGAATAATTGAGCTGGGGACAATTCCCCATAATCGTTGGTTAGCGAAAAAAATTGCGCGATTCGCAATTTGTCGGTAGCTTACAAAACGATACAAGGTTAAATTCCGAACATTTAGAATCTGGCTTTGGAAGCCGTTTTGCACAGTAAACGGCTAGCCCCCCATTCCCAGGCAACCTTTTTGTTCTCTCGTCAACGTCTTCAAGTTGAGTTCGCGAGGGTCAATTTCGTGCCTATGGTCAACAAACTTCATCCCGGGTTTTGCGTATTCAATCCAAACTATGGCTTCGGCTGGTTTGGACTGTTTTGGCTCGTACTCGCGTGCTCTCAAATCGCTGCGCAGAACCAACGTGACGACGAGCAATCGCTGCCGCTGAGCGAACTGGTAGACAGGATCCAGCAATCTACAGACGATGATCGACTTCGATATCAATTGGAGTTGCTCAAGCGAATTGACGCGTCTATTGCAGACCGAAAAAGAGTGTCGGATGAGCTGATTTTGCAGTACGCTGATCAAGACAACCCCAGCGTGCTTGCCGCCGCATTTGCAGCTCGAGGTAAGGTGCAGGGTGACGCGGGAGACTACGTTTCCGCAATAGAAACGCTTAAGCAAGCACAATCCTATGCGCAGAAAGTTGTTCCGGCAGAACCGCGGCGGCTTTTTAGAATACTCTGCAATCAAGCTGCTTACAGCAATGCACTAGGCCTTCGAAATGAAGCCACCGCTCTGCTGCTTAGCGCGATCGAACTTGCGAAAGAACACAATTATCCGTCGGAAGTTTCATTCGCTTACAGAGTACTGGGCAATATTGCGGAGGCGTCTGGGGCAATCGACAAAGCTTATGAGTATTTTCAAACCGCTCTAGATGCGGCTGTGCAATCGAATAACGTTGAATTGTCGGCTCAAGTCGGGATCAACATGATCGAGCTGGCCTTATCCGAGGACGACGCTGATCTGGCTGGAGAATTTGTTCAACGAGTTGAGCCATGGATCGCCAAATCTTCTGATCAGAGAATTCGACATTTGTTGGCTCTTCGCCGTCAAGATATTCGGCATAAAAAGGGTGATTCGCTAGATGCCGCCCAGGAGATTCAACGTTTGATCGACAAGCTTGAACCGACCGTAGATTCACAGCTCCTCGGGTTGCACTATCTATCGTTGGCATCGGCTCAGGCAGCAGCGGGTAACTTCGCCGATGCGATCAAGTCGGCAGATCAATGTAGCCGTCGAGTCGAGCATATTGTGCGAACTTGGTGCTTGGCTAGGATCATACGACTGAAAGCAGTATTCGGCTTGGGTGAAAGCGAAACTGCGTTGGCAGGAATTGACGAACTTCTTGGGGATACTCGCCTAGCGATCGTCAATCGCATCGAGCTGTTGGAGTTTCGTTCCACCGTGTTGGCGAGTATGTCCCGGTTCCAAGACTCCTTAGATGCTTTGACGCAATGTCGCAAGATCGAGGCTCAGAGGGACACACTGCGGGCTCAAGAGATCGCCGCGTTCATCACAAGCAGTTACGGCAATCAACAGCGAGAATTGGAGCTGACTGCTTCGAAAGCTCGCGAGTCCACTGCGATTGCTCAGGCCGAGCTGAATGAGTCGGTGGCACGTCAGAAAACGGCGGAGACTTCTCGGGCCAAGTTAATGCGGGATGGTGCGGCATTACTGGCCATTTTGTCCGTCATAGGTATCGCCTTTTACCTACGCGCATCGAACAAGCGACGGACCGACCAGATTCAGGCTCAGCACGAACGGGAGATGAACGAAGAACTCACTAGGCGGCTGGACCTTCAAACCGCCCAGCTAAAGGAACAGATTTCGACAAGGCAGCAGTTAGAACTGGCAATGGAGCGAAAATTCCGTGTCGAGGCTTTGGGAAAGCTCACAGGCGGTGTCGCCCATGACTTTAACAACTTGTTGACCGTCATTACTCACTCGACTGAACTCATTCGGCTTGAGAACCAAGAGCTTTCCGAGGAGTCGAGCCGTTTGCTTGACTCAATCATTTGCGCGGCCGAATCGGGAGCAAGTATTGTCAATCAGTTAATGGCCTATGCCCGACAGCAACCCTTGGTTTCGAAGCCGTTGCTTGTGTCCGATTGGCTGAACTCGAACCGCAACATTCTAAAGCAGGTCCTTGGTAAGTCGATTCAATATGTCGAGATCAGCAACGCTCAGGACGCGGCGATTTGTATCGACTCGGCACAACTAACCACTGCCGTCATCAACCTCTTGGCCAACGCTCGTGACGCCCTTCCATCCAGATTGGGCCGCGTGGAGTTTTCAGTCGAAAGACTTCGATTGGACAGCGAATCGGCTCGAGTGTGGAACGGTGTAGCTCCTGGCGAGTATTGTTTGTTCGAAGTCCGAGACCAAGGCAAAGGCATGGCATTGGATGAGTTAGCTCACGCTTGCGATCCTTTCTACACGACAAAAGAGCTTGGGTCTGGGACAGGCTTGGGGCTGAGTTCCGTGGTTGGATTTGTTAAGCAATCCGGAGGCGAATTCAGTTTGCAAAGCGAGCCAGGTTCTGGAACTACGGCTAGGTTTATCCTTCCCTTAACTGAGCTTCCTGTACAGGTTGTTTCGCCATCGGTCGAAGCTCGACCGACAGACCAAAAGAATCAGTTACTTCTGGTGGAAGATCAAGATGCGGTTCGAAAGGTATTGGCTGCTGGCCTTCAATCGTTGGGCTATGCCGTTTCGCAAGCGACCAGCGCAGATGATGCGATTCAGTTGATTGAATCTGCTGGCCCGCCACAAATCCTTCTTTCTGATGTTCGTATGCCAGGGTCAATGAATGGAGTCGAATTGAGAAACTGGGTTTTGTCCCGTTATTCCAACGTGCATGTGGTATTGATGAGCGGCTTTCGCGAGCTTGACTCGGAACAAGATCAACACATTGTCTTTGTTCAAAAGCCCGTCAAGCTAAAAGAACTTCATCGAGTCTTGGCTGGTTGATGTGCATGAGGACTGCCCCACCGCCAGCATTTTTTGAACTGCAGACGCTAGTTTTGGTGCACTATTTGGTCTTAGGGGCGAAGCCCTGTCCGTTTACCTAGCCCTGTAGGGCTGGGTATGCAACTCGCGAGAAGAACGAAGGGCCAACGGCCC
>CAUJKA010000155.1 GCA_963204965.1 Planctomycetota bacterium | reverse complement strand
TCGTCACGATGGTCTTCCAGGAACTCACCGAAGTAGCTGTCGTCATGATCGCCCACTGGTTGATCCAGTGAAAGTGGTTGGCGAGCGATCTTGATGATGACGCGAGCGTCATCAATATTCAATCCAGCGCGGGCTGCAGTTTCTTCAACGCTTGGTTCGCGACCAAGTTCTTGGATCAACTGTCGAGTTACCAAGCGTACTTTGGTCATTGTGTCGATCATGTGAACTGGAACGCGGATGGTTCGGCTTTGATCGGCAATGGCTCGGGTAATCGCTTGACGAATCCACCAAGTGGCGTAGGTCGAGAACTTGAAGCCGCGTTCGTATTCGAACTTATCAACGGCTCGCATCAAACCTGTGTTACCTTCTTGAATCAGGTCCAGGAAGCTCAAACCACGATTGCGGTACTTCTTAGCGATGCTCACAACCAATCGCAGGTTGCTTGCGGAAAGTTCACGCTTGGCAGCATCGTAGGAGATTCGATTTCCACGGACTCGTTCAACTCGTCGAGCCAATGTCTTTGGGCTTTCGTAGGTGATTCGCATCAGGTAGCGAAGTTCGTCAAGCAGTTGCTCAAGGTTGCTACCGGAAGCGTCAGCTGAATTTCGAGCGGCGTCGATCTTGCTCTTCAGTTCAGCCATTCGAGCTTCGATGGCTTCCAGCTTCTTGAAAATCGGCTCTAGGCGGTTGGTTCGCAGATTCATCTCTTCAACCAGTCGGACAGCTCGGTTGCGTCGGCGAGTCAATCGCTTCCAAGCTTCGCGTCGTGAAGCGAAGTCGACTTGTCGGTTGACCGAGACCAGGTAGTCGTGTTGATTCAGAATCAGCAGTTGACGGATTGTTCCGATGTTTGGAACGATTCGCTTCATGATTGCCTTCTTCTCAGCAGCGTTAGTAACGCTAACTTCGATCGTGCGGTCCAATCGCAGCTTGGCATCGCGAACTTGTTCCAACAGCTTGCAAGCACCTTGAAGCATGAAGTCGGTGGCCAACATCCAGTGGCGGTACTTGCCGCGAGTCTTCTCGATGTGCTTGGCGTATTCGATCTCTTCGTGGCGAGTCAGCAATGGGATCTGTCCCATTTGCATCAGGTACATGCGAACTGGGTCGTCAGTGCTTTCGACGACTTCGTTCAGCTCTTCCAAGTCGCCTTCTTCGATGTCCAGGTCGTCCATTTCTTGAACGTCGACGACGATTTCGTCGGTGTCATCCAGTTCGGCATGCAGCGCGTCGCCGTGGAAGCCAACTGCGTGGTCCAAGTGATCTACGGATTCGAATTCGTTTTCGAAACCGTCTTCGATGCTTTCATCGCTGCGAAAATTCTTTTTCATCTTCTGCCTCTCTGGGGTAGCAACAGTGGCTTGCGAAGGGTGCAGTTAGCGTTGTGGGCTTGGCTGCGGGACGAGAGGGTTAAAAGCAAGGACAGTGCCAACCGCGGCCCAACGCGGCCAGAGTCTGCGTAACTGCCCGAAAATCAAGACCTTACGTAAAAATGAAAAAATGCTGGACGTCAGAATCATGGTGACTTTATGCAACAGACGCGTTGCTTTAGAGAACGCCGTGTCGAGAATTCGCAACACGCCAGGAGGATTATTAGGCTGAAACGAAATGCGGGCAAGTTTCCAGCCTGAGTTTCGGCTGGTTTTGACGAGAGGTCACGCCGGGGCTGTATCCCAACCCGAAGCGTTAGATTTGAAGTTGCGCTATTTCTGAGATTTCGGGCCGAAGGCCCAGCAATTTACCTAGCCCACCCATCGGGCTGGGTGATGAAGCTTGCGTAGGTTAAGGGCCAACGGCCCGCCGGTTTGCACACAAACCGGCGGGCCGTTGGCCCTTTGTTTTTCGCGAATTACGTACCCAGCCCTGCAGGCTGGGCGGACAGGGCTTCGCCCCTAAAACCTAAAAGCGCAACTTCAAAAAGCGTTAGCGAGGGACGTACGGATCCAGCCCGAAATCCCAGCAAATCCGTTCAGGAAATCCCTCAACCTGAAAGGTCTATTCAGGCTGACCAAAAGCCCGATAATGGCCTCTCAAACGCGTGCCCAGTTGGGCAACATTGTGAAAGGATCGCATTTGCCTCATCTTTTCGAAACTACGGATATCACCGGACAGTTTGTGCTGCTGGGTACGGGCACGTCGGTAGGCGTTCCCACCATCGGATGTGGTTGCTCGGTTTGCAAGAGTGACAACCCTCGCAACAAACGCACTCGAACGGCGGCGATCGTCGGACTGCCGGGAGGAAACTTGCTAATCGACACGCCTCCTGAACTGAGACTTCAATTGGTCCGAGAGGGAATCGGCATTGTCCACGCTGTCCTGTTCACACACGACCATGCGGATCATATCTTCGGATTGGACGACCTGCGCTTGTTTCCGTTCCGGTTACACGGTCCGGTTCCTATCTACTGCGAACCGTTTGTCGAGCAGCGAATTCGGAAGAGCTTTGATTATGCCTTCACGACTGACTTGCAGACTCATCCAGGAGCCAAACCTAGCTTAGAGATCCACAACATTGGATTGGATACTTTCGAAGTCTTGGGAGCTAAAATTCGTCCTATGCGACTGTTGCATGGGCCTAAATTTGAAGTGTTGGGGTTCCGAATTGGTAACGTAGCTTTTTGCACCGATACCAACGAAATCCCAGAAAAGAGTTTTGAGGTACTAGAGGGCGTCGAACACTTGATCTTGGATGCTCTGCGCTATGAGCCACACCCAACGCATTTCCATGTCGACGCGGCCCTAGAGGTGATACAACGCGTAGGACCCAAGCGAGCCTACCTGACTCATTGCTCTCACGAATTGGATTACGATCTGACCTGTAGCAAATTGCCCGATGGCGTTGAGTTAGCCTACGATGGACTAAGACTGCCGCTGGAGCTTTAATCGTAGTTGGCCATTCCGTGGTCTGGCGAATTTGAAGTTGAGCTTTTGAGCTCTTTCACAACCCGAAGCGTCAGAGAGTGAGTGACTTTTTACGAAGTTTCTCACCATCTCCGAGACGTTCCAGCCAACAGCTTCAGTGGCGTGTTACGAGGTCCGTCAAAAGGTACTTTAGATAACTTACTTCGATCAAAAACACGTCTACTTCAAAGTCAACTTTGCATTGGACCTCTACACACGCCCTACTTTCAAAGCAACAGGATTTCCATGGCATTCAATTTGGCTTTGGCAGATACGATTCGATCGAGCTTTACACGGCGAGGAGTTCAGTGGGTCGAGCAGAAAATGATGGGTGGCATTTGCTTTATGGTTGATGGCAAGATGTGCGTTGGTGTCTCAGCGGATCGCCTGATGGTCCGGGTCGCTCCCGAGGCTTACGAAGAAGCTATCAGCCGCACCGGAGGCAAGCCAATGGTCATCGGCGAAAAAGTTCTTAAGGGCTTTGTGTTTGTCGAGCCAGAAGGCTACGACATGCAGTGGCAATTCGAGTCTTGGATCGACCTTGCAATCGCCTTCAATCCCCACGCAAAATCGTCCAAAAAAAGAAAATCTAGTAGCTGATAACAACGATCAATTGCGTATTAAGCGGTGAGTTTAGAAGAATGGGTTGAGGTACGAAACCCACCGAGTCTGTCACAATTCTGAGCTTCATTGGCGTGTTACGAGATCAGGCAATAGGAGATCTAAGTACCCGACGTCGATCAAGAAAGGTAGTGGATGCAAAGTCAATTTTGCGTTAGACCTCTTCACGCGCCCTACGTCCGATCCGGACAGTATCTAACT
>CAUJKA010000154.1 GCA_963204965.1 Planctomycetota bacterium | reverse complement strand
GAAAGCGCTGCACCGACAACTCCCGCAGCTCCACCTGCCACCCCACCTGAAAAGCCGACGACTGAAGTCCCTGCGACTCCTGCAACACCAACAGCCGATGCAGCAACACCAGGAGCTACAGCGCCAGCAACCACCGAGCCTGCACCGGGGACTCCACCAACGACAACGCCAGAACCAACAGCTCCAACGCCCAATCCTCCAGCAGCTACACCCGAGCCGACTGCTCCGGTCGAGCCAACCAGCCCGACGGCTCCACCAGCGGATAATCCCAATCCTGCTCCTCCAGCCGGCGACGCTCCAGCAACGCCTGGCGGAACATCGATGAATTTTCGAGCCAAGAACGAATCGGAAGTACGGTTGGTTTCGTTCGTTCAGGAAGGAACTCCCGCACAAGAACCCGCAGGCAGCACTGAACCAGCTCCTGCGACACCTGCGCCTGCTACACCAGAGACTTCGACTACACCAAGTCAAGAGACTACTCCCGCACCAGCAACGACAACTCCTGCTCAAGCAACAACTGCACCGGCTACTGCCGAAGTCACAACTCTCGGATCGCAGGAGCCTGCTCCTGCAACAACACCGGCGACAACAACTCCTGCTCCTGCGACAACGCCAGCGACCACTGGTCCTGCCGCTGGACAAGATTCGACTCTGGCCGTTGCCGAGCCCACCAAGCCAGCAACGCCGCCGATGCGAGACATGACCTACGAAGAAGCGCGAGAAATCCTGCTGACATCAATGGGAAGACAACGCACAAACGATGCGATCGTTCCAGTGGTTGGCGTATTGCAAGACCTCATGCAAGACTACACCGTTCAGTATCGCAAGTACGAGGCCATTAAGAATTCAACGCTAAACAACAGCGAATTGACGTCCACCAAGGTTGAGAAGCCTCAACGTCCAAATCTGAAGAAGTTTGCGGAAGAGCATGGCTTCACTTACGGTGAAACAGACTTTGTAGATCAAATTGCACTAGCCGTGACTGATTTGGGACAAAGTCGATTGGAGCAAGGTGAAATTGTTGCCAATCAAGTTACACGCTCCAACTTTGAACTTTTCACGGTTACGGTTGCTCAGTTCAGTTTCGACGGATCGCGTCCATTTTATTTCTGGAAGACCGACTCAAAACCTGCTGCGTTACCTCAACTCAGCGAGATCCGCGATCTTGTGGAAGATTGGTGGAAGCGAATCGAAGCTCGCAAACTGGCAGAAGAAGCCGCACTTGCGATGCAAAAGAAGGTTGGTGCCGGCGAAGATCCATGGGCCGGTTTGGTCAGCGAAAACGAACGCAGTCTTGTTGTCACCAGTGATCAGTTCACATGGGTCTCGCGATTTGGTGCCCAGTTAAAGGTTACTGCAGTTCCGAACCTGGAGCGAATTGGCGAAGAGTTCATGAAGAAGGTCTTCAACACAGAAGTTGGCAAGTTTGGCGTGGTCGCAAATAATCCGAAAACCGTTTACTTCGTGTACCGCGTTTTGGAAAAGAGCCCTGACGTAAGCGAACTTCAGACCCAGTTCAATTCCGATCCGCTACGACTGCAAGCTTCTCGACAGTTGGCTAATTCGGAAGGCGGCTTAATCGACTGGCAAGCTCGACTCGTTCAAGAGTTGGGCGTCCAATTCCAATAGCCGACGCTAAACGTGTCGTCTCTTAATCGAACGGCACTCGAATACGATCGCAATTCAAACTGCGATTGAAGTTCGAGTGCCGTTCTTTTTTTGGTTTATCACCCATTGCTGCGAGATTATTTCTTCATCGGAAGCAACTCAATAGCGCAGGATTGCGGCTTGAGAACGAACGTCGGGAAGTACCAATTTCTCGATCATGCATTCGGATGGCTAGGACCTGTCCAGCAAAAGAAACGCTCAAAACAAGAGTTCTTTATCCACACTGAAGAGCTTCTCTGGGAATTAAATCCCCATTCACGCAGCAATTGTTTTGAAGATTTTTGCGAAAACTGGGAACATCGATAGTTGATTTCCGATTTTTCGAGCGTTACAGTGCCATTCTTGTCATACCCGAGACCTCCGGAGTTAACCATGGGACTGTTTGATTCATTGTTTGGTGGAATGGATGGCGGTGGAAAACTAACACCGCAAGAAGCATTCGCAGGAATTTTGATGGGAGCGAGCGGATGCGATGGACATATTGGCGACGAAGAAGTCCAAGCGCTCGCAACCGCCTTGCTGCGAATGAAGTTGTATCAACGCATTACTGAGAAGCAGTTCGGTCAAATCCTGAACAAGGTTCACGGAATTCTAAAGAAGAAAGGCGCAGAGACTTTAGTAGAAGGCTGCGCTTCCGGCCTGCCTAAAGAACTTCGCTATGCCGCGTTCACTAACGCCGTAGATATCGTACTTGCCGACGGTGTCGTGGAAAACGACGAGAAGGCCTTCATCGAATTGCTGGCCGGGAAACTTGAGATCGATGGTACGTCAGCTCGGACCATCGCCGAAATTATGGTCGTCAAGAATCGCGGTTAGTAATCAACTTAAAATTTTCAGTCTGTTGTTTGTGGAAAGGTATTCCATGTCTATATTCGATGATGTCCTACCCGAGGGACAATTTCAGGAACAAGCATTTGGCCCCCACGAAGGTTACGCTGGTGTTCTCCTAGCCTCGTCAGCCTGTGATGGGCATATTGCCGACGAAGAAGTTCAAAGCTTGGTAACAATCCTTGGACGGATGAAGCTCTACCAGCACGTTAGCTCGAATCGCTTTGGTTCGATGATGGACCGCTTGCTTGGCATTCTTAAGCGAAAAGGCCCCGAGCAATTGGTTGAACAAGCCGTCGCCGCGCTACCAACCGAACTTCGCGAGACTGCATTCATCAACGCTTGCGACATCGTTCTCGCTGACGGTGTTGTCGAAGAGGACGAAAAGGAGTTTATCAATACTCTCATGACCAAGCTGGGCGTTAGCGCCGATCGCGCTAAGACCATTGTCAAAGTCATGGTTTACAAGAATCAGGGTTAAAGCTGAGACTTGAGACTTGAGGAAGACAATCAAGGCGAGTTCCACGCGGGACTCGCCTTCTTTCGTAGCCCAGTGGCCTCGCGCGTAGCCACCGTTTCCAGATTTTGAAGTTGCGTTTTTTGGTTTTAGGGGCGAAGCCCTGTCCGTTTACCTACACCCAGCCTGCAGGGCTGGGTACGCAATTCGCGAGAAATGAAAGGGCCAATGGCCCGACGGTTTGAGTTCAAACTGTCGGGCCGTTGGCCCTAAATATACTCATGCTTGATTACCCAGCCCGATGGGCCCGATGGGCTGGGCTAGGTAAATCGCTGGGCCTCCGGCCCGAAATCCCAGAAAAAGCGCAGCTTCTAAACTTAGCAGCGGTGGCTACCACTCTATTTCGCGCCAATGCGGATCATGTCCCAGAAAAAGTGCAATCGATCCGCACGCGTGCGAACATCTTCAAGCATTACTTCCACTTTGGCAGTCGCCGCTTGCTTGGATCGCTTGTTGTTGACGATAAATGTCACTTCGCGACCGAAGTCAACCATCTCGGGAGTCAACCAAACGATAGCCGAGCGATCTTGCGATGGTATCTTGGAAATACGAATTCCGTTTTGACTTGAGTCGAGCAACGAAGCTTCAAAATTGCCTTTCCTTCCAGCGTCTCGCGAGGCATCAAACTCGAACGCGTTCGTGCAATTCTGGCTGGCAACTTGGGGAGCTTCTAACCAATAGAACAATCGATCCCCGGCTCGTAGGGTAACGCAATTGATAAATCTTGGCGTGCGAAGACGTTGATGACTGGGTAACTGCATCCAGTCGAAAATTCGCGGAAGCTCGGCAACAAACAAGCCACGATCCTGCCCGATGTATTCCACGTACAGCGAGTCATAAAACGGACCTTTCAAGTACTTATCCGCTGTTGCAGAGATACCAATAGTATCTTCCAACAGTTCATCATGTTGCCCAAAAATGATGTAGGTCGCGGGAGGTATTTGCTCAGGCGCTTCACGACATCCACTAAGATTGTCGTGGTATTGAACGATATACCTGTCAGCGACGGGAGAGAACATTACCGCGCCGGCCCACATATCCGGATGCGACTGAACAATATCCCAGGCCGCAGCGGCTCCTTCGAAGTGTCCCGTGATGAACACTTTGTCCGTGTTGATCGATGTGCGTCTCAGGGCGTCTCGATAGCAGGACAATACGCGCGCCTTCTCGCCTTCGGTGTATTGATAGGATCGCTGATTGTCAGACATCCAGTTCGGGCAAATGACAATGTAGCCATAGCGAGTTGCTTGGCCAAAGCGTTGTGCTCCCAGTTGCTCTAGTTTGGCTGGTGCACCACACCAAATGTCGATCATCAAATTGGCTTGAAAATGAGCCTGCGAAGCCGGTAGAGCCAACACGCAAGGGTACTTGCGATTCGGATCATACTCGGGTGGCAATTGAATGACGTAGTCAACCGTATCGCCGTTGGGTAACTTGACTTGCTGACGATGCAGCCCTGGCGGATCCTTGGCATCAACTTCGCCCAGCTGCATGGGCGGCTTCATTGTCGATAGAATCTTCGCTACATACTGCGGTTGACCGCCTTCTTCGCTCTTGAGTTGATTGAGGATCGTCTCGCGTTTGGCTGACGAAGTCTCGTTCAAGTAGTCCTTCACCAACTTGCGAACATTAATCAATGATCGCGCCACGGCAATGTTCTGAATACCTGAGCCGGGCCCAAGAATCCAACCTCCGATCGCAAGCGATACCATATTCTCATTGGCCGCACTTTCATTTGCGGAAAGTCGAGCGTAGTCGTCCAGTCTCGCTGCCGATTCAACACTGATCTCTTTCAGCAGCTCGTCGATGATGGGCTGTATCGTCGGTTGGTCCGTGGCCGGCAACTTGGCGACCCTTTGGCGAATCGACGCAGTGACTTGTTCGATCAGTTGTAAATCTTGCCTTAGTTCATCGAGTTGATTCTTAGCTTGGATCTGCGTTTCGAGCAGCGTTTTGTCGAACGCCCCCAAGAGTTCCGAAGCCAGTTTCCATTGCCCCGCATCGCGGCGAATGGCGATTTCCTCAAACTGTTTCGTCGCGTACTGTTGCGATAGCTGAGCGATCAAATTCTTCCTCGGACCAAGTTCAGCTGGAAATCGTTTGATGCCCTCTTCCAACACTCGCATGGATTCGTTGAATCGACTGGCTGATAGATAGAACTCGTACATGCGAAGCCATTCCGATGGCTTGGTCAGATCAAGCTGATGCTCAAGAATCGCCTGCAGTTGATCACTAGGGATCATCGTCAGCGGTTCACGGGCGTCCCAGGTCAACTTGTCTTTGGCTCCTTGCAGTAGCTCTAGTCTCGCATACTGAGGCGTAAGCTCGGTGATTTGCTGTAGCACGTTGATGCTCTTGCGCATGTCACCCTTTAGTACCGTTAAAGTCCGACGGCCTGTCGGCTTAAACTCTTCGATGCCAAGAATTCTCACCGACCTGAGCGGGTTACCGCTGCGTTCAACGTCCCGTTCGGTTGAGGCGGGGAATTTAATCGGTGCATACGGAATCTCGGTGTCTTGCGGAGCCTCAACAACGTTGCGTGAGTTGTAATGAGTGCGTCGCCATCCGTCGTTCAGAAGGTCAATCACCTTTGCCGCAGTTTCACCGGCGGCAGCTTTGGCAAATGCGTTGGTGCTAACGGTGTCGGTCGATTCGAGAGTTCCTGGTCCAAGCCGCATACCATTGCGGAGTACGACCGTGAAGCGTTCCTGGCCGTAAGTGAAGCTTGAGCACAAGCACAGAACGACGCAAGCGAAATTGCGAACTCGCATGTTGAGTTTTCTATTGGGCTAGAGTCCGGCGAAGAGCACTCTCTATTGTCGATCACTAACCGGTCTCGATCAAGTATCGTCCTTCGGTATAGGAGATTTCTAGTGAGGATTTTGTTGATAATGTGCGTTGTAAGGGCACTCAGAGCCAATGGGCGGCTTGGAAGTTCTAGGCTTGCTGGCCACAATAGATGGTTTGCCAATGGCAATGCACCCACCCTCTCAATCTCTGACACCTGATGATTCCGCTGTTGACCGACCTTCATGAAGTCCCCTCAGATTTTCAAGGCGGCGTTGTGGCGGTTGGTAACTTCGACGGAGTGCATCGCGGACATGCCAGCTTGATTCAGCGGTTGGTATCGCTGTCCAAGCAAATTGGCGGTCGCTCCCTAGTAATCACGTTTGACCCGCACCCAAGCACATTGTTGCGGCCTGATTTACCCGTGCTTGAACCGCTGACCACCTTGGCAAGACGAGCCGAGTTGTTGGGCGAGCTTGGTGTCGACGGTCTGCTGGCGTTGCCCACTTCGCCTCAATTGTTGGAGCTATCGCCGATCGAGTTCTATCAGCGAGTTCTTGTCGGGGAGCTCAAGATTCGAGGAATGGTGGAAGGTCCTAACTTCCGATTCGGCAAAGATCGCGAAGGTGACGTGCAGTTGCTACAGCAGATCTGCTCGCGCGACCAGATTCAATTTCAAATCGCCGATTCGATCGACGATCCTCAGGGAATGATCTCCAGCTCGCGCATCCGTCAATTGCTGGTCGCTGGCGACGTTGCCCAGGCAGCCACCATGCTTACTCGTCCCTTCCGCGTCTCTGGCGTCGTGACTCGCGGCGCGGGTCGAGGCACGGGGCTGGGCTTTCCGACTGCAAATTTGGATCAGATTCGTTCGATGCTTCCTGGCCATGGAGTCTACGCAGGTCGCGTGGAAGTCGGCGGGCAAGCCTATCGCGCGGCGATGAACCTCGGCCCGAATCCAACGTTTGGCGAAAATCGAACCAAAGTTGAAGTACATATCATCGATCTTAAGCAAGATCTGTATGGCCAAACCTTGCATTGCGACATGATCGCCAAGGTTCGTGACGTAGTTCGCTTCGAAGGCGTACAACAACTGCTCGCTCAAATCAAACAAGACCTTACGAAAGTCGTCCAGCATGTCCAAATTTGATTGCTTTTTGGATCAATCGACACTCCACACCGGTTGCCGAAAGCCGCATTCTCGCCGACGATTGTAGACAGGCGTTGGATGGCAACAAACTTGGGCAAAACATCGCCCAAGTGACACACTTGGAATCCCGTTAGAAAAACTAGAATGACTTTTGATTTAGACAAGCTGGCTCAGCGTATCAACTCTTGTCGCAGCTTTATTTTGTGCAGCCACATTCGACCCGACTGCGACGCTCTGGGAAGCGAGTTGGGGATGGCGGGCGTTCTCCAACAATTGGGCAAACAGGTTCGTATTATCAACGGACACCCTACACCGCCCATTCTCACTTTCCTCGACCCATCGCAAAAGATCGAAGTCATCCACGAACATGTGCGCCCCGAAACGATTCAGGCAGATTGCTTCATCGTGTTGGATACCAGCGCGTGGGCTCAGTTGGGACCAATGGGGGAAGTGCTTCGCGGATTCCCTGGCGTCAAACTGTGCATTGACCATCACGTGGGTGAAGACGAATTGGGGACGGAGTTCTTCAAGGACACTAGTGCCGAAGCGACTGGGCATTTGGTTGCTAAGATCGCTAAACACATGGGTGTGACCATGACTAAACAAATGGCAACAGCGCTTTATGCGGCCATCGCTACCGACACCGGTTGGTTTCGCTTTAGCTCGACCACGCCAGACACCTACCGCATCATCGCCGAACTGGTTGAAGCCGGCGCTGTGCCCAGTCAAATCTACACGGACCTTTACGAACGAGACACGCTTGGCCGCATTCGATTGCGCGGTCGCATTCTTGCGAGAACTGCATCGGAACTTGATGGCAAGTTGGTTTATACGCATGTGCTCAAAGAAGACTTCCCTGAAACCGGTGCTCTTCCGCCAGACACCGAAGATGCAATCAATCTGACGTTGGCCATCGGTGGAACCAAAGTCGGCATCATCTTTGTCGAACAAATTGCGGGAGGCTTTAAGCTCAGCTTCCGCAGTCGCTGCGCAGTCGATTGTAATAGTCTGGCCCGAGAGTTTGGTGGAGGCGGTCATAAGGCGGCCGCAGGAGCATTCCTCATGGGTACACTCAACGAAGTTCAAGCTCGGGTTCTACCGCGAGTTCGTGAAGCGATGCAAGCGATAGAGTAGATACTTCCTTTTCGATCGATTCACGGAAGCCAGCTTACATGAGCTCCTCAGAAACATTAAACGATGGCTCGAAGTCAACTCCGAGCCATCCAGTTTGGCGCCGCTTCTTTGTGCCGATCATCATTGTCGTGCTGGTGGGCGGCTTCGAAATCGTCAACTGGACGACAAACGTTACCGCTGAAAAACTAGTACCCCAGTTTGCGACCTCCGCTCAGACTGTCTTTGGAAGATTCGCCTTTATTCTGGGTCTTGGTCTTCTGCTTGGTTGGATGCTTATCACGCGACAAGTGACACGTGCTGTCAAGCTACAAGTGTTTGGTGCGATTGCTTTAGTTGCCGTATGTCTAATCGTGAGTATTCGCCAGATCGAGAATACGGGAAACAATAACTATGTCATCCATTGGCGGTGGGAGAAGACGCAGGATCAACGCTTGGCCGAGTATCAAGAATCAACTTCTTCACCAGCACCCGCTTCTTTCGTTCTAGATGCCGACGCGCCAAAGTTCACGGACTTCCTTGGCCTAAATCGCGATGGAATTGTCGACGGCCCAGCTCTCAAGACCGATCTTGTTGCTCATCCGCCTAAAGAAATCTGGCGCAGACCTGTTGGCGGAGGCTATGCCGGATGTGTACTTTCCGGCGGCTTGGCAATCGCTATCGAACAACGCGAAGAGAACGAAGTTGTCGTAGCGATGGATCTGAAGACTGGCAAGGATGTTTGGACGCGATCGTACCCCGGTCACTTCAAAGAAGATTTGGGCGGCAATGGTCCGCGAGCTACTCCGACAATTGTTGGTAACGAAGTCTTCGCGCTTGGAGCAAGCGGGCTGTTGGTCTGTCTGGATCTTGCATCTGGTCAAGAAAAGTGGCAAACCAATATCTTGTCGGATGCAGATGCCAAGAACATCCAATGGGGCATGAGCGGTGCACCGCTCGTCGTCGACAATAGAGTGATCGTTAATCCTGGCGGTGAAAAGTTGAACTGTGGTTTAGTGGCCTATGACCGAACGACCGGAAAGAAACTGTGGTGCGGAGGAAAAAGTCCCGCGGGCTATTCGTCTCCTGCACTCGCTTCGTTGGCTGATACCAAACAAGCTTTGATCTTTGATGCTTGGGGTCTGGCCGGTCATGATCTCAACAGCGGTGAAGAACTATGGCGGTTCGATTTTAAGACATTCAATGGAATCAACGTTGGTCAGCCGATCACGCTGCCCAACAATCAAGTCTTCGTTTCGGCAGGCTATGATGCTGGCGCAGTTTTGCTGAACGTCAAACTGGACGGTGCAACCTGGACGGCCGAACAGGTTTGGAAGAGCAAGACCATGAAGTGCAAGATGGGATCTTGCATTTACCACGAGGGCCACATCTATGGTCTCGACGATGGCATTCTGTGTTGTATCGACGCCACCAACGGTAAGCGTAAATGGAAATCCGGTCGCTACGGACACGGTCAATTCGTGCTTCGTAAAAATGTTCTAGTGATTCAAGCCGAGTCGGGAGATTTAGCGTTGGTAGCCGCCGATCCCGAGAAATTCACCGAATTGGCTAAGGTCCCAGTATTGGGCGGCGGAAAGACATGGAACGCACCGGCCCTTGCAGGTAACCTTTTGCTGCTAAGAAATCACTTTGAAGCCGTATTGCTAGAGCTTCCCACCGAGTAAACTAAGCTCGACCGCGAGCTTGCAATTCTACTTCTCGCGATCGCGTAAATTAACTCAGTAACTCGCGTCTTTGATTGACGCTTACCGCATTAACAACTCATCTCACCCAGCCTTGGAGTCCTACCATGATTGTCCGCTTTGCTACTTTCCTTTCCATGATCGCCTTCGCAACATGTGGATTCGCTCAAGACGTGCCACCTGAAGCGGCTGGCATGAAGGTGATTTTCAATGGCAAGGATCTGACAGGCTGGGACGGAAACCCTGACCTATGGTCGGTCAAAGATGGGATCATTCACGGGGAAACAACCGAAGAAAAGAAAGCTGACGGCAATACTTTTCTGATTTGGAAGGATGGCAAAGTCGGCGATTTTGATTTGCGTCTGACGTTCCGTTGCAATGCCGCCAACAACTCGGGAATTCAATATCGTTCTAAGCACATCACCGATGGCAATCCTAAGAACAAATGGGTTGTTCGAGGTTACCAACACGAACTGCGCAACGAAGTCGGCTTCCCCCACATTTCCGGATTCATCTACGACGAAGGTGGCAAGCGTGGACGAATTTGCCTAGTTGGCGAAAAAGGATCTTGGGACAAAGATGGCAAGAAAACCGAGAACAGCAGTCTAATCGACGAAGCTGGTTGGAAGAAGCTGTTCAAGTTGGACGACTGGAATGATGTCGCCATCATCGCTAAAGGAAATAACGTCAAGCATTACATGAACGGCAAGCTGATTCTCGACTTCACCGACAACCATCCAGAATGGACGTTGAAGGAAGGCGTCATGGCATTGCAGCTTCACGCTGGCAAGCCGATGTGGGCCGAGTTCAAGAACATCCGTATTGGCGCTTTGTAGGGCGTGTGCAGCGTGCATTTGCCAAATACTATGGTGCGAGGTACAGGTCTGCCTTGAGTTGCACTTCGGCGCAAAGGGTGACTGCACGCGTAACACGCCATCTTGATTGCCGTGTAAACAGCCCAATCAGAGAGAACTTGGTGGGTTTCGTTCCTCAACTTACCCTACCTCAACTGCACGCGTAACACACCATCTTCATCCCCAAGACCTAGTGCGATCTCGTTGATTGGCGTGTTACGAGGTCAGACAAACTATTTGGCAATGCGTTTCGCTTCGTTCAACGGTATTGCTAGGGGGTAAGTCAATTGGCAGCAGACCTCTCCACGCGCCCTACGGCCAACATGAGCCAGCAAGAACGCGTAGTTTCATTGGATCAATTCCGCGGCTACTGCGTTCTGGGAATGTTCGTCGTCAACTTTCTAGGTGGTATGACGTCGACGCACCATCTTCTCCGGCATAACAACACGCATTTCAGTCTCGCTGACTCGATCATGCCCGCGTTCATTTTGATCTCGGGCTTTTCCTACCGCATGACATTCGTCAAGCGACTTCTTAGCCAAGAGCCAAGCTCGGTTCGCAACCGTTACTTTTGGCGCAGTATCGGCTTGATCTTTCTTTCGCTGATGTTGTTCGGCTTTGGGAACAAAATTTTGACATACTCGGAGTTGACTTGGGAGAATCTCGCGAGATTCGTTGTTTTGGTAGTCAAAGCTGACATGTGGGAGGTGCTGGCTATCATCGGCGCTTGCCAGATCCTGTTGCTTCCATTTATCGCTTGGTCGGCCAGACGTCGAATCGTCTTATTTTTTGGATTGGGCATCTCGCACTTATTGTTGTCGTGGTGGTTTAACTGGGACTTTGTCTATGGACGTCCCAATGCCTTAGACCAGTTTTTCGGAACCAATGGCAAGCGAGCTTGGGACGGCGGTTTCTTTGGGCTTCTGGCATGGTCCGAGATTATGTTGCTTGGCACTCTCCTGCCGGATCTGGGGAACCGCCTTTCTCGCGAGTCGGCTGTGGTCCGTTTGGCTACGCTCGGAGCGATCCTAATGATCGCTGGCTACAGCGCCAGTTGCCTCAGTCGGCTCTATGACAAGCCTGAATCGGTCGCTGATACGTCCGCAGAGGTCGCCTCAGATCCAGTCCTCCCACCTTGGGAAAAGGCGAAAGGTCGCAAGCTTGTTAAGCTGCTCGCAGAACCGCCACTTGTTCCTCCTCCGAGCATCGACCTTCGAGAGCCAAACTATTGGGCCATGGACAAGCGAATCGTGTCGCAATCTTTCGTCTATTTCTCTGCCGGTTGGGCAGTCTTATTGTACGGCTTGTTTGTCATGATCTGCGACATCCGAAACTGGACATTTGCACCGCTGACAACCTTCGGCCAGAATCCATTGGCGGCCTATATCATTCACCATGTGGTGGAAGTCAGTCTGCTTGCGTTATTTCCTAAAGACTCAAGCGCATGGTGGGCAAGCGTAGGGATGCTGCTGAGCATCGCCATCACCTACAAGTTCGTCCGGTTTCTTGAAGATCGCCAGTTGTATCTGCGCTTATAGAACGTAGCAGGTAGGGCGTGTGCAGAGGTCGAATGCCACTTCGCTCGGTGCAAAGCAACGTCACTAACCGAAGTACAGCAGTTTGACCTACGAATGTCTGACCTCGTAACACGCCATTCTGTTACCGACACTTACATAGGCTGGCAGGCTCGCGTGGTGTTCTTCTAATCAGGCTTAACTGGCGAGCGTAGCTTCCAAATCACAAACGTCAAAATTCCAATAACAAAGGTCGCAAGCATGGCCCAGAATTGGCCGGGGCGTTGCTGACTTGTGGCGACTAAAAGAATGGCCGTCATGGTCAAATAGACGATTGCCGCAGTAGTTTCTACGATACTCAGCGGCCTTGAATCGGGAAGCGTTCGACGTATCCACAACAGCGATCCAACCGCCAATGCGCCGCAGGCTGACAGCGTCAGACCGAGATAGGTCATCATGTCCAGTATGCTTCCTGCAAAGCATCCCACAGCGCTCAGCACACATTGCAACAGCAGAGTCTTCTTATAGGACGCATCCTTGAAGAAGCTAGGAAAAACTCCGTCTTCAGACATTTGACGGTAGACTCGTGGTCCCATCATCAACATGGCCCACACGCTACTGCATGTCGACAGAACGATAATCAACCGCATCATTGTGCCAAGCGATTCACCGCCAAGCTCCTTGGCTGCGACCGCTGCAACCTTTTCTTCTCCAAAGCCACCGGAGCCGAGCAACAACTCGGGTTTAGGAAAGTAGACGAAGATTGTGTTCAGTAGCAGGTAGATGACCATGACCAGCAAAGTTCCCACGACCATCGATCGTGGAACCAATCGCTTCGCATCGCGACTTTCTCCAGCTACATAGATTGCTGCGTTGAATCCTGTGTAGCTTAGCGCGAGCCAAGACATCGATCCAGCCAGTATCCACCAAGCTGAAAAATCCGGTGGCATCCAATCGGGATCGCGACCAGGAAGTGGTCCGCCTTGCCATTTGTCAGAAGCCGTCAAAACAAAAGCCACGATAACTAGCCAGAGCATTAGCGCCAGCTTTGCAGCTACGATCGAGTTCTGAGCCCCCGCGCCGATACGCACTCCCGCCAAGTGACAGAGTGTTGCGACGAGAATGATTACTGCTGCAAATATCGCTACTCGCAAGTCGGACGATTGAGCGTCAGTAAGAATGTGCACCGCTGCGTTTTTAGCTGAGACCGCGATGGGGGCCGAAAAGCCGGCAACCAGCGAGATCCAGCCAGCTAGAAATCCAACGCTAGGGTGAACAAAGCGACTTAGAAAAAGGTATTCGCCGCCCGATTGTGGCAATCGCGATACCAGCCCGCCGTAAGCGATGGCGCCGCAAACGGCCCAAACGCCGCATAAGCTCCACGCCAGCATCACTCGGCCAGGATTTCCCAGCGTCGCGAACGAGTAGCCGCTGGAGGTGAAAACACCCACGCCAATCATATTTGCAATAACCAAGGCGACTAAGGTAATAAACCCAAGCGATTTTGGCGTTTCCGACTCAGCCACAGTATTGTTTTTGATTTGCGCCACCCCAACTCCACCTGCCAAATCCATGAAGTACATTTACACTAGTTCTTCTCGCCATCTTTTACAACGTTGGCGATTGAACAGGCAACTAGTTTAACAACAGTCTACTCGCACGAGTAAGGTAACCATAATGTCCAGTCGAATTAGTTTTTCAGAACAAGTGAATCGTTACTTTGATACAGCCGCGGCGCTGACGAAGCATGATCCGACCTTGTTGGCTCAAATTCGCGAATGCAACTTTGTGGGGCGATTTGCCTTTCCCGTTCAACTGGACAATGGGCACATCGAAGTCATCCATGCCTGGCGGGCTCAACACAGCAACCACAAGATGCCGACCAAAGGCGGTATTCGCTTCGCGCCGGACGTTTGTGAAGACGAAGTGATCGCCTTGGCAAGTCTGATGACCTACAAGTGCGCGATCGTGAATGTCCCCTTCGGTGGAGCCAAAGGAGGCGTGGCTATCGACCGTAAGAAGTACTCGCCGCGCGAACTTGAGCGGATTACTCGGCGATTCATTTACGAACTGCATCGCAAGAACTTCATTGGCCCTGGCATCGACGTACCAGCTCCCGACTTTGGTACCGGACCAACGGAGATGGCTTGGATCGCTGACACCTATCAGTCGCTCAACAGTAGCGAACTGAACGCAATGGCGGCCGTCACGGGCAAGCCTATCGAGCTGGGTGGGATTCGCGGCCGCACCGAAGCGACTGGATTAGGAGTCTTCTACGGTGTTCGTGAAGCTTGCTCGGTTGACGAGGACATGAAGCGAATCGGACTAACCGCCGGCATCGAAGGTAAAACAGTAGTGATTCAGGGATTTGGAAACGTGGGCTATCACACCGCCAAATTCTTCCAAGAGAACGGCGCTAAAGTGATCGCCATCGGCGAATTGGCGGGAGTCGTTTACAACGCGAACGGATTGGACATTCAAGCTTTAGACCAGCATCGCCGCGAAACCGGTTCGATTCTCGGTACACCGGGTGCCGAGCTGCTGCCAAGCGGAACGCCTGTGCTTGAGCTTGAGTGCGATATCCTCATTCCAGCCGCACTGGAGAACGTGATCACCATCGAGAACGCAAGTCGGATCAAAGCCAAGATCATCGGTGAAGCCGCCAATGGACCGACAACCGCAGACGCCAACGACATTCTGATCAAACGAGGCGCGTTGATTATCCCTGACGCATATCTCAATGCGGGCGGCGTGACTGTCTCGTACTTTGAATGGCTGAAGAACCTCTCTCACGTTCGCTTTGGAAGATTGGAAAAGCGGTTTGAAGAGATGGCATTCAGAAGATTGCTTTCGGCAGTGGAAAACGCAACCGAACAGAAGTTCAACCAAGAGATGATTAAACTGTACAGTCGCGGAGCCGATGAACAGGACTTGGTTCGATCCGGCTTGGAAGAAACGATGGCCGGATCGTATCAAGAGATTCGCAATATCCAGTTGCGATTGGGCGGCAACATCGACTTGCGAACAGCCGCATTCATCAGCGCGATCGACAAGATTGCTCTGTGTTATGCTGAGCTAGGCATTTTCCCCTAAAGTTGAATGAACCGCAGTCGCTTGTTTTGATTGGTTTTAGGGGCGAAGCCCTGTCCGTTTACCTAGCCCAGCCGGTAGTAGGGCTGGGTACGCAATTCGCGGGAAAAACAACGGTCCAACGGCCCGCCGGTTGGCGTGCAAACCGGCGGGCCGTTGGACCCTAACCTACTCAAAATGCACGTCCCAGCCCGATGGGCTGGGCTATGTAAATTGCTGGGCCTTCGGCCCGAAATCCCAGAAAAAGCGCAACTTCAAAACAAATGCTCCGGTTTGGGAAAGAGCCCAAACTTGCAACATCAACACTCATAGATGAAGCGAAAGTGAAAAGTTGATGAATGATTCGTGAACAGTTGAAATCAACAACTCACCTGAGCGGAACATTGATACGCTGATGCAGCGATACCGGCTAGCCGTGACAAACTTCGGAATCCAAGAACACTTTCAGACCACACATTCAGACCAGGTTGACTATGAACCACTCGACACAACCCATCATTCAATCCGTAAAGAACCTTGGACGCTTGGATCGCCGACACTTCATGGCCTTTGCAGGAGCGCTGAGTGCCATACCTGTCTTGTCCCGCAGTTCATTTGCCACGCGATCTCCGGTCTTTCAATCCAATCCGTTTACGCTGGGTGTCGCTTCGGGAGATCCTGATGCGAAGAGCGTTGTACTGTGGACGCGGCTTGCTCCCGAGCCGAAAGTACCTGGCGGTGGGATGAGCCCCGAAACAGTCGAAGTCAAGTGGGAAGTCGCTGAAGACGATTCGATGAAGAAGATCGTGGCCTCGGGCAAAAGCATCGCAACGATTGCCTTGGGACTCTCCGTTCACGTTGTGGTCTCGGGGCTAGAGCCCATTCGCTGGTTCTGGTATCGATTTCAAGCAGGCGATGCAGTCAGTCCCGTTGGTCGCACGCGCACACTTCCTACCGCAGACTCGACTCCCGAGAAGCTGAACTTTGCCTTTGCTTCGTGTCAAAACTACGAGCAAGGACTTTTCACCGCGTATGAACAGATGGCGCAGGACGAACTGGATTTGGTATTCCACTTAGGTGACTACATCTACGAATACGAAGCTGGTCGCAATGGAAAGATCCGGACTCACCTTGGCGCTGAGATCAATTCACTGGACGACTATCGTATTCGTCACGCTCAGTATCGTGCCGATCCATTGCTGCATGGAATGCATGCGAAGTGCCCTTGGTTTGTGACTTGGGATGATCACGAATTCGACAACAATTGTGCAGGCGACATCTCTGAAGAAGTTGGCGTCGCAACCGCTACATTCTTGGCTCGCCGCGCCGCTGCTTATCAAGCCTACTACGAAATGATGCCGCTTCGCGCAGCCTGTTTGCCGAAGGGTCCAAACATGTTGTTGTTTCGATCAGCCTCATTTGGAAAGTTAGCTCAGTTTCAAATTTTGGATACTCGCCAATATCGATCGGACCAACCGAACTTTGACAAGAAGTCGCCGTTGAATGATTCCGCGAGATCTACGACTCAATCGATGTTGGGAAATCAGCAGCGTGATTGGTTGTTCGATAAACTGAAGCAGACCGATGCCCAGTGGAACGTACTGGCTCAACAGGTGATGATGGGTATGTTCATGTCCAACGGCGACCCGACAAATCCAGCTTACTCGATGGACCAATGGCCTGGCTACGCGGCTGAACGAGTCAAGCTAATGCAGACAGTGAAAGACTTGAAAGTCAGTAATCCCATCGTTTTGACTGGCGATATTCACTCGAATTGGGCCAACGAACTGCGCATCGATGACACGCGATCGGAAAGCCCATTAGTGGCCACTGAGTTTGTCGGCACGTCGATTTCCAGCGGCGGCAATGGAGCTCAGAATCCAGCCAACTTGGACAAGATCTATTCGGCTAACCCAGGCGTTCGATTCCACAACGCCGAACGCGGCTACGTCCGCTGCCAAGTAACACCCAAGTCATGGCAAAGCGATTACGTCGTGGTAGATCAAGTCACCAAGCCCGGCGGCAAGTCCTCCGTCCGCGCAGCATTTGTAGTCGAGTCCGGCAATCCGAAGATACAGAAGGCTTAGTTGCGTTAGTGCCTTCGTTACTGAAGGCTACTGCGATTGCGGACTTGCCGCGATAATATCAAAAACTTGTTTCTCGTGGCGATATCTCAGTGTGCTGGTGTCGCCTCTGCTGGCCTGAAAGGCCTCAACATAACAGCCCAGGGCAGAGCGCAGCGCCGCCCTGGGAAAGCGAAATGATGTTGCCGGTACGCCCTGAAAGGGCCAAAACAAACGATGATCACGCAGTCGACGTTGTTTGTAGAGCGGACCTTTTCACCGTCGACGATCTACTTGGAAAACGAATGGACGTCTCCAGGGATGTTGCGGTTCGAATCAAGACTTCTGAAGTGGTTGCATAAGCCCTCACAGCCAGGCCCTTCGCTTGAAATACCCTGGGTTACGCTTGGCTCGCGGGACTCGCCGCGCTCACCCAGGGCTAGGGATCTGTCGCCACTTCGTGGCTGGTCAAATGGATTGGATGTAATTACGTTGGATGTCTTGTTTACGACTTCGAACCTTCCGCCACATTGCTTTCCATTTCAATGGCGCGGTTGACCTACGCGATGCAAACGCATGAATCACACTTGTAGCTTTTGTGATATTTTGTGGCTAGCAAGGCGGGGAGTATTGTGGGAATCTTTGAGCAAGTTTTATCACCTTTCGGGCTCTAGATTCTCGTTTTCATGACTCCGGTGGCTGACGTTCAAATCTCACGAACGCTTGCCGAAAAGTTGTCGAAACACCAGTACGTCGGTCAGCCATCGGCCGATGAGTCGCCTGCTCGGGTTTTCTGACCCCTGCCGATAGTGATGCCCTGGCGAAAAACGTTGAGCGAACCGGAACTCGGACTTTTGTGTCATTGCGACTATGGACGCAACTTTACCACGACCGCTCTTGATTCTTGACTTGGATGAGACGCTCATCTATGGCTCGGAAACTCGCTTGCATCGAGATGCCGATTTTGCGGTTGGTCCATTTCTTGTCTACAAACGGCCTGGTGTAGACAGCTTTCTTGCTACAGTAAATCGCTACTATGATCTTGCTATTTGGTCATCAGCTTCCGGCGATTATGTGCATGGAATCGCGGCGGCGTTGAAGCCTAATGTCCGCGAATGGAAGTTCGTTTGGTCCCGCTCGCGGTGCATACAACGAATGCACCCTGAGACCTTTGAAACTATTCCAATTAAAGACCTCAGGAAGGCCGCGCACCAAGGATATCCTCTGGAGCGCATTTTGATCGTCGACGACACTCGCGAAAAAGTAGCTCGCAACTACGGAAATGCGATCTATGTTCCTGAGTTCACTGGTTCAGAGGATGACAGAGAATTGCAACAACTAGCAAGATATCTGGTACACTTACACGCCGAGCCAAACTTCAGAAAAATTGAAAAGCGAGGTTGGAGATCCCTTCCACTCGCCGAACAAGAAATGCCTTTTGTAGAGGGTTGATGATGAAGCGCTCGCACGGCCGTTTTGACTAGTGTCCGAGTACGTTATGCGGGCTGTGTGATCGCCTTGTTATTCGCAAGAAGGGACGCTGCTGCATACTAAATCATGTCAACAATCGAACGATATGCGATCGTCGGGTTCTTGATTGCGTGGTGCATTGGAGCCTTTTATGGCGGGCCCATTGGAACCACCATTGGCGTTCTGGTTGGCATACCTTGCTGGATCGTCGCTTGGATCGAACGTAGGCGGTCAAATCGTCGCAAAGAAACGGCGGAGAATCTTGCGCGCGAAGAGAGTCGAAAACAGCACTTTCCAATTTTCGACGAGCCACCGCCTCAGGAGCTGAATGCCAAAATAGACAGTTTGGTTGATCTATATGACTATCGAACGTGTTCGTATCTTTGCCGTGTTCAGGTCAGCATACTCCTCCCACTGCTTTCCGTTGCACATAAAGAGTCATGGGGATCAAACGACATCGCAATCATATATGAGATGTTGGAGCCACCCTTTATGGAAAAGCCTAATCCTCTACAGACCACTCTAGAACCGCATTTTGATAGACTAGTACACATTACTCTCCGCTGGATTCCAGTTGCACAGGGCGGCAAAACGCAATGCGTTGCAGACTGAGCTCTCAATCGATCGTTTGACTTCCGTCGGAGTCAACTGCTCGGGCTCGGTCATTTGTTACTTTCGTCGAAAAGGTTGTCGTCCGTGGACGAGCTTGAGACTGCATTGCTGCGATTCGATGATCCTATCCACTGGGAGTATCCTCCGAAGTTCGCACATCGAGAGTCCATCGTCAGGTTCCGTGCAGTTGCGAGGGACCTCTCAAATGAGTTGGGCATCGAGCTTCGGACGGAAACTGAGACGCAGATCCAAGATGCCAGCTTCCACAGCCAAATCTACTTGCCAGGTGGTTGGTTTGGTCACCACCTGATTCGATTTAGCAATTTTGGAGATATGGTTTCGATCAATGAAGATGACGGGCTCCCACCGGATCTGCTTGAGCGGATCCAAGCGATACTTAGGCGACATGGCTATGTTTACATTCCATACGCCTTGTTGGAACAACCGTATACTGGCGTGAACCCTGGCGTTACAGGGATTGCGACATGGTGGATTCGCTACTTTGACTGGGTATAATCACTCAATAAGCTCGCTAGTCACGGATTCCAATGGGGATCACCGGATGGCAATTGAGCCTCTTGTCCAGTAAAACCATGCAACCTGAATTCATCGCAGAACTGGAGAAGGAATCAATGGTAAATGCAACCGCCCAAGGCTCGATCGCATGGATGACTTGACCCGCAATTCGATCCTTGCCGCTGCTGAGGAGTTGTTCGATCGCGAACGCCTCTACAAACTCGCATCGTCGGTCGGTGAGGCACGTTCACGAAAGGATCTGCGCTATTGGCAGGAGACAATGCTGGCGGAACTGACCAAACACAGTGGCATCGACGTTACCCTGAAAGCGACGTTTATTGCAGTTTTCAAAGGAACGAAAGAACGGTACGCACCGCCAAAGCCGGACAATACTCCTGAGGGTTTCCTGAAGACCATGAAAGCAACATGGGCGGATTCCGTCGAAATGGAACGATGGGGTCAATGGGCAGCTCGGGACCTTTCAAAGATCGGTACGCTGGGTTCTTACGTCCCTTGCTACCGTGCTCTTGCAAAATTCCTTACCCCTGATCAGGTAAGGATTTGTATGTTTCGCTGCGAGATAACTCGATGCGATCTGAGTCCGAATGGAGGCACGAGTTCTTGAGGTACTTCAAGAGAACAATAAACGAAAGTAGCCTGCCTGCGCCATTCCACGACGACAATTGGATGCATCAAGCGACCGATCCGCGGTCAATGCCCATCAATCCTCATACTGGCTTACCGTGGAATGAGTAATTGCAATTGGCGCATGGCGAAATCAAGCGATGAGACGCGGCGTTAACGGATCGTTCACTCTTGTGCGTTTTGTGTTACTTCGTGGCTTGCCAATGTTCTGCCCAAAGAATTGAGCTAGCCACAAAAATTCACAGAAGCCACAAAAAGAATGCGAGTGCAGATTGATCAAAGATATCAAACGCGTACTTGAGCTATTGCTTGTTAGAAGCAGGCTCTCGGGTCAGGACAAAAAGAGTTTCGCGTTCGCCCATGCGATCAAAGCTTTGGGGACGTGGATCGGAATCGACCTGCGGGATGCAGAGCTTCATCCGATCACCAGAGATTTCGATAATGCAGCGGTAGGTCCATTGGGAGCATCCGCGATTGGTGGTTTCCAGGAGATCTATTTCTACAAAGTCGTTTTCTGGATTCACTCGTGTTAATCGTAGACGTCGACTGCCGCCGTTCTCGGTACGTATTACCATCGTACTGCCCACGATTTCTGCTTCTTGCCAAACACGCTCAGCTTTAGTTTTGTCGTCATTGACGACCTTCGCGATTTTCAATTTACCTTGGAACTTCGTCGGAAATTGATACCAACCATCATCTGCCCGACTGTGGTTCGAAAGTATCGGTACAACTGCAATGAATAGTAGATAGACTGTATGTCGGAAGAAATTCATATTCTGGCTCACTTCAAAAAGTAACATTAAGCAGGCCGGTTAACACAAATGCGACTTCACCGCTCGGCGATCGGGTTACTGGTAGAATACTTGATCGGCGTGAGTTGGCACAATCGTATTTTTCCATGCAGTTCGTTGCAGGATTCTACAATGAAAAATGGGGTGAAGGCTCTGCCGCAGGTGGATGCGCCGTAGTAAGTGCCGGACCTTTCTTAGTACGCGAACTAAATGGAAATCTCGCCAAAACAGGCATGATGGCCTGTCGACGGTCTGCGTTGGCGAGGGACATATCCAAGAGAAGACAGCGGACGGCACACGGAGTGTGCCTGCTACGAAAAAAGCGAGTGCCGGGGCACTCGCTTTTTTGTTGTTTCAATCAGTCTGATGACTGTTGTGTCAGCTAAGCTTAAGCGTCGTCGCCTTCGCTGGCTGGTTGTGGGCTCTCTGGAGCAGGTTCGCTGGCTGGCATGCGATTCATTGGTGTGATGGAGGCATCAGTGTCCAAGAACGCGCCACCGAGTCCAAGGGAAGGTTCCGCTGGACGAGGGCTTTGCTCAAGCAATGGGAAATTCTCGCCTTGCATGGCCGCTTCGCCACGGTTGACCAAGTCTTCCAACGCTTCACGACGATACGAGACTTCCGACTCTTGGAAGCTGCGGAAACCAGTTCCGGCAGGAATTAAGTGACCAAGAATCACGTTCTCCTTCAAGCCGACCAAGCGATCCACCTTACCTGCCAACGCCGCTTCTGTAAGAACCTTAGTGGTTTCTTGGAAGCTAGCTGCCGAGATAAAGCTGCTGGATTGAACAGCCGCCTTGGTAATCCCAAGCAACTGAGTACTAGCCGAAGCAGGCTTTGGCTTCTTGCCCTTCGCAGGCGTTCCACCCATCGTCTCGATTTGCGTGTTGGATTGTTCGAATTGCTCGCGAGGTACCAACGAACCAATGGTGAAGTCGGTGTCGCCCGCATCAGCGATCTTCACGCAAGTTGCGGTCTCTTCGTTGATGCGTCGGAATTCAAACTTGTCCATGACCAAGCCTGGAAGCAAGGTCGTGTCGCCAGGCGAGTCGATCTTCACCTTACGCAACATTCTGGCGATGATGACTTCGACGTGCTTGTCGTTGATTTCTACACGCTGGCTTCGATAAACCTGCTGAATCTCGTGAGTCAGATACTGTTGAACAGCCTCTTCTCCACTGACTCGCAAGATATCGTGAGGAACCAGTGGTCCGTCGACGAGTGCTTGACCGGCTTTGACTTCTTCGCCAGTGTGCACTAAGAATCGCTTGCCGTGTGGTACCAAGTGTTCGTGTTCGACACCCGATTCACTACGAACAATAATGGTTCGCTTACCGCGTCGCTTGGTTTGTTGTAGCTCGACCAAACCGTCGACTTCGGCGATAACGGCTGGGTCCTTAGGCTTACGAGCTTCAAAAATTTCAGTGACTCGAGGAAGACCACCGGTGATGTCCGCCACGCCTTTGGATTCCCGAGGCATTTCAGCCAATTCACTACCGGCTGCAGCTATGCTGCCTTCGGTCAGGGTGATTACCGCGCGCTCAGGTAGGTAGTAAACGTCCAATGGCTTGCCATCGGTGTCTTCGATCACGATCTGCGGGTGTAGCTCACCCTTGTGATCGATGATGATCATACGGTTACCACCGGATGGATCGCGTTCCATTCGCATGGTTTGACCTTCGACGACGTCGTCCAGTCGCACTTTACCGGAGACTTCACTGATGATCGGAATCTTGTGCGGGTTCCAATCGCAAAGAACTTGGCCAGCCACGACTTCGTCATTCTCTTTGACTCGCAAAGTAGCCGCTGTAGGCACGTCGTACTTTTCAAGTTCGCGGCCTCTCTTGTCCAGCATGACGATTTCACTGTTTCGAGTGAGCACGATTTCCAAACCAGAAGGATTGGTTACCGTTCGCATCTTGGCGAACTTAACGATACCAGGCTTCTTGGCCTTGATTTCGCTTTCATCAACCGACGTATTCACCGCACCACCGATGTGGAACGTACGCATGGTCAACTGAGTTCCAGGTTCACCAATCGATTGTGCACCGATGATACCGACGGCCATTCCCTCTTCGACCAAAGCTCCGGTGGACATATCCATTCCGTAGCAGCGACGGCAAACACCCAGAGGTGCATCGCAGGTCATTGGGCTACGAACTTGGATCTTCTCGATACCCATTTCCTCGATCTTGCGAGCGATTTCACGGGTGATCATTTCGTTTTCAGGAACGATGACTTCGTCGGTCACAGGATTGACGATGTTGTGACGGGAAACGCGACCATTGATCGCTTCCGCCAATCGTACTTCGACCTTCTCGCCTCGGTAAACAACTCCCTTCGTGATACCCTGAGTTGTACCGCAGTCCTCCAACGTGATCACCACGTTCTGAGCAACGTCGGCTAGCTTACGAGTCAAATAACCCGAGTCAGCGGTCTTCAAAGCTGTATCCGCCAGACCTTTTCGAGCACCGTGAGTACTGGAGAAGTACTCGAGTACTGACAAGCCTTCGCGGAAGTTAGCCTTAATCGGAGTTTCGATAATTTCACCGGTTGGCTTAGCCATCAGACCCCGCATACCAGCCAATTGTCGAATCTGTTCGATACCGCCTCGAGCACCGGATCGCGACATCAAGAACACCGGGTTCACGTACCATGGTCCCAAGTGATCATCGTTTTCCATCGCGGTCAACATGTCCTTGGTGATGTTTTCACGAGCGTGAGTCCAAAGGTCAAGCACCGAACGGTATCGCTCCAGCGGAGTCATCATACCGCGGTCGGCACTCTTCTTCAGCTTCATGACTTGCTTTTCCGTCTCGTGGATAAAGTCATGCTTACTATCAGGAGTCACAAGGTCGTCCGCACCGAACGACAATCCGCTCTTGGTCGACTCACGGAATCCCAACTGGTTCATATCATCCAGCAGATCGATCGTGGCGCGTCGTCCCAAGCGAGAATAGCAATCGCTAATTACCGCCGCCAAGTCGCTACCCTTAAGTGGATAGTTGTAGAAGTCCATCCCGGGAGGCAAAATCATGTTGAAGAGAACGCGGCCATAAGTCGTTTCGACGATTGCGCCGTACTTGGCCGTATTTTCGTCCGTCTTCAAACGTCGGTGCTTAGGCAAGCGAACTTTGATCTTCGCGTGCATGTCGATGATACCTTGGCTATACGCAAAGTCAGCTTCGGCCATCGAGGCAAACGTCATGCCTTGACCCTTCATGTCCGCCTTTTCGATGGAGATGAAGTAGCAACCCATCACCGTGTCCTGCGAAGGACTCATAATCGGGCGACCATTACTAGGCGCGAAAATGTTGTGCGTGCTCATCATCAACGTGTGAGCTTCGACTTGAGCTTCCAAAGAAAGCGGCAAGTGGACAGCCATCTGGTCACCGTCGAAGTCAGCGTTGAAGCCTTTGCAAACCAACGGGTGAAGGTGAATCGCGTTACCTTCGACCAGGATCGGCTCAAACGCTTGGATACCCATTCGGTGAAGCGTAGGGGCTCGGTTCAGAAGCACTGGGTGATTCTTAATCACTTGCTCGAGAATATCCCATACCTCTTCGTCCTTACGCTCCAACATCTTCTTCGCGGACTTGATGGTGTCAGCGTGTCCGAGATCCTTGAGCTTGCGAATAATGAATGGCTGGTAAAGCTCGAGCGCGATCTTCTTAGGTAGACCGCACTGGTGCAGCTTCAAACGTGGACCAACCACGATCACGCTTCGCGCGGAGTAGTCAACTCGCTTACCGAGTAGGTTTTCACGGAAACGACCTTGCTTACCCTTGATCATGTCGGTCAAGGACTTGAGTGGTCGGTTGCTGCTGCCCAAAACAGGTCGCTTGCAACGGTTGTTGTCAAACAATGCGTCGACCGATTGTTGCAACATCCGCTTTTCGTTCTTGATGATCACTTCAGGAGCATTCAAGTCGACCAGCTTACGAAGTCGGTTATTACGGTTGATGATCCGTCGGTACAGGTCATTCAAGTCGCTAGTCGCAAAGTTGCCGCTATCGAGCAAAACGAGCGGTCGCAAGTCCGGTGGAATCACTGGAATTACGTCCAGAACCATCCACTCGGGACGATTGTCGCTATCGCGAATCGACTCAACCAACTTGAGCCGCGTGCTCAAGTCCTTCTTCTTTTGCTTACTGTTGGTCTCGTTCAACTCTTTGCGCAGCTTTTCGCTGAGCGTTGCCAAGTCGATGCGAGTCAGCAAAGTGCGAACTGCGTCAGCACCCATGGCAGCTTCGAAGGCATTTTCGCCGTACTGAGTCTTAGCTTCACGGTACTCGGTATCGCTCAGCAGTTGCAGCGATTCGAGTTGTGTTTCCTTGGGATCGATTACGACATAGTCTTGGAAGTAAATCACCTTCTCCAAGCTGGATGTCTTCATTCCCAACAGCGCGCCCAAGCGGCTGGGCATAGCCTTGAAGAACCAAATGTGAACTACTGGAGCCGCCAATTCGATGTGGCCCATGCGCTTACGACGAACGCGAGAGTGAGTTACCTTCACACCGCAACGATCGCAGATCATGCCCTTGTACTTCATTCCGCGGTACTTACCGCAGGCGCACTCCCAGTCCTTTTCCGGTCCGAAGATTCGCTCGCAGAACAAGCCGTCCTTTTCTGGACGATAGGTTCGGTAGTTAATCGTTTCGGGCTTCTTCACTTCGCCAAACGACCAACTGCGGATGTCCTGAGGACGAGCTAGGCTGATCTTTACTGAAGTGAAGTCATTGACGCGATCGTAATTGGTTTCGGCTGTCGACATAAACCGCGGCTCCTAACGTTATTCGAAGAGCATTTTCATTTGAATCAGCATGGAATGGATGCTGATGGTGCGGAAATGAAAAAGGACTCTCGAGGGTGCTCTATTTCTGTTCTCTGTTAGTTGGCAGAATCGACTTGCTGGAAGTTCGACTCGCCGGTCTTGGTGTTTGCGTCATGTGCGACTTACCAGAAGCCGCACACGCTTCGGCCGCTATCGTTAGACCGCGGCCGGGATATGCAGCGCTCGGTTAGATCTTGCGTTTTTCCAAACGCATGTTCAGTCCCAGACCGCGAATTTCGTTGGTGAGTACGTCGAAGCTAGCAGGTGTACCGGCTTCCAACGAGTTCTCGCCCTTAACCATCGATTCGTAGATCTTGGTACGACCTTCGACGTCGTCGCTCTTTACCGTTAGCAACTCTTGAAGAATGTAAGCGGCGCCATAAGCTTCCAGCGCCCACACTTCCATTTCCCCGAATCGCTGACCGCCGAAGCGAGCCTTTCCGCCGAGCGGTTGCTGAGTAATCAAAGAGTAAGGTCCGGTGCTTCGAGCGTGAACCTTGTCGTCGACCAAGTGGTGGAGCTTCAACATATAGATGTAGCCGACCGTGGTCTCTTGCGACAATGGCTCACCGGTACGTCCGTCGTGCAATCGGATCTTACCGTGACGAGGCAATCCAGCTTCTTCCAAACAGTTGTTGATGTCTTGCTCGGTAGCTCCATCGAACACCGGAGTGATCGACTGGAAGCCCAGCTTGGCACCGGCCCAGCCCAAGTGAGTCTCAAGAATCTGACCCACGTTCATACGGCTAGGAACGCCCAGTGGGTTGAGCAAAATCTGTAGTGGAGTTCCGTCAGGAAGGTATGGCATGTCAGCGATCGGCAACACCTTGGAGATAACCCCCTTGTTACCGTGTCGACCGGCCATCTTGTCACCAACGCTGATGGTTCGCTTGGTGGCGATGTAAACCTTGACCATTTGCAAAACGCCGCTGCGCAGTTCGTCACCGCGCTTCATGCTGTTGAGCTTACGATCGCGTTCATCGATGGCTTCTTCAACCTTTGGCCACGACTTGGCGTAAACCTTCTTCAGGTCGTTGTGGTACTTCTCGTTCATGCGATTGAGCAAGCGCGAGAGATTGAAAGTTTGTGCATTTTCGGCGATGAACTTTGGATCTTGTTCGCCAGCCAGAGGAGTGCCGTCGTCATCGGTCAACTTCGATCCAATTACTGCTTCCATCTCAGCGATGAAGATGTTGAATGCAGCACAGATGTCAGTATTGCCGACAAGTTCGACTTCCTTCAGTTCCTTTTCGAAAGCCTTTCGCTCTTCGTCGGAAAGGCTCAT
>CAUJKA010000153.1 GCA_963204965.1 Planctomycetota bacterium | reverse complement strand
CTGGGATTCGCGGCAAATTGTCGAGTTTGCCCGGTGATTATATTACTCCGCGTTACATCGCGCATACTGATGAACGCAGCAAGTACTTTGCAAAGCCCGGTCAACAGTTGGTGTGGCCTGGACAGTTCCTGCTTGGTGAGAAGCAACAAAGCGCCGAGGACTTAGCGGAGCCCTTGTCGGAATCGTTAGCGTTTCCCGCTTGGGCGAACCGCGGGTCGTTTCTTGTTATTCGACGTCTTCGCCAAGATGTACCCATGTTTTGGAAGTTTGTTTGTGCAGCGGCCAGTAAAGTTGGCATCGATTCGCAGAAGTTCGCTTCCATGCTGGTAGGGCGATGGCCCAGCGGTGCACCATTGTTGAGGTCACCGATCGCTGATGATCCTCGTTTGGCTGAGGATGACTTTGCTAACAATCACTTCATCTATGACGATGACACACGTCCTAGCCAATTGCATCCAATCCCGGGTTATCCAGGTGATACGCACGCCAACGCAAAGGCCGATTTTCTGGCGCAGGTTTGTCCCCACTTTGCCCATATACGCAAAGTAAATCCGCGTGATTCCGCCACTGATATGGGTAAGCCACACGATAGCGTTACACGCCACCTGTTGCGACGCGGAATACCATTTGGCAAGCCGCTTATTGGGGTGAAAAGGCCCAGCAAGTCTGTCCGGGAGTGCGAGCGAGGACTGATGTTCGTTTCGTACTCTAGTTCGATCGAAAATCAGTTTGAGTTCATTCAGCGACGTTGGAGCAACTCTGCGGTCCAACCTAATTTGGGCGGATATGATCCGATCATCGGGGCCAATGGCAATCCGCCCAGCCGCGAGCGATTCATCGACTTTCCAACCCCTTCCGGCCCAATTCGTATCCATTTCGAGGACGAGTGGGTCGTTCCCACTGGGGGCGGCTATTTCTTTGCGCCGACCATTTCAACCATAAAGGATGTTTTGGCAAGCTAGTCAGTTCGCGAACAGGCTGACGAGTCTTTCTGACTTAGCTAAAGTTACAGTTTAACTTCGCCGTCGGAATCGCCGAATGTCTTGGTCGGACAGCCAAAATGGTTGAGCATGGAGACGAAGAGATTGGACATCGGCTGATCGGGAACCTTGAGGTAGCGGCCAGCAGAATATTGTCCGCCAGCTCGACCCGCAAGCAACACAGGTAGGTTGTCATGACTGTGTCGGTTGCCGTCGGCTATCGCACCACCATAAACAATCATCGAATTGTGGAGCATGCTACTGCCGTCCGAATCCTGCATCTTATTCAATCGATCCAAGAACCTCGCAAAGCGGTCGATGTAGAACTGATCAATGCGAGCCACTTTCGCCGCAAGCTCTGGGACAGTTTGGTAGTGCGTCAGGTGATGATGGCCCTCGGCGATGCCAATCTCAGGGAATGTTCGATTCGATCCGTCGTAGGCCAAAATAAGTGTTGCTATACGAGTTGAATCGGTTTGGAAGGCCAGAGCCATCATATCGAACATGATGTCGATGTGTTCAGCAAATACCGGTGGAATGCCATCGGGCGTCGCGAGTTGCGGATTGGGAATGCTACTGAATTGTGTGGCCGAGTTGAGTCGAAGTTCGATCTCGCGAACTCCCACAAGGTATTCGTCCAGTTTCTTCAGGTCATTAGAACTCAATTGTCGTTGGATGCTCTTGGTATCTTCCAGCACGAAATCAAGAATTGACTTTTGAGTCGATTGCCGCATCAAGTAGTTCTTGCTGCGCTCTTCGGGAGTGCCTGCTCCAAACAATCGCTCAAACACGGAACGAGGATTTGCATCGGGAGTAACTGGCGTCGTTGGCGAACTCCACGATAGGTTGTATTGATAAGCACAGGCGTATCCCGAATCGCAACCGCCCGAATTGCGAATCGCGTCGCAGGTGAGCTCTAAGGATGGAAAGCGAGTCGCTTGGCCTACGCTCTTGGCGGCCATCTGATCCACGGAGGTTCCTACAAAGATGTCCGAGCCGGCTGTCTTGCGTGCTCGGGCTCCAGTCAAGAATGTCGCGCTTGCTCGAGCGTGATCGCCTGCTCCATCCCGGCCTGCAGTAGCATTCTCATGCTTCAGTCCACCGATCACTTGGACTTGGTCTTTAAGATGCGCCAAGCCTTGCATCGTCGAATTCAAGTTGAACTCGCTAGCTTCACCCGTTGGAAACCAGTGGTTCTGTTGGACACCGTTTGGAATAGAAATGAATGCCATACGAAGCGGCATACCTGAAGGTGTCGTCGCCGGTGCCAATGTGCTGTTGGTCAACGGAGAACATGCAAAGGTTTCCAAATGAGGCAGCGCGATCGCGGCACCTAGACCTCTCAGCAAGGATCGATTCAACAAAGTTCGGCGATCGAACTTAGGCACAGCGGAGCTGGATGATTGCGACTGTTGACTGCTGTGAGACTGCGACATATTAGGATTCTTTAACTGCTTTGGTTGATCTGATAAAGATCGACGATTCAGGTTCTGATCATCCGCCTTGAAGGCTGGGCTCGATCCGCCGTTGTCGTTGGAACGCGGGCGATTGAATGATCCCATAGATCAACTCTTCAAACTTACCACTGTGGCTTGTTAATTGCTCGACCAAGAGATCCAGAGTGTACTCATCATAGTAGTCGATACCGCGACCCAAGGCATAGACTAACATTTTCTGCGAGATACAGCGATAAAAATCCTCTCGTCTTTCCGTTGCGATGATCTTTCGCAATTCGCGAAAGTCTTGAAACTTTTCGCCGGTAATCAACTGGCCGCTCGCGTCGATCGGCTGGTCCTTTTCTTTCTCACGCCATGCTCCTAAGGCATCGAAGTTCTCTAAAGCGATCCCCAGTGGGTCCATGCGCGAGTGGCATGATGAGCATAGCGCATCTTCGCGGTGCGCGGCAAGTAGTTCTTTCAAGCTCGGCTCGCGACCACCGAACTTGTTCGAAGAATCTTCCAAAGCTGGGACATTGGGAGGCGCAGGTGGCGTCGGTGTCCCAAGCACATTCTCTAAGACGTACAATCCTCGCTTGACGGGTGAAGTTCTGGTCGGATTGGACGTGACAGTCAGCATCGTGCCTTGAGTTAGAATGCCACCGCGAAGGCTGTCGGCAGGCAATTCGACGCGACGCATCTCCTGACCCTTCACGCCTTCGATGCCGTAATGAGCTGCTAAGCGTTCATTAAGAAACGTATAGCCCGGATCGATGACTTCGGCCAAGTCGCGGTTCTCGTTCGCTATAAACTCAAACAGCATTTCTGTCTCACGACGCATCGCAGTACGAACTTCAGCATCCCATCTTTCCTGGATCTTCCTTAGTTCTTGAAAACGATTGCGTCGTTTTTCAGCTTCCGGATCGACTGGAGCTCCGGGCGTTGCCGATCGCCGTCCCTGTCGATTGGTACGAATAAACTTTAGCAACTCGTCATACTCGGACTGTAACCCGTACACGGCGATAGGGTCGATCGAAATCTTTTCAACATCGCGAGTTCTTAGCCACTGCCCAACAAAGTTCCTCACGAGCGACTTTGACTTCGGGTCAGATAACATTCGAGCAATCGTAGGTCGAAGTTGCTCCCGAAGTCGTCCGTGCCTAGCCAAATGAAACAGTTCATCATCGGGCATTGTCGACCAAAGAAAATAAGATAGTCGAGAAGCCAGGGCATATTCATCGACTAGCGGAAAGGGCTCGTCCTGCGGATAGAAGTTTGGCTCTTCGATTCGAAAGAGAAATCTAGGCGAGGCCAACATGGGTACCAGCGCATGCGCTACGGACGATTCAAAGGTCGCTCCAGGTTGTTGGTTGTACTGCTGGACGATAGTAACCAATCGTTCCAAAGAACTGTCATCAATCGGTCGGCGAAACGCTCGTTCACCAAACCTGCGAAAGATCTCGCGAGCATAATCAGCTTGCCCCTGTGCGTCTTCGGGGGCTTTGTCGCGCGTGAAGACTCGATCGTAGCCCCTGGGGTGCTTCCAGTAGCGGCGATCCGTGGGGCCTCGCACCACAACTGATTCCACATCTAACTCAGCGAAGGAGTTCTCTTGGGGCTTTTCGGTCAGTTCGATTGGCGTCATTTCGAAATCGAGCCGATACTTTCCGGGCTGCCAATCCTTGTTAAAGCTGCGTCGGTCTCGCTTGGATTCATCCCAGCCGTACTCTCCCGAGAACAGCTCCTGGTCTTCCAAGCGACAAACAACTTTGCACCGTTGCGGCGAGAATTCGAACGAGCCACCTGATTTGAAGGTAATCTCAAGCTCGTATTGGCCTGGATCTGCAATCTCAAATTGACAGCTCACTCGCTGTGAATTGTTCATGCGCATGTTGTCGGCATTGCGTCCACCTTCTCCGCGAATGTCAAACGCTCGAAAGCGTTGCTCGGGGATTTCGTAGTTGACCTTTGGTACAGCTTCATTGACGATCTGAGAAGCTGCGGCCAGGAATTTTTCAACCACCATCGGAGAAAGGCTGAGTGCATCACCGACGTTATCAAATCCAAATCCCGTGTCATCGGGAGGGAATGCGATGTCAGCGTTGAAGTCCACTCCCATCAAATCGCGAATCGTATTCGCATACTCGCGGCGATTCAGCCTTCGCAAAGTCACTCGACCGGGATCTGGATGACTCTTGTCGATTTGCATCGCCTCAAATTTGATCCACTCCGCGAGTACATCGACTTGTTGCTTACTGAGCTTAGTAACAGCGGAGGGCGGAGGCATCGTTCCCGCTCGAACATTGGCTAACACCTTCCACCAAGCTTGATGAGATTGCTCAGAAGCGGGTTGACTCAGCAAATCGTCTAACTTGAAGTTGCCTTCGCTGGCTCCATCTCCATGACAGTCAAAGCAGTTTTGCTTTAACGTCGCAAGAATTGAGTCGTTGGATGTTTGAGCATCCTGAGAAAATGCAGTCGTGAAAGAACCGCAAGTCATCAAGACAACTGCAATCGAAGCTACCAGGCGAAGGTATCGCAACATGGGTTTCTCATCATGGTGGGACGGATCAGGCTTTACGTGTGGTGCATTTTAGCCAAAATCCATTATTGCGGAGGATGTTTTTTGTAGGGTGTGTTTGAGGCACGAAACACACCATTCCTCTTCCAATACACTTGGTGGGTTTGGCTCCTCTAACAACCCTCAGACTGGGAGTACGTCGATGTGGATACAACGTGAATTTGCTTTAACCGCCAAACCAAGGGGATTTCATCTCATTACTCGCGAGGTTTTGGCTCAAACGCCAGAGATCTCAACGGTGCGAGTTGGCCTTTTGCATCTATTCATTCAGCACACCTCGGCTAGCCTTACCATCAACGAAAACGCTGATCCCGACGTTAGAATCGACATGGAGACCTACTTCAACGCAATCGCTCCCGAAGACGGACTTCCGCTTGTTCACACGATCGAGGGCCCCGACGACATGCCAGCTCACGTGAAGTCTTCATTGCTGGGGTGCAGTGTTTCAATCCCCATATCAGGCGGGGAACTGGCGTTGGGAACTTGGCAGGGAATTTACCTTTGCGAGCATCGCAATCGTGCAAGCCGCCGTCAATTGATCGTGACGATTCATGGCCAAAGCTCGACAGAAAGCTAGCCATCTGTTTTTCGCAAAACGTGTTGAATTCGGTTGAAGGTCTATCGTCACAGTTACGCTTTGGAATTATTCTGAACGATCGCGGCTTGCCGCAAACCGACCGGCTGCATGCCGCAAATCGACCGAAAAGCGCCCTCCCTCCGACCGATGTTCTAAGCTGATGCCCACACCGACCACTGGCAATAGCTCGGAAACCGATAACGACTTAGCCCCCAAGCCGAACCAGCAAGCCGCTTCATCCAATGGAGAAGCGGATAGTTTGTCGTTAATCGATAGGGTGCTGATTCAGCATCTGCCCGAGCGCTTCAAAGTTCGTAAGACTCTTGGCAAGGGAACTTACGGTATCGTCTATTTAGCTCGCGACGAACGGCATAAACGCGACGTAGCGATCAAGATTCTTCGTCCTGAGTGGATGGCAGTTCCCAATACGAAGAATCGATTTCTTCGTGAGTCCCAGGCCGCTGCTAGATTGAATCACTCGGCCATTGTTCGCGTCTTAGAGTCTGACGAGAATGCGAAGATTGCTTGGCAAGTTTGCGATGCCATCAACGGCGAGTCGTTAGCGGTGCACCTTAGCTGCGGTCCCATGGATCCCAAGGTCGCCGCGCAATTGATTGCCAAGCTGGCCGATGCTGTTCACTGCGCGCACATGAATGGAGTTGTCCATCGCGACATCAAGCCGGAGAACATCCTCGTTCAAATGTCGGCCACAGGATTACTCGCCGATGCGCAAATCTTTCTTACCGATTTTGGGTTAGCCAAGATTCGCGACGACGATCTCGATCAGAGCCGTTCGGGTACGCTTGTGGGAACGCCTCGCTATATGGCTCCCGAGATGTTTGATGTGCTCGATCATCGTGTCTTGCCATCGACTGATATCTACGCGTTAGGCGCGATCCTGTTCGAGTGTCTCACAGGACACAATCCGTTCGGTGAGTCATCATCGATCGTACAACGGATTAAGCAAGGGTTGACGCTACATCCATCACCGAGGCAGTTTGTTCCAAAGTTGTCCAAAGACTTGGAGACAATCTGCCTGAAGTCGATGGCACCCGATCCAATCAAGAGATATCTTACGGCTAACGATTTAGCCGAAGATCTGAACAGTTATGTTCGAGATCTTCCGATCAAAGCCCGTTCACTAACGACTTCCGAAAAGATCGTTCGTTTCGTTCGCGAACACCAAGGCCTAGTGATGACGACTAGCGCGATCATCATCTGTCTTTCAATCATTGCAGCGATCTCTTTGCAATCTCGCAATACAATTCGCAAGAAGAATATCGCATTGGAGCATGTCAATGAGGAGATCGAGGCCGCTCGTGCCGAAGCGGAACGTTTAGCCACGATATCCAAGGAAAATGAAGCCAAGGCGGAGATTGAGCAGAAAAGGTTCGCTGCCTTAGCTTGGTCAGGGGGCATTCGCGAAGCTTATCGTTATTGGGAAGATTCTCAATTGTGCGAAGCAAAACAGTCCCTTGTTAAACTTAGTCAATCTTACAGCGATGCCAATCGACGTTTGGATTGGCAATTGCTTACTTCGGAACTCAATGGCCAATTCCAAGAGTTGCTAAAAATTGATTCGAGCATTGAAGAGATTCGAACGATTCCAAACACAACGCAGGTAGCAGCCGTATCCAGCAATGGGCACCTCTATGTTATTGATGCAGCAACCGGTAAAGTTCTTAAGGACATCGAGTCAGAACTTCCTTCGCTGAACGCATTGGCAGTGCACCCAACTGAGCCCTATCTTCTTTTTGGTGGCGTCACCTTCCCCAATCGTCATATCGCATCGATCTACAAATTCAACTTGCAAACAAATGAGCTGTCGAAGATCGCAGACGGCTTCGAAACGACACTGGAGTCTTTAGAGATAAGCCAGGATGGCACAAGCGTTTTGGCTGCATCGCGATATCGGAATGTCAAGTTGCTTGATCTGAACACTCTCTCAAGCCAAGAATCTCCCGCCGATCGACGCAATACCTGGATCGCCCGTGTAGCCGGAACAAGAAAGTTTGCTTATCAGAAGTCGGATACTTTTTTAGGCTTTGTCGATGGATCAGAGAGTAAGGTAGGCTCTTTGCCATCCAACTTGAAGATGGTTGGAATCATCCAGTGCGGCGTCGGAATTCCTGGGACCTCCTTGGTGGCTATTTCCGAAGATGGGCTGCAAGGGATCAGCGTCATTGATGCGGCATCGCGTTCTTTAGTGGCCCGACTGACACATCAAGGTACTTTAAAAGTGCGTTGCATGAGTTGTAGCGAAGACGGATCGCTGCTCTGCGTCGGTTCGGAAAGTGGCGATGTTGTATTGTGGAAACTTGACGATCAGCGATGGTGGCGACTCCATAGCACCGACTCCAATCTAATTGACATTGATATGGAAGGCGATGCTCCTTCAAACCTTTCTGCAACTGGTCGTTGGCACGTTGCAAACAGCCCAATCATGTCGATCTCCGTAGCCAACGACAAACTGATTTGCGGATCGCAGTCAGGTGACTTTCTCACCCTTTCACTTGCTCGATGGGTGGAGTCAGACGAGAGCGAAAAGTATCAAATACACACCCTGTCAGCGCGGAATTTCGATGTTGCTATCGCCAGCGACTTGAACACAATCGCACTGCGACGAACAGCCGGAAGTACCTATCTTTCTCATTTGAGCGATGACCATTGGCGGCCGATGCCAGAACAAAATTGTGTGGACTCAACCGCGGATTCTGCCAGATCAAGTCTAGGTGGCTTGGGTGCCTCGCAGATTCCATTGCATGCAGTTCTTAACGACACAATGATGATGCAGGATGACTTTTCCAGTAGCCATCGTGCTCGTAATGTAGTGGCCGGCCGTAACTCGACCTTTGCATGGCTGAAGAGTCTGTCTACTTTGGAGCTCTCAAGCAATAACGCATCAAGAAAGATAGATTTAGATTTCGTTCCCGATAAAGAAGAAGTACTGCGAGTCGTCGGCTTGTCACCAGATTCAAGCAGGATCGCTATTTGCGGTTCGCGTCGAGTCTTTGTGATCAGTACAGTGAATCAAGGCAGCGCAGAGCGTGAAATTGGCAAGCTCGAAGGGGCGCCCTGGACAGTCGATTGGCACCCAACGGAAAACCGACTTCTTATCGGCGGCGAGTTCAATGGAATTTACGAATACAACATGGATACCGGCGAACTTAGTTTTCCGTTTGCCTTGCCATCCCCGGCTATCCACGTGCTCTATGCAGTTCAAGGAACCACTGTCGTTTCGGCGCACGCTGATGGAACCATTCGCGTTTCGAACTTAAAGACAGGTGAGCAACAAAGTCTGTCTGCGCACAAGTATCCTGTTTTTTGTATGGCACTTTGCAATTCTAGCTCTATCGGCCTTAGCATTGATGAAGAGAACAACGTTGCCTTGTGGAGGTTCCCGACGCTTGAAAAAATAGGCCGACTTATCCCCGGCCAGTCGCACATGCACCACGACATCACCGTACGGCCCAAAATTGGCCTTTCCGCCGATTCAAGTCGACTGTTGCTAATTCACAACAACGATCGACAACCTGAGCTTCGCTTGTGGAAACTTAACAACTAGTGGATTACTTGGTCTCCAGAATTCTCTTATGATCCTGTCCGCCTTTGACAGTATCAAGCGTGATCTCGCCTTCCACTGTACCTGAGACAATCCAACGAACATAGACGACGCTCTTGCTACCAATGACCGGCAACTTAATCGCCTCTGGATTGCGATCTTGGATTGTTGAGTTTCTGAAGAGCGAATCAGTCGAGTATTGTCCCAAGTGAACTTTCAGGCCTGCAGACTTAAGGCCCACGAGATTCGGCCGTGTAATCTTCTGATTGCGATCCACGGTTGAATGTGTTGGCGTAATTCGCAGGTTCTCGACCTTAGCGGTAATTTCAGTCAGGCCACCGTTCAGCGGCTTGGTCGTGACTTCGCGAATCTTCACTAAAGGCATTTGATCCGCATGATAGATCGTGAACGCCATATTGCGATGACATTCCTCTTGAAGCATGAACGCTGGTGGCTGGCGGCCCCAGTTTTTCTTAAGTCCACCGACTTCAACTTTGCCATATACGGGATGATCTACTTCTACCCAGTCTACTAAGCCGTCTCCCATGAGCAGTAGTTTGTCGAATTCGTAGGATTGATCGTTGCTGCCTTCTTTGGAATGAAAGTAGTTGTAAGGAATGAACAGCTCATTGGTAAACGTGAAAATGCCCAGCATCTGGTGCAGCCAGTCAACCTCGCCACCCCACACTTCGTACAGGTCATTGGCGACGTTCAAATAGCGGTAGCCCGGCAGCATCTTCTCGCCGACCTTTCCGATTTCGTCATAGACGCGTAGATCACCCGCTTCGTAAGCATCTTGCTTCGAGCCCGGTCCACGCAATAACATTCCACCGGTGTTGTGATAGGTTTGCGCGCCGGCAATGTTGGGGTGACCTTTAACAAACTCCGACATCAATCGGTTCTCGATCAGCGAAAATGGATAGCGGTAGGCTCCGCGCTGAACGTACTCAGGCTGCCATTTCCAAGGCCAGTCTCGATTTGGATCATAGAACCCATCGCCATCATCGCCAGCACGACCATCAAGATCAGCATCGATGCCTTCCATGCCTAGCAGCGTGTATTCGCCTCGTTCGTCTTCCTCGGCTGGAACCATCAAGCTTGGATACTTCTTGTGAGCCTTAAACCGACCGTTCGGGTCACGAACTCGCATTTGCGTGATATGACCATCTTTGTTGAGATCGTTAGCGGGATCTTCATTCACCAAACCATCGCGATCATCGTCCACTGGTCGCTGACCGCTACGCGGCGAATTGGTTGTGTTGGGCTTGTAGAAGTGAGCATCGCGAGAATCGGGACTCAAGCTCGGCAGAATGTAGAAAACTCGATCGCGTAGCAGCTCTTGCACAAAGCGATTTTCGCTGTGCATTTCGGCTAAGAACCAAGCGGTATAAAGTGCGACTTCATTGGCCTGTATCTCGTTCGCATGAATACCGGCGTCGATCCAAAATCCTGGCTTGCGTAGCTGATCACCTTCTTTGAAGTTGGAGATTGTTGCTACCCAAATCTCGCGACCTTCATAGGACTTGCCGACCGATTCGACCTTGAACAGATCGGGATATGCAGCTTGAAGGTCGTGCAAGACCTTCTCAATCTCGGCACAGTCGTGATAGCGATTCCAATACACAGGCACTTTCGGATTGGTTGGTCCGCCCACCGCCTTGTAGATCTGTTTCGCAGGTTGTGCCTGCGTACTGTTGGCTGGTTCATCAGCTTTAGTCATCGAACTAACGCAGGCGATCGCCCCGATTGCTAGAGTTTGCGCGGTTCGTAGAACGGATCGGAAAGCACTGTGGAGTCGCATTTGAAAAATCGCTGTTAAGTCAGAACTCGATCGAATGATGTTGGCCAAGAGATTTGCGTGATTCACGATCATGGTTTGGTGAGCTCCACGCCGACCTCAACGCTATGCAATGTCGGTGACGAGACCTGAATTTTGAGACTTGCTGTCGATGCAGGGTCCATCAAGAACACCCATCGGACCTCTTTCGAGCCCCCATTTTCATCCAGCTTGCCAACACTGGTGCGTTGACTACCTTCGATCATCTTGGCTCCATCAGCGCCGACTAGCTTAACCTGAGTCGGATACCATTGACGATTGACTGAGCCCATTTCGGGCATGCTCGGAAGCGAGCCCACGTTAACAATCTTGCAGCGGACATCGATTAGTCCATTGCCTTTGTCGACCGCTTTGATTTCACGAACTTCCAACTTAGGCCACTTTCTCGCGAGCTCAGCGAGAAAACTAACATGTGGCTGGACTAACGGTTGGATAAGTTTCTCTGGTGGATTGAGTAGGAATAATGGTTTAATACCTCCCACCTCAACCTCTTTTCCTGGAAAGTCAGGGTGGTTCACGCTTTGCCAATCTGCAAATCCAGAGATTCCTTGACTCTCAAACCATGCGATCGCTGCTAGTTCATCGGCTCCGCGCTTGTCGTCCTTGTCCAGTTGAGCAGGCTTAGCTTCAGTAGTTTTGGGCTCGGCGGGCTTAGCATCGTCGGGCTTTGCTTCAGCAGGCTTTGTGTCCGCTGGTTTTGTTTCAGCATCCGCGGGTTTGGCTTCAGGCTTTGGTTCAGCAGTCTTTTCAGCAGCTTTGTCACCAGCTTTATCGCTCTTTTCAACAGGAGGAATCCACCAACCGCGCGAGGCGAATGTCCAGCGACCAAAATGGAAATAGGCGAACTCGGAAAATGATCCTTCGCCAGCAGGTGAGCCTGGTGCGGACTTGCCGCCGTGCAATTTGCGAAACGCTTCCGCCATCAGATCGATTTGCTTTTGATCTGCGGTCAACACTTTGGTCTTGATCCGTCCAGAGTCGGTTTGTCCAGAACCTTTCCAAGTGTTGAAGAGGTTGTCTTCGGGAGAAAAGCAAAGCACAAAAGCGATGTTGGGATGATCGAACATGAAGTCAGCAACGGCTCGCGTTTCAACTTCGGAAACTTGATTCGGTCCCGCGCCTTTGCCGAAGTAGCTGTAGTTGAACGTGAAGTTTCGATTGAAGTCCACGCCTTCGGAACTGTCTTCTCCAAAGCTCTCGTCCTTGTCCGCATCTTTCGATTCGTTGAACAGGCGATATTGTCCGACCTCTTGCTTAGCTGGATCGATAGGGATGAGTATACGAGGATCGCTGGGGTGAGTGCGATGAGTTCCAAACGACTCTTTCACACGCATCGAGGTCACCCAGCCATCTTGGTTGAGATCGACTGGTCCGTCTTCTCCGACTTCGAAGTCGCGGTCGTCATCCGTGGCGGTCAAATTGCCGGTCCATTGACGAACAGGAAAGCGAATGTTCTTTTCAGTGGCGTCAGGTGTTGGCGAGGGAATGAAGTAGAGCGTGTACTGCGACAACAAGCTCTTAATGCTCTCGTCGGAATCGGCCTTTTGCATGATGTGCTCTGCCATCCGAGTCGCCAATTCGCGGCCAAGCACATGAGGCGCGTAGACGTTGCCGACAACAAGAATTGCTGGTCGAGTTTGCTTCGGATCATTGGCAACGGTCAACATCCAGACATCGCGTTTGCCAAGCGTCTTTCCTAAGCTGGTCAGCGTTGCTTGCGGAGATTCCAAGCGCTTGAGCCTAGCTTCGATCTCTTCGAATTTCGAATAGCCTCGCAGCGGTTCGGGAGTGTCTTGCGCGTTCAGGCGAGTGGAGGTTATGAAGCTAGTTCCAACAATCGCCAATACTACGAAGACCTTGGCTGCGCGAACGCGGCTTATCGATGCCGCCAATGACTCAGTCCAATAACTCATAAGAAGAAATCTCTCAGGCAACGGAAAATAATGCTTAAGAAAGCCTAACGAAAAATCATCGTCTGGCTGCAAACCATCATAGTTGGACTTCAACCAAGGCAACCCGCGCAGCTAGGTTGTCTCTAACTTTTTTGCTGAAAATCAATCGCAAAAAAAAACTGCGCGATGAGCTCGCGCAGTTTAGGCTTTTGGCATGAAGGTACGGGAAGATCGCTGTTATCCGACAGTTGCAGTGTCGACTTCACATGCAGTCTGATCGTAGCTGGAGACGGGCGGGCACGAGCAGACCAAGTTACGGTCGCCGTGCACGTTATCGACTCGACCTACAGGCGGAAAATACTTCGTACGATAGTCGCCTGCCGGATCGGGGCACACAGCCAATTCGCGAGGATAGGCCATGTTGTTTTCCGAGAGAATCGAACCCAAGGTGTGGGGCGCGTTGTGCAATGGATTATTGTCTTCCGGCCATACTCCGTCTCGCACCTTTTCGTATTCAGCGTAAATCAATTGCATCGCTCGAATAAATCGATCTAGCTCGGCTAACGATTCGCTTTCCGTCGGTTCAATCATAAGTGTGCCAGCGACAGGGAACGACATCGTGGGCGCGTGAAAGCCATAGTCGATCAAACGTTTCGCGATATCGTCGACCGATACGTGGCCGTCGCTATTCATCGGTCGCGTATCAAGGATGCACTCATGCGCGACCAAGCCGCGATTGCCCGTGTAGAGCACTTGATACTGATCGCGAAGTTGATGAGCAATGTAGTTGGCGTTCAGGATGGCAACCTGAGTTGCTTTGCGCAGTCCAGATGGTCCCATCATGCGAATGTACATCCACGAAATCGGCAAAATGCTCGCACTTCCGTAAGCTGTAGCGCTTACCAATGGTCCTTGTCGATCGCTGCGACCATCGCGCGGAAGGAATGGCGCCAAGTGAGCTCGTACTCCCACAGGACCAACTCCAGGGCCTCCACCACCGTGAGGAATGCAGAAAGTCTTGTGCAAGTTCAGGTGCGAAACATCGCCGCCGAACTTGCCGGGCTTGGCAAGGCCGACCAATGCGTTCAAGTTCGCGCCGTCGACGTAAACTTGACCACCCGCGTCGTGGACCTTTTGGCAAACCGTCGTCACATGCTCTTCAAAAACGCCGTGAGTCGATGGGTAGGTGATCATGATTGCCGCGATCTTGCCTTGATTTGCGGCAATCTTCGCGTCCAAGTCAGGTAGATCGACATTGCCTTGTTCATCGCATTTTACAACGATAACTTGCATGTTGCACATCTGCGCGCTGGCTGGATTGGTTCCGTGAGCGCTGCTTGGAATCAAGCAAACATTGCGGCCATGATCGCCTCGCGATTGGTGGTACTGCATGATCGCCAACAGCCCCGCATACTCGCCTTGCGATCCCGCATTGGGCTGAAGCGAGATAGCGTCGTAGCCCGTTGCAGCGCACAACATCTTCTCTAGGCTCAGGATCATCTCGCGATAACCGACTGTCTGATCTTTGGGGGCCAGAGGGTGGATGCTGTTGAACTCGGGCCATGTGATAGGAGTCAACTCGGCAGCCGCGTTCAACTTCATCGTGCAGGAACCTAGTGGAATCATCGCTCGATCCAGCGCGATGTCCATTTCGGACAGTCGTCGAAGATATCGCATCATTTCGGTTTCACTGCGATAGACATGAAACACTTCTTGAGTCAGAAAACGATCCAACCGCATCATCTCTGCGGGAATCGAACTTTCGTCCACGCTTGCATCAACTGAACCGCCGAACAAACTCGCCACAACGGACAACTCTGCATCGGTTACCGTTTCATCAATTGAAACACCGACCGTTGTCGCGTCGATGGTTCGTAGATTAAAGCCTGCTGCCACCGCCGACTTCAGAATCGCGGAAGTCTTATCGCCGGTGTGAACGACCAGAGTATCGAAGTAGTTTTCGTTTTTGATGCGCCATCCCGCTTTGCGAACCGCTACAGCCAACCGTCTCGCGTTTTGATTGACGCGACGAGCGATTTCGGTCAAGCCTTCAGGGCCGTGATACATCGCGTACAGCGTCGACATGATCGCCAGAAGAGCTTGAGCTGTGCAGATGTTGGACGTAGCCTTCTCGCGACGAATATGTTGTTCGCGAGTTTGAAGTGCAAGTCGATAGGCTGGCTTACCATGCGAATCGATCGACTGACCGACGATGCGGCCCGGCATGGAACGCTTGTAGGCGTCCACAGTCGCTAAGAACGCTGCGTGAGGTCCACCAAATCCCAAGGGAACGCCAAAGCGTTGCGAACAGCCCACGACTACATCCGCCCCCATTGATCGAGGCGTCTTCAATAGTTGCAGAGCCAAGAGATCGCTAGCTACGATCGTTAGCACGTTGTGCTGATGAGCGTCGGCAAACAACGCGCTGTAGTCGGTGACTGCACCCGAGGCGTCGGGGTACTGCACCAGCACGCCAAACACACCGCTCCAGTCGCTCACGCCAACGTGCTCATCAAACTGCACCACTTCAATGCCCATCGGCAGTGCGCGGGTCTTCACGACTTCGATCGTCTGTGGATTGCACTCGGTGGAAATTAGGAAGCGATGGCCACCAGCTTTGTTGTGTCGCGAGCACATCGCCATGGCTTCGGCTGCGGCAGTGGCTTCGTCCAGGAGTGACGCGCCGCAAATGTCCATACCGGTCAGTTCGCAAACCATTGTTTGGAAATAGAACAGCACTTCCAGCCGACCTTGCGAAATTTCGGGCTGGTAAGGTGTGTATGCCGTATACCAAGCTGGGTTCTCGAGCACATTGCGGAGAAGGACCTTAGGCGTGTGAGTGCCGTAGTAACCTTGGCCAATCAAGCTTCGCATCACGCGATTCTTGTTCGCGATTTTTCGAAGCTCTTCTAAGGCTTGCTCTTCGCTAACGCCTTCATCGATCGCCAGCGGTTGGTTATCGGCAATCGACCCAGGGATGACGGCCGTAGAGAGGTCGTCCAAGCTTGAGTAGCCCAAGGTGCGGAGCATGTAGCGGATTTCATGCTCGCGGGGACCAATGTGACGAGCTACGAATGGGGACTCAGTGGAAGGATTTGACATGACCCACCTTACGGACAGAGGCTTGGTTGCATTGACGAAGACTCGCTTAGCGAAACTTGACGCCCAATGTTGAATGCCCCTCTGTCCATTTACCTGAGAGCTGTTCGAAGCTGAGTGTAATACTCGGCTTCGTATCCCCTTCGGTGGATCTATAGTTCAACGAATCGAACTGGATCTCTCTCCAGAGACGGTTGAATTCCAGCAGTTCAGGGTACCTGAGCGATTGAGGGCTACTGCTTGCGCCTTCGGCGTTTTGAATCGTTCCACAATGCTAAGGCGATTGTCGGCGAATCAAAAACTCTCCCACCGGAAACTTGACCGTGCCATTAGTATACTCTGACTGCTGGTAGGTTTGCCAGAGCTTTTGATTACTTGCCAAACTCGTGAAGAAGTTTGAGAATCGCATTTCCGTGGCGGACACTTGCCGCCGCAAGGGAGGCTAGCTTTAGGGTAGTGGACGAGGTAACTAGTCCTGTCTCGCGGTGCTTCGCGGGGAACTCGTCACCTCGTCCACTACGGGTACAAAGCACTTGTTTTAAGGCAGCAAGGTCTGTGGCTATCTTTTGGGGCTACTTCGAATTCGGCTGATTCCAAAAGACTCTTAGGCTGCCAGCAACTCCATCGGCTCGCCATTCTCCGACAATCAAGTCGACTCGACCGTCTTCGTTCGCATCTACCGCTTCGCAGGCTGCGTGGTAACAATGGTCTCGCTCGATGGAATGTCGGAGGAACTCTTTGCCCTTTTGCTCCCACCAAACGACGGAATCGAACGAAGTACCACTTTCGTAATCATTGGGAAACAGGCCGACAGCAGCGATATCAAGATCGCCATCCTGATCATAGTCGGCAATCGCTGAGTGCATCGCACCGATCAACATGCCCAGTTCTTTGATTTCCCAGCGGCCCAGTTCGGTTTGCTGGATCAATCTCACACCATGAAAACTCTTGGGGACAAAGCTATCGAAGATGTCGCCGCAGGTGTGAATCACGTCGAGTTTGCCGTCTTGATCGATATCAACGACGCGAATCGAACTGCTGTTGTAGGATGGATCCGGAAAGCGGACAACTTCAACTCGCTCGTACTTACCAGCCCCTTGGTTGTAAAACACTTCGACAGTCTCGTACTCCTGTCCGAACGCAGTCACCAAGTCTTGTTTACCGTCACCGTTAACATCGGCGACGACAATTCCCAAAAGTCCGTGGCGCGGATCTAGTACTTCGTATTTGAACTGATCTGGTTGCGGATCTGTAATCGAGGCTCCTTCGTTGCGCAGCAGGCTAAACACACCGGCAACATGTCGACCAAATTCGGCGATCAAGATATCGATGTCACCATCCTCGTCGTAGTCGAATGGAACGCCCTCAAATGATCTTGCCAAGTTCTCCACGAGTATCTTGCGTTGAAACTTGCCGTCTTGATCTTGAATCAAGATCGAGACATTGCCTTGCTTTTGATCGGAGATATTAGTAGCCCCGATCTCTCCGAGTACATAATCGGTGATGCCATCGTTGTTCCAATCTGTCGGATGGATGCGGCAGGAATTCTTGCCTTCGATGACCACTGTATCATCGCCGAGCTTTATAACGTCAGTCTTAGGCAGTTTCGCAAAGGTGGCGTCCGGCTTCCAACGCTTCACTTTGCCCGTGGTCATATCCGCGAAAAGAACCGACTTGCGCTCGGGTTCCCAAACAACATGCGAGGTCATGGAGGTGAAGTCGCTTGAAGCCAGCATGGCGCTGGGAATAAAACTCACCGCTGTAGGAAAGTTCTTGATCTCTGTTGCGCTCGGTACGGAAACAGTTTCTGGAGCCTCATACTGGAAATACCTAGCAGTATCTCCAAAGGTCGGCTCGCTCAGGTCCGTGCGATTGGAGTCGCGGTAGAATTGATACCCCTGCTCGATTTCCGCAATCCACTGACTGCGTGGAAAGGAGGTTGGAGACGGCATTGGATGGCAATCGCCACAGAACTTTTCAACTTTGGCTATTGCTACGGGGTCTTCCAGCTTTTTGACCGCTTTTGCCTTGCCGGTATCGTTCGATTTGCCACAGCCTGCGAGAGCTAAAAAACTCAATGCTAAGGTGGTCAACTTGAGTGCGCGAGCTTGAAAGTACATCTTCATGGGCTATCTAACGGCTGACTGGATTTGGCGAGATCTTTTCCGAAACCGCCGAAACTTGCTCATTCACAACATCATACGCTGAGACAATTTGGTGTAAGTTCATTCTTGCCAAAAGGTAATTGATTCGAGCTCAATTGCCAATGAATGGCAGCGGTCGCCAGCATTTTCGGGGCCGAGTCAGCCAATTGAAGATGGTTGATTGGCAAAAATGCTGGTTTTAGCCGAGTTTCCTTGCAATTCTTTGCCTAGACAATAATGAAGGCGGCTGTTAAACTTCCGGGTCCAAAAAATCGACGCAATTCAATCCCCTCTTTTGGGCTTGCTTTGCGACCAAGGCACACTGCCAGCGTAGCTTCAATTGGCAGAGCACCGCATTCGTAATGCGGGGGTTATGGGTTCGACTCCCATCGCTGGCTCTCCAACTTAGAACATTTACGAACCTTCCAACAGGGAGTCTACCTAGGATGACCGACGCTTCAGTCCAAGACATTCGCGAGACTGTGGTATCCAACCATTCATTTGGACCTCAAGAGATCCGTCAACTTTGCAAAACGATTTCCGAGGACTATAGCCAATTGGCCGTATTGAAAGATGCGGTGATTGAGTTGGGGCAGATCGAGGATCGCAGCCCTGCGCAGTCTGTACGGCTTGGTGTTTGCCAATATTTGGTAGGCAAGTTTGCGGAAGCCAAAGAAACGCTGGCTCGCGCCGATGGTGGCGCTCTTGCGCAATACTACACAGCCAAATCTCTATTCCAGATTGGTGACAACAACGCTGCGACTGAGTACCTGAACGCTGCTAAGACCGCTGGCTACGATGGCGATCAGTGCCAAATAGCCCTTGCTGAAGTCTTGCGATATCAGGGCAGGTTGCAAGAAGCCATGGATATTCTGGACAACATCTTTGGACCGGCTGAGCAGACCGCCGAGTACAACTATCAGCGCGGAGCCACCGTAGCTGCACTCACAGCGAACTTTGATGAAGTCCTGCGACTGTACAATCGCGCTCTTCAGTACGACGATCAACATCCCGGCGCTTTGTTTGGTCTGGCACTGGAAAGTGATCGTAAGGGCAATGAAGCCGAAGCGTTTCGTCTGTACGAACGAGCCGCCTCCTGCTTCCCTGCTCACGTTGGAACGCTGATCAACCTGGGCGTGATCTACGAAGATCGCAACGACTACAACAAGGCTCAAGCTTGCTACAAGCGAATTCTTGATGTCTATCCAGGTCATGCTCGCGCACGACTGTACATGAAGGATGCATCCGCTAGCGGTAACATCTACTACGATGAAGATGCTGCTCGACAAAACGAGCGCATGAGCCAACTGCTCAGCGTTTCCGTCAACGACTTTGAACTGTCCGTTCGCAGCCGAAATTGCTTGCAGAAGATGGGCGTTCATACCCTGGGTGATCTGGTTCGAACCTCAGAACAGCAATTGCTTTCGAGCAAGAACTTTGGCGAAACCAGTTTGGTAGAAATTCGCGATATGTTGTCCAGCAAGGGACTCTACCTTGGACAAATGATGGATCAAGTTCGCGAACCGGATCCACCATTGGATCTATCGGGCATGACCCCGGATCAACAAGCTGTTCTGGATCGTCCGATCAGCGAGTTGAATCTGTCGGTTCGAGCTCGTAAGTGTATGGTTCGATTGGGTATCAATACGATCGGCGAACTGATTCGCAAGACCGGTGATGATCTGTTAGAGTCGAAGAACTTTGGTGTGACGAGCTTGAACGAAGTCCGCGAGAAGTTGACTCGTCATAATCTCAAGCTTCGTGGCGACTGATCGAGCCGTACATGGCCTTAGGCTTTCAATTTGAACTGCTGCAGACCGATGATCGGACTGCAGCACGCTTGGGTACGCTAACCACGCCTCACGGCCGCGTTTCGACTCCAGTCTTCATGCCGGTTGGTACCGTCGGCACGGTTAAAGGTCTCTCGGTGGATCAAGTTTGGTCCACCGGTGCCGGACTCATTCTCGGCAACACCTATCATTTGGCGTTGCGACCCGGTAGCGAGCGCGTGGAAAAACTGGGCGGCTTGCACCAGTTCATGGGCTGGGACGGTCCAATTCTTACCGACAGCGGTGGCTTTCAAATCTTCAGCTTAGCCGCGCGAACCAAGATTACCGAGCGAGGTGCCGTATTCCATTCGCACATTGACGGTCGGAAGTTGGAGCTCACGCCCGAAGAGTCGATTGCCATTCAAGAGCGGCTTGGCAGCGACATCGCCATGGTCTTGGATCACGTCATTGCTCTGCCAGCTAAGCATGAAGACGTTGTCATTGCGATGGAGCGATCAACACGTTGGGCAGCGCGATGTTTAGAAGCATCCAAGCGACCTCAGCAAGCCATGTTCGCCATCGTACAAGGCGGGTTGGATCTTGAGTTGCGACAAGCCAGCGCGCGAGGCTTGACCGCCCTGCCCTTCGATGGATTTGCCGTCGGTGGTTTGAGTGTTGGAGAGCCGCCAGTCGAGATGTATCGCGTCATCGAAGGTACTACGCCTCACTTGCCAGCCGATAAGCCTCGCTATCTCATGGGGGTCGGGACTCCGATCGATCTGTTGGAAGGTATCGCTCGCGGTGTCGACATGTTTGATTGCGTCATGCCAACTCGCAACGGTCGCAATGCCATGGCCTTTACGTGGACTGGCTCGGTCAAAATGCGCAACGCTAAGTATGCCGAAGATCCCGAGCCGCTTGATCCGAACTGTCCGTGTTTAGCCTGTCGGCACTCGAAGGCCTATTTACGGCATCTGTTCATCGCCAACGAAATGTTGGGGCCGACTCTGCTGACGCATCACAACCTAACTTTCTACCAGCAATTGATGGCGGAAGCTCGGAAGCAGATCCGCCTGGGAAGCTTTGCCACTTGGCTTGAAACGATGCGACCGATCCTGACCAGTAGAGCTGCCCAATCGGAGGCCTCCCCTGACGCTACGACTCGGCCGTCGACTGACGAGTCTTCAACAGTTGCCAATGACGATAACTGAATCCAGGGAGCCTCACGATGACTGATCGCTACGTTACGCATCTCGAGTCGGCCATCGATAAGACTCGCCTAGATCCGAATGTTGTGCAGTCGATGCACAAAGATCGACCGCTGTGGGTTCGATACGATTTGGATCAAATCGAAATGGATGTGCCGCGAGATGTACTTCGCAGCAGGCCCGCATCGATGTGGAAGTTTCGCGAACTGCTGCCAGTCGGGAACTCGATCGAGCCGGTTTCGTTGGGCGAGCAAGCTACCCCGCTCTTGAGCTGCCCAAGGTTGGCCGCGAGATTTGGGCTGAAGAATCTTTTGGTCAAAGATGAATCGCACTTACCCGGCGGCAGTTTTAAAAGCCGCGGTATGGCGATGGCCATTTCGATGGCCCGGCACTTTGGCATTCGTCGCGTCGCTTTGCCCACAGCCGGCAACGCTGGTGGTGCCGCCGCGGCTTATGCAGCCCGAGCGGGCATTGAGTGTTTTGTGTTCATGCCCAAAGATACGCCGATCGTCAATCAATATGAATGTCAGCTCTTTGGAGCCAAGACATACCTCGTGGATGGCTTGATCAACGACTGCGGAAAGATCGTTCGACAAGGTATCGAATCGATGGGATGGTTCGACTTGTCGACTCTCAAAGAGCCCTATCGGATCGAAGGTAAAAAGACGATGGGGTTAGAGCTCGCCGAGCAATTGAATTGGAAGCTACCGGATGTGATCTTGTATCCGACCGGAGGTGGAACTGGATTGATCGGTATGTGGAAGGCTTTTCAGGAACTACAGCAGATTGGCTGGTTGGAAAGCGAAACGATGCCGCGCATGATCTCGGTTCAGTCTTCAGGCTGCGCTCCGATAGTACGAGCTTTTGATACGGGCGAGCAGTTTGCTGAGCCCTTCGCCAACGCTGCAACCATTGCCAGTGGTCTTCGCGTACCCGTAGCCGTCGGAGACTTTATGATTCTGGACGCTGTGCGCGAGAGTGGTGGCGTAGCCATTGCCGCAGAAGAGTCGGGGATTGTGTCCTGGACTCAGGAGGCATGTCGAGCCGAAGGAATAGCAATCTGTCCCGAGACTGCCTGTTGTTTCGCGGCTCTAGAAAAACTTGTTCAGCAAGGACGAATTGAATCAAGCGACAAAGTAGTCGTCTTCAACACCGGCGCCGCGCAAAAGTATGTCGAAGCTATTCGCTGCGACCTACCGATGTGGGAACCAAAGTAGCAGGTACATTCCATGTGCCGTCCGCTTCTTCTTCTTCTTCTTCTTCTTCTTCTTCTTCTTCTTCCGCTGTTATCCGTTGAAAGCCACATGCGGAAAAAAGTGAAGTTGTTTTGCGTCTCCGCCAACTAGCATGAAGCCTAACGATCTGCTGGGCAAGCCAGCAGGATTCAAATAGCAGATTCCGTCAACCAATCATCAGCAGCTCGTTTGCCTCTGAAGCACGACTGATGAACTCTCCCGCGCGCTGAGGCCGACCGTTTAGTGATTCAACTCATTCGCGGGAGAGTCGCGTGGCGAGTAATGCGAGCCATAAGCGGTGAGGGCGAAAGAAGATCTGTTTGAACACCTCCTTACGCTGCGGTAAACTAATAAGTGTAAATAAAAACTCGGCCAACAACGCGTTTAACGACAACTCGGGCTGGGTTAGCGGACTCCCTGATGTCGGATAGAAAGTGAATCAAAGTAAGTGGATAAACGTGGCAAGGGTATGTTATGCGGCGCGCGTGTTAACGCCTGCTGTCCTATCGCGTTGGTCAGACTGTCCCAAGCGTCTTTCCGAAAACTGCGATAAACTGATCGCTGCGGGTGAGTTGGCGGCATCCAAGGGATTGGCCGACGATGTTGATTCCAATTTGCTTGAATCAATGACTATGCTGGTTGGTGTCTTGCACCTTCGTTCGCAAGGATACGAATGTGTTATTCCCGAACTTTGGGACGGCAACATTGACATTCGCGACGCTCTTCCCGCTTCGCCTAGACTGCAAATGGCAATTCGAAACTGGGTTGATACGGCATGCCGATGCAGTAGAACCGCGGTTGAAACCCAACTGGATGGAGCCGCGACCGAATCCCAAGCAGGTCTTTCTTGGGCTTGCCGTACACTCGAGGAACTATCGGAGCCAGTTGCCCTAAATGATCTTCGCTCATCACTCACTGCGCTCGATGAAGTATTACAGCACCATACCAACACCAAGAACGCGACATGCAGTTATGTTGATGGACGTTGGGTCATCCGACTGCCGAAACCTTGGTATCGGCGATGGTTTACGTGACGCTCGACATAATGCATTTAGGTTTTGATAATGTGTCGCTTGGTTGGAGAAAATCCGCATCGAAGAAGCGAAAGACGCCGCCAAGGATGTTGCGGTTCGAAATTGAGACTTTTGAAATGGCTACATAAGCCCTCACCGCCAATGCCATTCAGGCCGAATACCCTGTGTTACGCTTGGCTCGCGGGACTCGCCGCGCTCACCCAGGGCTAAGGATGTGTCGCCACTTCGTGGCTGGACAAACGGGTTGGATATAGAGTGCGAAGGGTCATGTTATCGACTTCGAACTTTCTTCCCCATGATTCTCTCTGCTTAAAGGTGGATGTCCAAATCGAGCATGCGCTGACGTATGGATCACTTTCGTGGCTTTTGTGAATTTTGCGGGAGGTGTCAGTCGTCCCGTAAACGTTGGCTCGAATATTCGAACGTGGTATACTCTGGATCGTAGGAACGCATGACCCTAGAACAAGTGATCAGCGAAATTGCAGCGCTATCGCAGAGTGATCAGCTTCGGCTAGTGCAAGAGATCTGGGATCGATTACCTAAGGATGTTGGAATCGAGCTCACGCCACGGCAGCGAGCAGAACTTGATCGCCGCTGGGCGGAATACAAGACTGATCCTTCAACTGCCTTAGCTGAGAATGAATTCCGCGAACGCGCAAAGATGGCGCGCGATCGATGACGGGCCGTTTGGGCAATCGTTGCTCTCCCAGTCGGGCTAAGGTGTTGCTCGCCGTGCGTTGAACTACCTTGATACGAGATACTGGAACATGCGCCCGTGCGATAAATGTGGAACCCCTGTTTCTAACTCCATGCGACTGTGCGACGCCTGTGTGCGCTTGGATGGTACCAACGCAGAAGCAAATCCAACTATGGCTTCAGAGGCCTCTCAGAATCACGGAAGATCTGAAACTGCCTACGTGCTGTCTATTCTACTTTTTCATGGCCTCGGCTCCTTAATCGTCGGCTCTGTGTTCGGCCTACTGGTCTTCGGAATTCTATTAGTCGCTATCGGTCTTTCCATTTCGATATCGGCAACCATTGCAGTCGCCATCGGATGTTGCATATCCACACTCATCCTGTTTGCGACTTTAACTCAGGGTAATTAATTGATGATACGATAACGGACGTTACATTTCGAAAGCCAAACGATCCAGAACAAGACAAGCGGCAATGGATCGGGCATTGGATCTTCCTAACTGTAAGTCTTTGCTGTTTTGGGACGGCCTTCTATTTCGGAGTAACAAGCTCAATTCGCGAACGCACGTTTACCTTCGCATGGATCGTCGGTGTGTTTACAGGATTGCCATTGATTGCTGTCTTTGTTCGATGGGTGCTGTTGCTGCGGATTCTGATATTGTGGAAGTCATAAGAAGACTCAAGTGACGTGAACTGAAGTGAAAATCAGTCAGTGCAAAAGACAAAATTGCGTTGAAGTTCTTCGGTCAAGTTTTAGTATCTACTTCGAGGCGTGACCAGGCGTGACCGTGTTCCAAAAACCAAACTAAAGTCAGGGCAATTGGGGTTAGGGCCGTTCGTTCACTGTGTGGGGCAGAATTCTTGTGCTAACCTATTTGCAAATTTGCTCCAGTCACCATCCATGCGAGACACTTACTATGTCAATCGGCGAGTTAAAAAAACTGGAATCAGCGTTGGGAGTTCGCTTGCCCAAGAGCTTCACCGATGCTTGGCGATTGATCAAAAAAAATTGCCCAAATGCGGAGAGCATAACAGCTCCAAATCTCGAAACCGATGTCGATCGGCTGATCAAAATTAATAGGCAGATCCGCAGCAAGCCGTCCGACTTTATTCGCAGTCCGAAAGACCTCGCAAAATCTTGGCCCAATGAGCTGGTGGTTTGCTGCTTCAGCGAGCGTTTGCTGTGCTACTTTGATTCAACCAAAGAAGATCCAGACATTCAGTATGCGATTTCAAAAGTACTCGAATCAAAAGTTCCTTTTCGTACCCCCGCGTTTTACAACAGTCTTGGCGAGCTGGCCAAATATAGTATTTGGAAGTTCAGATCGACCGAGGCCCATCGTAAAAAGCGACTGCGAGACGATGACGCGCGGACTAAGGCCAGAGCGGACAGGGCTAAGGTTGCGAAAAACAGATCATTCGAATGCCCAGACTTGATTGCCGAGGGATGGAAGCTGGCAAAGCCTACCATGATCCTGAAGGAAAGCGGCAAAACATATGCTGGAGTCATCGAAGGTGATGGGATTGTTGAACCGACACGATCGGGTAAGTGGAAGCACTTGTTTTCATTTCAGTGCGCACAAGTTCCAGAAAACCCGCGCAAGCTCAGCGGCGTGATTAGTGTCTACGAGCAAGATGACTATCTTGATGGTTTGGCGGCTTTTCACGATTCCAATGCAGCTCTACCCCGCAAGACCAACGGAATCAAACTGTATAGCTCGCCGCAACGTTGCCTGCCAAGTGTTGGCGTCGTATTGAGTAAAGGTAGTCCAGCGGTTCGAGCATGGGTTAAGTCCATCGGAGAATGGGTCGGTGACCTGGGCTATTTTGAGGACAATCCTCGGGTTGTCGAATACCTGCACGAGTTTCAATCAAACCACCCTCACTTCAATTTCGATTGTCATCTCATGTTGGGTGGCTGGGGCGCCGTTTTTCCAGAGTCGGATTGGCTGTTGCGAATGAAGCACACTTTGCTGGCTAGCAAGCCAAGCCGCGAACCCTGGATTGACGTGTATCAAGTCGGTAAGCAGCTTCAAGTTGATCTTGAAGTTTCGTAGTAGTTGCCAGCAACAAAATCCCGATCATCCTTAACCACTAATCATCACTAATTCCCACTAATCATTAGTGCTCATCAGTGAAGATTAGTGGTATCCAATTCTTCTCTATTTCCCAACGTTTTCGTGCCCTCATTTTCTTACCAACAGTGTTACGTCCACTCTAGGGTTCTCAATCCCACCGGCTTGCCCGGTCGTTTCGTTAGGCTTCTCGCTACACGCCAAAATTGAGAAAAAAGAAAAGATGTTTTCGCCAACTAGCTGGAAGCCTAACGATCTGCTGGCAAGCCAGCAGGATTCACAGTTGCCAGAATTCCGGTGCAGAAGGAATTCTGGCGAATCCCACTACGTGAAAACAAAGGTCAGCGCGGACATGGATTTAGCCGACCGATTGGAGTGGGCTGTGATGAGCTTGATGGAGTCGCCAGTCGACCAAGTGAACTTCGACGGCGCGGAAGCCGCGGTGTTCGTTGATTACGGGGCGGAAGGCCAAGTCGATGGGTTGGTCGCCAAGTTGTGAGAGTTTTTCAAACCATTCTTCACCTTGGCCAAATGCAACCGCGCGCATGCGTTTGCCATGCTGGACCAACTGCATGCTCAGGTGTTTGCCGCTATCGCCAAGTAGTTTAGGTGCGTCGGCGAGCGTCACGCCAACAGCGCAGAATAGTGGTCGAGGGTTCTGCATGCCAAACGGCGCGAGCTGTTCGATCTGCATGAGAGCGGAAAGATCTAATTGTCCCAAAGCTGCTTCGGCATCGAAGCTAAGTTCAGGTGTCATGGTGAGGCCTGATGATTGCACAGCGACTGCTTCCATGAAGGCCGCGCGAAAGGCCGACAGTCGCGACTCTTCCAGCTTCAATCCAGCCGCTGCTGCGTGGCCGCCTCCACTGATCAGAAGCTCGCTGCATTGCTGCAGAGCCTCATGCAAATTGACGCCGTTTGGGCTGCGACCCGAGCCGATCGCAGGTTTGACTCCCAGCTTATCCAAGGCAATGACGATCACTGGACGATGGTACTTTTCGGCCAACTTGCCAGCAACGATTCCAATCACGCCGGGATGAAAATTGGGAGAGCTAAGCACAAAGGCAGGATCTTCATCGGGCGAGTGAATCTCTTTCAGTTGCTTGCTGGCCGACAACTGCATGCTGCGTTCGAGCTTGTTACGATTCTCGTTCAGCTCTTGAATGTAGGTCGCTAAAGCTGTGGCTCGATTGGGGTCTTCAGTAATTAACAGTTCAACAGCCAACTGAGCTTGGCCAAGTCGCCCGGCTGCGTTAAGTCGCGGAGCGATTGTGAATCCGATGTCTTCACTTTCCAGAGCGCGTTTGTTGGTGAGCCCGGTCAGTTCCTTTAGCTTGTTGAGCCCTAAGCTGCATTGTCGTTGCAGCATCTTCAGGCCATTGCGCACGATGATTCGATTTTCGTCGATCAAAGGCACGACATCCGCGACCGTTCCGATCGCGGCCAATCCAACAGCTTGAAGCAGAAAATCGCGAAGGTGCTCGGCGACGCGCGGAGTCCCAGAACGTGATTGGCAAAGCGCCCAAGCCAACTTGAACGCCACACCGGCTCCGCAGAGTCCCGCAAAGGGATAGTTTGCCCCGGGCAAGGCTGGGTGAACGATCGCGTCCGCTTCCGGTAATTGTTCAGCGAAGCGGTGGTGGTCGGTAATGACCAGCGTCAAGCCTAACGCCTTGGCTCGAGCAGCGGCTTGCAAGCCAGCGATACCACAGTCCACCGTGATGATGCACTTCTTGCCCGAAGATGCGAATCGCTCGATGGAGTCGACGTGTAGACCGTACCCTTCTTCCATGCGATTGGGAAGGAAGTAGGTGACTTTGGCGCCCAACAATTGAAGGCAGCGATAGAGGATCGCGGTTCCAGTCATTCCGTCGGCGTCGTAGTCGCCGTGAACGACCATTTCCTCGCCAGCATCGATGGCTCGATTGATGACCTCGCAGGCCTTCGGCACACCTGGCAATTCCTCAGGGGGACGCAGCGAGGTTAGCTTCGATTCTAGGAACTCTCGAGCCTGGTCAGAAGTTGTGATGCCTCGGCGCAAAAGCAGTTGAGCTACTACGGGGGATACATCGGCCTTCCGCGAGAGATCTTGAACCGCTCCAACATCAAAAGGCACAAACGTCCATTTCTTGGCTGTCATCCGGACAGATCTCCTAGCAGCAATTCCAAGCCAATTTGACAATGGCTTACCGAACCGAAACGCAAACGGAGATCATACCGCAGAACGGCGATTCCAACTAGCGCCAAGGGCTGCAAAGAGGCGTGTTGAGTGAAGCTCAACAGGCCGTGCGGACGAATACCGGAAGAACGCCACGGAGTGTCGTGGCACACTATTGCCACGCAGTGGCGTAGCAAAAGCTTTCCGGACTGAGTTTGACGAGACCTACGCAGCCTTAACGAGCGGTAGCTCGAGTCGATTGCTGTCGATGACGACCAACGGTTGGCCGGGTTCTTGGCAAGCGATGACCGTTGAGGTGCTGTGAGCCAAGCGATTGAGCCAACTTCCGATTGGACCGGCCGTTGGGTTCGCTGGATCGATTCCACCATCGATGATCAGCAGGTCCGACGCGCCGAACTTGTGAGCGACTCGAGTCACAGCTTGAGATGGCGAGCCTGGGATGAGCGAGGCTTTGAATCCTAAGTGCGTGGCACGTTGGTGAGCTTGCTTCAGGGTCATGTGAGCGCGACCCGCTGGCGAACCTTCGAACTCGTCAATGCCGATGTAGCGAAGCTGTTCGGTTCCGGCGCTGACTTGAACCAGCTTGGCTATTCGCGCCAGCCGTGCTCCATCACCGATTCCAATCTCAAGAATCGACGCGACCGGATGGTCGATCAGGTAACGAACGAGCGGTCGCTCTTGTACAGGTTTGGAGAAACGAGTCCAGTAGATCTTCTGAAACCAGCTCAGCCGGCTCATGGCAATTCACACTTATTTGGCTTCCCTTCCAAAGCTCTGCCGGAGAAAAAACTGCATTTCCCATAGCGACAGGCTCAGCTCGACATCCTTGTCTGAATTGTGGCATTCTTGGTAGATGAACCCATCGCAATCATTCGCCTCTTCTAGAAAGGCTAATGCTTGCAACTAGGTTGCTTTGCCACAACTGCACTATAGTTTTCGGCAACCGCGAGGGTTGGAATTAGCGGTTACAATGAATTGCCTCCAGATAGTTTGGCAGCGGCAGTCGTACGGTTCGAGTGTGCCGATTGCCCGGTTCGCGATTACCCGGTTCGCGTGTTTTCCGTAGGGGATTGACCCATGAGCAAATATTATCGAGCTTCCGCAAACGATTTAGCGATCTTCGAACAGGAAGGCTACGTCTTGGTCAAGGAGCTTTTTAGCCCTAGCGAAACGAAACTGTTAATCCAGTACGCCAAAAATGATCAGCAAGTTGCGGCTCGCGCTACGACTCGAAGCGATGCTCAAGGCGGCGAAACCAAGCTAGCGCTGAGCAACGATCTTGGGGACGATCTGTATGCCGCCGTGGTGAAATCGCGTCGCGTCGCCGACAGCATGGAAGTCTTGCTCCGCGACGAAGTCTACCACTACCACCACAAGATGATGCTGAAAGAGCCTTATGTGGGAGGAGCCTGGGAATGGCACCAAGATTACGGATATTGGTATGACTATGGCTGTCTTTATCCGACCATGGCAAGCTGTTTTATTGCCGTAGATGCTTGCACTCGTGAAAACGGTTGCTTGCAGGTGATACCACAGTCGCATCACCTAGGACGTATGAACCATGGCAAAGTTGGCGGTCAAACCGGAGCCGACCCGGAACGCGTCGAAGCAGTGCTCAAGCGACTTTCGGTGGCCTACGTAGAAATGCACCCCGGCGATGCGCTTTTCTTCCATGGCAATTTGCTTCACCGCAGCGATCAAAATACGAGTTCCAACCCGCGCTGGTCGCTGATCTGCTGCTACAACACTCGAAGGAACGATCCCTACAAAGAATCGCGACATCCCGGCTACAACCGACTCGACCGCATTGAAGACGATCAGTTTCTTTCGCTGGCTGAGGGTTTTGTCGCTGGGCAATGCGAGTGAAGCAGCCTACTCCAGCGTGATGGCCTTTAATACGGCCGAGGCTTCAATTTCCGAGGTCGCGTGTTGGCGAATGTAGTTGCGGCACTTTTCGGAATACTGCCGAGTCCCTTGTATGTCGTCGAGCATCTCGCGAAGAGCGGAGGCGAGATCATCCACGGAATCCGCCTTATGCAGACGCCCGGCCTGTGCCTTGACATGCATTTCAGGAAAGGCACCGTGGTCAGGCAAGAGGTATGGCACGCCTGCTGCCATCGCTTCCAAGGCAAACAACCCCTTGGGTTCGCGATAGGTTGTGGGTACCGAAAGCAAGTCTATCTCAGAAAGGAATTCGACCTTTTGTTTACGATCGATCGTCCCCCAGAACTTGTAGTCGTTCTGTAGTTTTGCGGCATTCAATTTCGACTTGAGCTTATTCCAATAGGCGTGGTGCTGCTTGCCAAGCCATCCGGCGATTTGAAGCTTAGCTGTCGGAATAAGTCCTTGCGACTTGAGCTGAATAAACGCATCGACCAATAGGTGAAGGCCTTTTTCGGGAGCGATGCGAGCCAAATAGCCAACTGTGGGCGGTCGTGAAGTCGAAGGGTTACGCTTGATGTTCAACAAGTCTTTCCCGTCGATCGAAAGCGGGACAACCTTCATTCGTTCCGGTGATACGTTGAGCAGTTGGGACATCCGTTTTTTGTAGTCCTCGCTGTGTAGCAAAAAGACATCCACGCTGCGAGCAATGATTTGCATTCGTTCAAGGGCTTGGCTACGAAACGGCTCGGGCAAGCTGTCGTAAAAGATATCATCGCCTTGAAGCATCACAACGAGCTGAGCTCCAGGAAGCGAATTTTCGATCGTGGTGATACACCCAGCGATGAGTAGGTTCGAGAATACGATTGCCTCGGGTTCAACATGCCTCAACCATTGGCACAGTCTGCGAACTTCCTTGCTTTGCTTTCCGTCCTCGCCGTCAAGCATGGAAACGGTTAGCGCACCGAGTTTTTTAGCTGAAGTCGCCGCAGCTCGCGCGGCAAACCAACCAACCAACTTGGGAGAGTTCAACCACTTGTCGATCCGCTTGGGGAACCACCGAAAGATTGGCGAAAGCTGCTGAAGATAGACACTGATTCCACCATAGAAAAGCAGATCTTCGCTCGCGTTATCTTGGTCGGTGCGAATGGGCGTGTACAAAGGGATCAAGATCGCTTCGTGACCCTTGCGCATCAGAGTCTTGGCAACATCGTTGTCATGCAGGCAACTACCGCAGTACATGCCGCCAGCGCCGGCGGTAAGGTAGACGATTCGCAATGCTGCCATGTGTAATCAATAAAGCGTGGGACTGGAAAACGATCAGTATAGTTCAATCAACGATACTGAACAGCGATTTGCTCGCCATGGGTGCCCCTAAGATTGGTGTGGAAAACACTAAAAATCCGCGTTTCTGCGGCAGTGTCGACCAAAACCACTACAAGTTGTAGTTTTGAAGGAGCAGGAAGCGTATTTATGGAAACGGAGCTATAGCGTTTTGCATTTGCAGTTTGAATAATAAAGCTACCACGCTCCGCGAGTTGCGCGGCAAGTTTCCATCGCGGAATTTGGGCGACTCCGACCACAATGGTTACCCTGGCCGCTCTGATAGGAGCGACTGGATTGGGGACTTAACTAGGCAGCGCGGCGAACAGGCAAAGACGCAGGACGAACCGCGTCGCTCAATCGGTCGACGACAGTCTGCATCATCTTGTGCTGGAACTTGCGTGCAGCATCCGGAATCAGCCCATGCAACACGATGCAAGTATCGTAGACTTCTGCCTTCCATTGAATGATGTAGCCATAGGCAGCGAAGCGGACTTCGACAGCGTTATCGTGGGCTTGCATCGAAACTTGATGGACTTGTTGCGGAAAACGCTGGGGTAGAGAGCCCACGAATTCTTGGATTCGTTTGACAGCGCCCGTCTTTCCCAATTGATGGGAAACACTTGATTCGATCTCAATCATGACACGGCTCCTCCTGAAAAACCCGTCAGACGATGATAGCAAAAGGCAAGCCTCCACTCGCCAAATCGCTCATATCAGAATCATCGCACGAAAGTCCAGGTGGACTTTGGGGAATCTCGGCGAGAGTCCAGATTTCCTAAGCAGGCTTGAGACTTGAGACTTGAGGCTTGAGACTTGAGACTTGAGACTTGAGACTTGAGACTTGAGACTTGAGACTTGGGGAGCAGACCTGAGTTTTGACATTGCACTTTTTGAAGACAGCATCAAAAAATCCTGTTCGTGCTCAATGACATGGTGCTCGTAATCGTACTCGGAAGACCGAATTCGAGCACGAGCACCGTCTTCGACTGAGCACGAGCACGAAAATCCGAAGATCGCAGCGACACGAATGACAAGGAACGCAACGTCAAAAGGCGTGAACAAGGGGCTTAGGGCAGGTCTTGGTCTATCCCCTTGGATTATGGCCATTAATGTTGAGAATTAGGGCCGCTTCCATAAACCCTGGCCTTCCTGGCTCCACGCCGCTCGCAGCAATCGACTCCGCTATGTTTCAGCCTGTTAACACCAACGTCCGTTTTCCACAACAAGAAGAGCAGATCCTTGAGTTTTGGAAATCGCAGTCGATTTACGCGAAAAGCCTACTTCAGCGGGAGGGGGCCGAGCCGTTTGTGTTCTACGAAGGTCCCCCAACCGCGAATGGGATGCCGCACCCCGGTCACTGTTTGACTCGTGCTATCAAAGACCTTTTTCCTCGTTACAAAACGATGCGCGGCTATCGCTGCGAGCGAAAGGCTGGCTGGGATACCCACGGTCTGCCGGTCGAAGTCGAAGTCTGTAAGCAGATGGGCATCCACGGCAAAGATGAAATCGAGGCATTTGGAATCGAGCCCTTCATCCAGAAATGCCAACAGAGCGTTTGGCGCTACATGCAGGAATGGGAGCGCCTGACGGAACGGATTGGGTTTTGGCTAGACCTCAACGAAGCCTATGTGACCTATCACCAGAGCTTTGTGGAAAGCGTTTGGTGGTCGCTGAAGAATCTCTTTGATCGCGGTTTGCTTTACCGAGGTCACAAGATTGTTTGGTGGTGGGCTCAGGGCGGTACCGCACTTTCTAGCGGCGAAGTCGGCCAAGGCTATCGGCAAGTGGCCGACCCCAGCGTCTACGTCAAGTTTCCCTTGGTTGAAGATCCGAACACATCGCTGGTGGTTTGGACCACAACACCTTGGACGCTTCCCAGCAATACCTTCGCAGCCGTGGGACCAGACTTGGACTATGTGCTTTGCGCGGATCAAGAGAGTGGCGAGAACTACATCGTCGCATCGCAGCTTTACACTTCGATTGCTGAAAAGGCCAAACGCAATTGGACGGTACAGCGCGAGTTCAAAGGCAAAGAGTTGATCGGCAAACGCTATACACCGCCAATGGATTGCTACTACTCCAAGTTCTCCGAAAATCAGGGGACATTGGCTAGCGGTCAAAAGTCCTTCTTGTATTGGAAAGTTGTCGCCGCCGACTTCGTAACCCTAGATAGCGGAACAGGGCTAGTTCACATCGCGCCGGCGTTTGGGGAAGTCGACTACGATCTCCTGGTTACTGAACAAGCTCAATATGCTGCCGATAGTGTTAAGCCTGGATTGCTTTGCGCAGTTGGCCCCGATGGAAAGTTCACTGACGACTATCCGCCACAAAAAGGTGTCTGGGTCAAGGACGCTGACAAAGCCATTTCTCGCGATCTCAAGGAGAAAGGTCGCTTACTGCTGCTAGACCAATATCTGCACGACTATCCATTCTGTTGGCGAGCTGAACAGGACCCGTTGATTCAGTATCCTCGTGAGAGCTGGTTCATTCGGACCACCGAATTTCGCGATCGAATGTTGGAAAACAATTCGAAGATCGGCTGGCTGCCCGAGAACATTCGGGACGGACGTTTTGGAAACTTCCTGCAAAGCAACGTCGACTGGGCTTTATCGCGTGAACGATATTGGGGGACGCCACTTCCGATTTGGGAATGCGAAAAGACTCAAAAGCGTGAAGCCGTTGGAAGCTACGCTCAGCTACTCGAAAAGCCAGGTGTTACTGGTACTGAAGTTTGGGCCAAGGCCAAAGCCGCGAACTCCGAGCTTGTTGAAGATCTGAAAGTTCACAAGCCGTACATCGATGCGATTACATACGATTCACCATTTGCGCCCGGAGCGAGTATGCGTCGTGTCTCTGAAGTGATTGATTGCTGGTACGACTCGGGGGCCATGCCTTTTGCACAGTGGGGCTACCCGCATCAGAACAAAGATCGATTTGAGCAAGCCTTCCCGGCCGACTTCATCAGCGAAGCCATCGATCAGACTCGCGGTTGGTTCTACAGCCAATTGGCGATCAGCACGATGCTCTTTGGCGACGCAACGACCAACGATGAATGTGCCAAGCTTCAGCCCTTCCCGCATCCGTTCAAGAATTGCATCGTCTTGGGATTGATGCTCTCCGAGTGGTACGAAAGCAAAGATGGAAAGAAGACCAGCTCGGGATATGCATGTTTGACCGAAGATGATGCCAAACGCGAATTCGGCGACGGCAACTTCACCTCACGTGTCGGAAAGATGTCCAAACAACTGCGCAATTATCGCAGTCCACAAGAGATCTTTGACAACTATGGCGCAGATGCACTGCGATGGTACTTCTTTGCCAATCAGCCGCCGTGGAGCTCCATCATCTACAGCGAGCGAGCGATTCGGGACAGCATTCCCGAGTTCCTCTTGCGCATGTGGAACGTGCTCAGCTTCTTTACGATGTATGCCAGCTTAGACAAGTTCGTAGGGCCCGGGGAAATCGCAGCAGGCGTCAAGCTCGATCAACTCTCGTCCGACGAACTTTCGCAAGCCAAGTCCTATCGACCAACGACTCAGCGAGCCGAGTTGGATCGCTGGATTCTTAGCGAACTTTCGCTGACCGTCCAAGAAGTCACTTCTTGCATGGATCGTTACGACAGTTACGTAGCTTGCCAACGAATCAATTCGTTTGTCGATGCACTTAGCAATTGGTATCTACGCCGTTGTCGTGATCGTTATTGGGGTAGCTCGCTTGCGGGTGAGTCGCTGGACAAGTCCGACGCGTATTGGACTCTTTACGAGGTGCTGGTCGAACTATCGAAGTTGATTGCTCCCTTTGTACCTTTCGTTGCCGAAGCCATTTGGCAATCGCTGACCGAGCCAGTAAAGGGCCGCGTTCGCGAGAGCGTTCACTTGTGCGATTTCCCCGCGATTCAAGCGGATCGTCAAGATGCGTTGCTCGCTGATCGCATGTCTGTACTCCGCGAAATCGCGTCGCTGGGGCGCAGCGCTCGCATGGATGCAAAGCTCAAAGTTCGGCAGCCATTGGCTTCGGTTCAAGTTAGCTTGGCCAGTGGCGATCATATCGCGTGGTTGGAGCAGCACGACGAAATCGTCAAGGCGGAGCTAAACGTCAAGGAGATCCACTACAACTCGGGCAATAGCGAGTTCATTGAATACAAAGTTGTGCCTAACTTTAAACAGCTTGGCCCCAAGGTCGGCAAGTTGATTCCCGCAGTTAAGAAGAAGCTCGGCGAGGCAAACGGCGCGGACTTGTTGTTGCAGATGCAACAAAGTGGCAAGATCGTGCTCGAAGTTGAATCGCAATCGATCGAACTCGATGGCCAAGATGTCGAAGTTCGCTTGCAGGCTCGCAGTGGTTGGACCGCCGCTCAAGGGCGATATAGCGTTGTCGTCTTGTCGACTGAGTTAACTCCAGAGCTGATCAAAGAAGGCATGGCTCGCGACTTGGTGCGTTTGATTCAAGATTTTCGTAAGACACTAGATCTGCCTCGCGATGCGAGAATTGAACTCTACCTCGACTTTACTTCGCCGGAATTGGGTGAAGCCATCGAGCAGAATCGAGCGTATATCATGGCTGAAACACTAACCGTTGCTTTGCATTTGGCAAAAGCTCCACAAGGCGTGACAACTCAGGACCATGAAGTCGGTGGTGTCAAGGTTGTGATTGGAATTCGAACTGTCGAACGAACGTAGTGTCATGACCCTGCCGATAGCCGTTCTAATTTCGGGTGGTGGAACAACACTCAAGAATCTCTTAACTTGGTTTGATCGCGGTGACCTTCCAGTCGAGTTTGTCACTGTGATCAGTAGTAACCCACAAGCCAAGGGACTTGAGTTCGCTCGTCAGCGTCAGATCGACACGGCGGTCATTCGTCGGAAGAGTTTTGCGACAGGCGAAGCTCATCGCGACGCGGTATTCGATCACTGTCGAAAACTGGGTGCCAGGTTGGTCGTTATGGGAGGCTACCTTGAGCACCTGTTGATTGCGCCGGACTTTGAAAATCGAGTCGTCAACATTCACCCATCGCTCATTCCGTCCTTTTGTGGCAAGGGCTTCTACGGAGCACATGTCCATCAAGCGGCCATAGACTATG
>CAUJKA010000152.1 GCA_963204965.1 Planctomycetota bacterium | reverse complement strand
TCAGCAATTCATCATCGACGCGAGTTTGAGAATCTTCCAGTGCAGCAGAGAATGCCCAACGCCTTTCCATCCAGTGCTTTGTCCATCGTACTTGCGATTGCCGACGTCCTACACTCGCGACATCCCCAACAAGGTCCAACGTGTTCGGCAGTGCAGCTCGGTGTGTTAATGTGCTCCACGTTTGGCCAATGATCAATCCATTGTATTCACCGTAGGCGTGCCTCAATCGCAGCGAATTACCCTCGCCAAAGAAATCACTCTCGACAAGAATTCGAAGCGGATCACCTGAATCCGCAATCCAACGGGCATCCATATTCAATCGCGTTTGTCGTGTATGGAATCGCGAGTTGGTTCGCTGCGGTGCACCAATTGGAATCGACAAGGGATCAAACGTATCCGTCGAGTCGATGGCGTTGAAGTCATGAATCAAATCCGCCTTAACGAACCCTCCCAACTTCACTCCCCAGCGCCCGTTCCGCAGTGTCAGCCCATTGAGGTAGTTACGAGGGAATTCATTGAAGTTAATACCACTGCCCGTGCCGTCTGTTTCGGCAAACTGCAAGTTATGGAGCTCTGTTGTCGCCCCAGATACGTCGTTGGCCGTAAGCAGGTCAGCAGAAGAAAGCAACGGATCAGATATTAAGGGAGACTCAGAGCCGAGTTGAATCGGATACGAATCGGTTACAGCGGGCGTACTTTGACCATTTAAACCGCATGGCAAAAGCAAGGTTAGGCAAAGTGCTCTGCAAGCAAGTTGGATCGCGCAGGGAAGTGCTGGTGCAATTAGTAACTGATACGCTTGCACATTCGAGAAGCCTTGTGTCATTGGACTACCAGTGCTCCAGTGGCAAGAGCTGCCAGGCAATTCGTTGGTTGCGTTTGTTTTCCCAGTCTGGAAGTCGACACCACAACTTCGAGTTTATCGGCTGAGCGGCCTCAACTGCGTAAGGCAGATTCTGTCCTAAAGCACAAAAGAAGACCAGCAATTTCAGAAAATGTAGCCGAAGAGTGGTTTTCAAGTTTGCTCGCGGCTCTATTTGTCAATCTTCGGTGTCCACGAAGCCTATGCTGGCTAACCTGTAATAGGCGAGTGGCATGCCTACAAAGTCCACCAACCGAACTTCCTTGGCGTGACAATCCACAGCCCTTAATCGTCGCGATCCAGCGTCGTACCGCCAACGCAGGGCGTGTGAAGCGAGCCAATCACAACTACGGGTTTTCGGCAGCGCAAATGTGGTCGACGAAGTGGTTTTCAAGTATACTTGCTGCGCAATTTGGCAATCTTCGGTCGCGATGCCTACGCTGACTTTAGATGTGATTTGGTTTCAAAAAACTTAATCGCACAAGAGTTGATTTGCCAGGCGCTCAATATCCAAGCTGTTTATCGCGATACGCGCAGGAGTCTTCATTCATGTCACCGACAATCAAATTTTGCACACTAATTCTACTGGTCGCTCTGCACTCGCCATCCAATGCTGCAGGTGGTCGAGTTTGGACGAGCTCCAACGGTGCTTTTGAAATTGAAGCAGAAGTCGTTAGCTTCAATGACTCCCTCGTTGTTCTGAAGCGACCAACTGGCGAACTTGTTGCCGTAGAGCTCAAGGAACTTTCCAGTAAGGACCAGGAGTATGTGCGATCCAAAGAGTCCACGGATAAGAAGGATGTTCCTGCAGAAGAAATGCAAACATGGACGGCTAAAGATGGAATGAAAGTAAAGGGAAAAGTTCTAGCCTACGGCCGCAAAGAACTGGTTGTGCAACGGAAGCAAAGCGTCGTGCACATCAATGATAAGAAGTTTTCAACCATCGATGCACTTCATCAAAAGCTAGTGCTTCGGATACTCTCTGAGCTGGAAAGCACGAAAATTGAAGACGAAAAGCAGCTTGAAGAATGGGCGAAGAAGCTTGGTGGAAACGCCAAAAAATATCCGTTGGAAGGCGTGCTTATGCAATTGGAAACTGGCGATGAAATAGGCGTGCCCTTCTTCATGTTCGCGCGTGAAGAACTAGGAATTCTGCAACCAGGTTGGGAGCTTTGGAAGGAGCAAGCTGAGAGCGAGGAAAGCCGTAATCGTGAGAGTTTTCTTTTGCGGTCAGCAGCGATGGCATATCAGCAAGATCGAGCTGCGAAACAACAAATTGAAATGCTTAAGCTCGAAATGTTAGGTGCTGCCACGGGTCTAACATCCATTTGGCAAGTCGGTTTAGCACCTCGCCAAGGAACCTACGGACGTCCGTTTGCCGTCATGGTTACAGCTCAGAATAGCGAGATCGCTTCGCAGATGGCCCTCCAAAAATACCCCGGTTACGAACTTGTCGGCGTTAGGAAAGCCAATCGCTAGTTGTAGGTCGTAATCGTATTCGTAGGGCGTGTGAAGTGAGCTTTTAACAATTCGCTGAACACAACGAATAAACTTGTTCGAGAGTTGTTCTTCGCACAAAGTAAGTCCGCGAACGTAACACGCCATGTGCAGCGCAGGTCCCCCGATACCAATGGTGTGTTCCGCGGATGGACCATTGGCGGATCGACGAAGTACTTGGTGCAAGGTTTTATGTGACGCGGAGTTGCGATGGTTGTGCATCCGCTGCACACACCCTACGAGGGGAGCAGAATCGATGTCTGCATATCGGCGTTGGTTTGTACCGGGAGGGACCTACTTCTTTACCGTGGTGACTTACAACCGTTACCCATTCTTCCGGGATCCCTCAGCTGTGGACATGCTTAGGGATTCGTGGTTGAAGACTCAAGCCAACTTAACGTTCACGAACATAGCGTCGGTTGTATTGCCTGATCACTTTCATTGTCTTTGGAGTCTACCACCAAACGATGATGATTTCTCAAAAAGGCTGAAGTCGATCAAGGACAGGTTTACGATGACTTGGCTTGCTTCTGGTGGGCATGAAGAAGCCGTCTCAGAATCTGCTCGATCTCGCGGATGTCGAGGAATTTGGCAGCCTCGCTTTTGGGAGCATGTCATTCGAGATGAAGATGATTTAGAGAATCACTTTGACTACATTCATTTCAACCCTGTGAAGCATGGTTACGTGACTCATCCATCACAGTGGCCTCATTCGACTTATCACCGATACGTTTCAAGCGGGCATTATTCGTCGCATTGGGGACACCAGTGTCCGAAGCACATTGAAACACTTGAGTTGGAGTAAACGGATTCGTAGTATTCGTAGGGCGTGTGAAGTGAGCCAAGCAAAGACTCGCTGAGCGCAAAGGATTGGCAGTTGGGCCGTAAATCGTCACACAACGATAGTCGGCGAACGTAACACGCCATGTGCAGCGTTAGACCTTTGCCCAAACAAGTTCACTCGGAGAGCCATGGTGTGTTCCGCGGATGGACCATTGACGGATCGACGATGTACTTGGTGCAAGGTTTTATGTGAGGGGAAGTGCGATGGTTGTGCATCCGCTGCACACACCCTACGCGATCACGAAGAAAAAAGAGAAGCGGATGGAGAGGGATTCGAACCCCCGGTAGGTTTCCCTACGTCGGTTTTCAAAACCGGTGCCTTAAACCGCTCGGCCATCCATCCGTTCTCGAGATTTCAAAGAATTCCTTGGTCGAACTACCAGTCTTCAAATGGTCTAGAAGGATTCTAGTTCCCTTGGGGTGACTTGGGTCGATGTCGGAGGACAGATTCTAACCGAAGCTAGGAAGGAATTCGAGCCCATTTATGCCGCTGCTCGTAGGTGTGGTCGCGGTATGGCGGCGGAGTTCTCGCTGGAGACTAGCTCTAATTCAGTCCTGCAAGTCTCGGACGACGGTGTATAATTGGGGTTCGCCCTTTCGATTTCCTACCTGACTCGTTGAATCCCACCCAAGGACCCTTTCATGCGATCTCGTGTTTGTTTGCCCACTTGCCTGTTCCTTTTGACCAGCTTGTTTGCTCCGGCGGCCTGGGCTCAACAACCTCCGGCAGGCTTCTCTGCACTCTTTAATGGCAAGGATCTGACCGGCTGGCATGGTTGTCCGCACTTGGATCCAAAAGAGGTTGTTGACGAAGCCAAGCAGACCCAGTGGAACGATGACATGCGTAAGCACTGGACCGTCAAGGACAGTGCGCTAGTCAACGACGGACACGGTGTCTATTTGACGACGGATAAAGAGTACGGCGACATCGAAATGTTGATCGAATACAAAACGGTCGCCAAGGCTGATAGCGGGATCTATTTGCGTGGTACTCCGCAAGTTCAGATTTGGGACTTCACCGAACAAGACAAATTCAAGCTGGGCGCCGACAAAGGCAGCGGCGGGTTGTGGAACAATTCACCTGGTACCGCTGGTAAAGATCCACTCGTTCTAGCTGACAAGGCGTTTGGCGAATGGAACTCGTTCCGCATCGTACAAGTAGGAGCTCGCACCAGCGTGTGGCTCAACGACAAGATGGTGGTTGACCATGCCATCATGGAAAACTATTGGGACAAGGATCGCCTCAAGCCTTTGGCTGCCAAGGGCAAGATCCAGTTGCAAACGCACGGTGGCGAAATTCAATGGCGCAATGTCTTCATCCGTGAGATCGGAGCGAAGGAAGCCAATGAGATGCTTGCGAAGAAAGCCGGCGAAGGCTTCAAAGGCCTTTTCAATGGCAAAGATCTGGAAGGGTGGAAGGGAGCTGTCAACAACTATGAAGTCGTCGATGGCGCTATTCAGTGCAAGCAAGGTCACGGTGGAGTCCTTCATACCACCGATGAATACGCCGACTTTGAAGTTCAGCTTGAGTTCCAACTGCCTCCCGGCGGTAACAACGGCTTAGCGATTCGCTATCCCGGAGAAGGTGATACTGCATACGTTGGAATGACCGAGTTGCAAGTGCTGGATACCGAATCGGAAAAGTACGCCAACAAGTTAGACCCTCGCCAGGTTCATGGTTCCGCTTACGGTATGATCGCCGCTCATCGTGGATACTTGCGACCAGCGGGCGAATGGAACTATCAACACGTCACCGTAAAGGGATCTACGATTCGCGTTGAGCTGAACGGGACCGTAATTCTCAATGGCGATGTGAGTAAGGTCACCGAATACATGGCTAACTCGCCGCATCCAGGCAAAGATCGAACCAAGGGCTTCTTTGGTTTCGCTGGACATAGCGATCCTGTTCGCTTCCGCAACGTTTCGATCAAGCCTCTCTAAGCGTTTTACCAGAAGTTCCGCCTCTCCCCTCGCCCCGCTTCGGGGAGAGGGGCGGGGGTGAGGGGTAATTTGTTGCACGTTCGTCCTTACGTGGATTGGAAGTCTGAGATCAACTCAACGGTTCGTCGGACGATCAGCTTCTTCGTCGCAGGAACAGTCCGCCTGCGGCTTGCCGTTAAACGATCTAGCAGCCGAGCAAGGCAATCACAGTCGCCTGCGGCTTGCCGTTAAACGATTTATTTCCTAGAAGATTCTTGCCTAGACATTGAACAAGAAGTGGCAGATGTCTCCGTCCTGCAAAATGTAGGTCTTGCCTTCGGTGCGAAGTTTGCCGTTTTGGCGAATCTCTTTTTCGGTCTTGTAGGTTTCAAGATCTTCCAGCGAGTAGACTTCGCAGCGAATGAAGCCGCGTTCAAAGTCGGTGTGAATCACGCCGGCACCTTGAGGAGCTGTTGCGCCGATCGGCACGGTCCAGGCTCGGACCTCTTTTTCACCAGCGGTAAAGTAGCTTTGTAGACCTAATGTTCGATAGGTCTCGCGAGCGACGACGGCTAGGGCTGGTTCGGTGAGTCCCATCGATTGCAGCATCTCGCCGCGGTCGGGCTCTTCCAGCTCAGCAAGTTCCGCTTCCAGCTTTGCACAAACAGGCACGACCAGCGCGCCGATCTTTTCAGCGTATGCTCGCAGCGCAGTTGGTAGCGGTCCTTTACCTTCCAAGTCATCCTCGTTCACATTAGCAATGTACAGAACGGGCTTCGCAGTCATCAGACCGTAGCTGGAGATCTCTTTGGCTTCTGTCTCTGGCAATTGCAATTTTCGCAGCGGCTGATCGGTGGCCAAGTGTTCCATGCAGCGCTGGATCGCAGCGACTCGCACCTTGGCCTCTTTGTCGCCGCTCTTTGCGGATCGTTCAGCTTTGGGAAGCGCGTTCTCCAACGTCTGAATATCGGAGAGCATCAATTCGGTCTCGATGATCTCAACATCGGAAACCGGATCGACTGAACCAGAGACGTGAATCACATCCTCGTCTTCAAAGCAGCGTACGACTTGCAGAATTGCGTCGACTTCACGAATGTGGCTGAGGAACTTGTTGCCCAGCCCCTGGCCTTCACTGGCGCCTTTGACGATACCAGCGATATCAACAAGCTTCAGCGCCGCGGGAAGGATGCGTTGCGGCTTGATCAAAGCAGCGATGCGATCCAAACGACTATCAGGAACAGGCACGATCCCTTCGTTGGGCTCGATGGTGCAAAACGGATAATTGGCTGCTTGTGCAGCTTTCGAGCTGGTGAGTGCATTAAAAAGCGTGCTCTTGCCAACGTTCGGTAATCCAACAATTCCTGCTTCCATTTGTACTTCTTGCCAGTGTGTTTGCTTAGTAGCTTCGCGCTCTGCGATCGAATCGGGCCACCAACCTGGGGCGTCACAATCCGAACTGCTGCGGTTTAGGTCGTTTCTTGAAGGCCAGTATGGTACTCCCACCGGCCAAAAACGTGAAGTTCACCCGCGTGGCTATTTTACCTGGTCGTCATAAACGGACGGCTGAGGGGGCCTTCTGGGTGATTTTCAGCACTTAGACTAAAAATCGGCTTCAATCATGGGCACAAACACATAGATTGAGGGTGGGGGAGCCTGCGTAGTGGAGAACTGGTCTCCAGTTTGGCTCAACACAAACTCTCCGGTTTGTAACGATTTTGAGGCGGGATAAACGGTTGCAGAACAGCCTGTCCCAGAACTCAATCGGGGATTCCGAAGCTAAGTTTTGTTGTAACCCTTGGATTTGCCTATACTTGTAGCGATGTCGCTATTGCTAGCTCGAATTTGAGCTTTGACTGTCGACTGGCTGAAAACAAGAATAAGACGAACTCCTACTTTCAAGCTGTCGAGTCCAGTGACTTGGCAGATTGGAATTGCATGGATGGGCATGGATCGCCAAAGTGTCGGCAGTATTGCCGGTTCCACCAACCTTTTAGTTCTTGGATACTTCCTGTGATGCTTCAAAACATCTGCATGCATTGGAAGCGATTGCTCGTTCTTGGTTTGAGCTCCGCTGGAGCTCTGGCCATCGATTCCCACGCATTCGCCCAAACCTGCGCACCCTGTGCGCCAACCTATTCCGTCAAACGCGAGACTGTCTACGAGGATCGCGTTGAAAAGCGACTGCGACCCGTTTGGGATTGGGAATACGAAGAGCAGACGGTCACGCAATATCGCCCTGTATTGAAAGAGCGTATTGAGACTCGCAGCTACCAAACAACGCGACCCGTCGTTGAAACCAGTACCGTCGAAGAACGATACACGGTGCGAACACCCGTCTCCAAGCGAGACTGGATCGATCAGAACTATCAAGAGACTTCGTACGTTACTGAGACGAGCGAGCGCGAAGAAACTTACATGAGTTATCGGCCACATACCGAGACTTATATGCAAACACAAAGTCAGGTTGTTCAGCGTCCAGTTACTGAGACGCAAATGACGACTCAGCAATACACGACTTACCAACCTGTGACGACTTACCAAAACACTGTCGTAGACCAAGGGCAGTACGTCGCTCAGCCAATCTACTCACCTGGCGACACTCGTTACGGTTTGCGTTGGATGGCAGGCGGCTTGTCTGCTGATCCGTATGGTCAGATGGGATATCGACGCGGTGGACTGGGCTGGGTCCCTTACACTTCCCCGGGCACCGTCAACGCTCAGGTTTACTATCAACCCAATCCTGTTCAAGTTGCTGTACCGCAGACTTCGATGATGCCTCAAGTGCAGAGCGTTCAAGTGCCTGTTCAAGTCACTCGCATGCAAAACGAAGTGGTACAAACACAGATTCCGTACAATGTGACTCGCATGGAGCCAGTGTACGAGACTCGCAAGATCCCCGTCACTGTACAAAAGCCAGTCACACAAACGCTGACTCGCAAAGTACCTGTGGACCGCGTTGATTGGGTCGAGCAAGTGATGGTTCGTCCGAAGACTGTCGAAAAGACTTCGTACAAGACTGAGACCGTTTCTCGCGATGTACCGATCAAGTACTACGAAAACGAAGCCATTCAAACGAAGGTTACCGTTCCCAAGCGAGTCTTGAAGTACGAAGAGTATGAAGTGCGAGTCCGCGTGCCGCACATCGTTCAATCGCCAGTCGTGCTGAGCTACTCTGATCCGTATTCGGCTGCGAGTCTTTGGGGTACACCGACTCCGGCGCCATCGGAGAAGGTTACTTACGGTGCTGCCAAGCCTGCAGTGGAAGAACCCAAGGCAGACAAATCAAGCGAGCCAAGTGGCGCCGAGCGATCGAATCAAAAGCCAGAAGCAGTAGATCCGCCTAAAGAGGTTGAGACAACCAAAGACCTAGAGCTCGAGCCAAGCGTTAAGACCTAACGGTTGATTCTCGCAATCTACGAAACATAAAAAGGGCCGAAGTAATTCGGCCCTTTTTTCGTTGCGGGCGGGACGCCCGCGCACCGGTACGCGGACGTCTCGTCCGCTGCTTTCAGTGTGCCACGACAGTCCCTGTCGTTCTGCCTCGGTACGCGGACGTCTCGTCCGCAACAAGAAAGAATGCGGGCGGGACGCCCGCGCACCAGGCTTACTTGTTGAACTCAATCGTGTCTGGCGTCCGAATCTCATCGGTATCTCGAACGGGATTTTCACGTGGATGGTAACCAGTGATATCGCCCAGCAGACGCTCGAGCGTGACTTCGGCGGCGACGCGAGTTCGTGGTTGGTTGGGGTCGGGTTCTAGAAGTTTGGCTACGATCACTGTGACGTTATCTTGACCGCCGCGAAAGTTGGCGAGTTCAATCAGCGAACGGCAAGCCTCTTGAGGTTCGACTTCTGTAAGCAGCATCTGTCGAATTTCGTCGTCGGGAACGTGACGATTCAGTCCATCGCTACAAAGCAGAATTTGGTCGCCAGGTTGGAGTTGTACTTTTTGGATGTCGGCTTTAACGGAATCACCACCAGCACCCAAAGCGTTGTAGAGAACGTTGCTCCATCGCGATTTGGCGGCCTGTTCGGCAGAAACACCGCTTTCGATCAGTTGTTGAGTGACTGTGTGGTCATGAGTCAATTGTTGTAGATGGTCGCCGCGAAGAAGATAGCAGCGACTGTCACCGGCGTGAACAACGTACATCCAGGGCCAGATCACGTAGGCCATTGTCAGCGTCGTTCCCATCCCCTTGAACTCTGTGCCACTGGATTCATCTTCGATGGCTTGGTGAGTCTGCTGCATCATCCGCTGCAAATCGTCGATGAAGCCCTTTTCACGCTCTTCCGCGTTCGATGAATTGGTATCGAATTGGAAGAACCAGTGCATGCTGTTGAGCAGTTGATTGATCAGCAGATCGATGGCGAGCTTGCTAGCGCGACTTCCGCCGACATGCCCACCCATGCCATCGGCCACCATGAATAGCTTGCCGTGCGACATGCCGTACATCCGGCTTTGTGCTTCAAGATTCAAGCTTGTTGAATGCACAAGCATCGATTTGTTGAGATCGGCGATTAAGAAGTGATCCTGGTTGGAATCACGCTTTCTGCCGACATCGGTTCTACCGGCGCTGATTATTCTGGCCAACATTATTGGATTCGCTTTGGCAAGTTATGGATCAAATGAGAGGTGAACCGTCGGAGCAACTTGTTAAGTGGGTGAAATCTGTCGCGAATTATAACAGTTCTGGATTCCAATTGATACAAATTGCGAAAAGTACTCGCGATCAACTGACTATTGACTATCGAAAGTCTGTCAACCATGCAGCACCTCGTTTACCGGCAAGCCGTAGGCGACTGTTTATCAGGCGATGATGAAAGCGTCACGAGAGCAGTCGCCTACGGCTTGCCGTTAAACGATCACTCGCCTCGAAACTGAACGCCTTCGAGAGCAGTCGCCTGCGGCTTGCCGTTAAACAAATACTCGCCTCGAAGCTGATCACAGCCGGAAGAGAAAGGCGAGTTAAAGCGTCGTTGGAAGATAGACCAAGAACTACTCTTGATCGGTGCTCTCGATGAAGCGAGCCAAGCGATAGAAGTCGCTGTTCTGCTCGATATAGCGAACTTTGGTTACCAAGGTCGCTGGGTCAACCAGCTCCTCGAAGGGAACGAAGTTCAGTTGCATTTGACCACCCACCGAAACCATAACACCGCCCAGGCCCTTCTCAACCAAGGCTCGATAGGCTCCAACGCCGATTTGCGATCCAAGCATAATGTCAAAGGCATGAGGCAACGCGCATCGACTTTCATATCCAAGCTGCACTCCGTTCACCTTGCGAGACTTGCCAGTCGTAGTCTCATATGCCTTCGCAACCAGTTTGGCCAACATCTTGCCAATGTCGATCGACGAAATGGCAATGTGTCCGTGATCGTCGCGAGGAATACCTTCCAAGTACTTCTGAGGAAGGTACTCGGCCAGACCTTCGGCAATCACGATCACTCCGTACTGCAGTCCATGTTCTTCGCGCCGAATCATCATGCGTATAATGCGTTCGATGACCTTGTCGAAGTTCATGATCTTGCGAGTCTTCGTGTTGCCCGAAGCGTCCGTGACAGTCTCTTCGCCGGCCAATGGTCCTGCGATGTCCTCAACGCTCAGAACCATACAGGCTTCGCCCGCAATGGCGGCACCATAAGCCAACCATCCAGCGCTGCGGCCCATCGCTTCGCAAACGAAATAAGCACGTGCGGCCGATGCATCATAATTCAAATTGCGCATCTCGTTGGCCAGAAATTCGGCGGCAGTAAAGTAGCCGAACGTGAAGTCGATGCCCATGTAATCGTTGTCGATCGTCTTGGGCAAGTGAACTACTGGAAACTTCTTGCTGCCAGCCGGTAGCGACTCTTGGTAGAGCTTCATCTTGTTAGCGGTCTTCAGCGTGTCATCGCCACCGATCGAGATCAGCGCATCGATGTTCAGCGACTTAAGCGCTTCGTAGGATCGCTTCAGCGGCGCACTTCTCTCAGGGTCTTGAATGTGAGCAGGACTTGAAACACTCTTGCCTGGATTGGAACGCGCGGTGCCGATCATGATGCCTTGCGAACTTCGACGGTGAGGCAATTCGGCACGCGTGATTCGAATATAGTCTTGACCTTCGACCAACGGCTTGGATGGGTCAAAGTCGATCAAGCTGGAGTAGCCGTGCTTGATGCCGATCACTTCAATTCCATCGTTGATGAAAGCCATCGCAGCCGAGGCAATAACAGCGTTTGCGCCTGGAGCGGGACCACCGGCAAACAGCATGGCTACTCGTTGAATCTTGGACATTATGTGTTCCTGCGTTAGTTAAAAATTTCGTTGGACGGCATTCAGGCTGCGTCACAAGCAATATGCGTTGATCTTAAAGTGGAAGGCAATTAATTCTTCGACCAAAGGTTAAATCGAGTAGCGCGAGTTAGCCGCTTACTTCTTCAGCTACTTGCCTGCCACATTGGTTTCAGATGCTCATTGCGAATTAGGCGAGCAAGACTACATGTTTGGAAGCAATTCTCGCTCGACCCATTTGGTATCGACGGTACCCGATACAAATGTTGGATGCTCGAGGACTTTGATTTGAAACTCGGCTGTCGTGCTAATGCCGTCGACTTGCAGTTCCTTCAGCGAGCGAATCATACAAGCGATCGCTTCTTCGCGAGTCGGCTTGTACACGATCAACTTGCCGATCATGGAATCGTAGAACGGAGGAACGACGTAGCCAGCTTGGACGTGCGAGTCAAAGCGAACTCCCATGCCTCCCGGAACGAACAGTCCCTTGATCAAGCCCGGGCATGGCTGGAATCCCTTGCTGGGGTCTTCCGCGTTGATTCGGCATTCGATCGCAGCGCCGCGGAGCTTGATGTCCTTTTGATCGAAGGGCAAAGGCAGACCGGATGCGACGCGAATTTGAGTTTGAATCAAATCGATACCGGTCACCATCTCTGTGACAGGGTGTTCGACTTGAATCCGCGCGTTGACTTCGATGAAGTAGAAGTTGTCATCCTTGTCGACGATGAATTCAACCGTACCAGCGTTTTCGTACTTAGCCGTTGAAACCAAGCGAGCTGCTGATTCGCAAATGGCTTTTCGTGTCTTATCCGAGAGCAGTGGCGAAGGGCTTTCCTCGATCAACTTTTGGTGGCGACGTTGAACCGAGCAATCGCGTTCGTAGAGGTGGCAGACTTTGCCACTGCGGTCGGCGATGACTTGAACTTCGACGTGCCGTGGTTGCTGTACGAACTTTTCTAAGTAGACGCCAGCGTTTCCGAAGGCTGCTTGAGCTTCAGCGCGAGCTTGTTGCAAAGCCGTGCGGAGCGTCTGCTCGCTCTCTGCAACTCGCATGCCTTTACCACCACCACCAGCGGTAGCTTTGATCAAGACGGGATAGCCGATCTCTTTAGCCGTTCGCACCGCGTGCTCTTCGTCATCGATCAGGCCGTCGCTTCCAGGTACGACTGGAACCTTAGCCGCAATGGCCATCGCGCGAGCCGAGTTCTTATCGCCCAGTTTCTCCATCGCATCTGGCGAAGGGCCGATGAAGTCAAAGCCGCTACTGCGACAGATTTCGTTGAAGTGAGCGTTCTCAGCCAGAAAGCCGTATCCTGGATGAATCGCTTCGGCCCCGCTAACCTCTGCAGCCGCGATGATGTTTTCGATGCGAAGATAGCTGTCCTTAGATCGAGCTGGCCCGATGCAATACGCTTGATCCGCGTAACGCACATGCGCGGAACTACGATCAGCCTCGCTAAAAACGGCGACAGTTTCGATGCCAAGCTCGCGACAGGCGCGGATGACACGGAGGGCGATCTCGCCACGATTTGCAATGAGAATTCGATTGTACATATTGTGTTGCAGCGTCTTACGCCAGAGGGTTTAGCCGCGGGTATCGACTTTGAATAGTGGTCGGCCAAAGTCGACGGCGTCTTCATTACGAGCCAAGACTTCTACAACGGTGCCACTGATCTCCGCTGGAATTTCGTTGAAGACCTTCATCGCTTCAACAATGCAGATAACAGTATCGACCGAGACCTTGGAGCCTACCTTCACAAAGTCCTCAGACTCAGGCTTCGGTTTGCTGTAATAGGTTCCCACCATCGGAGCAGAGATCACCTTGATGTGCGGGCCATCGGCTGCTTTAGGAGCGTCCGCTGCTGGTGCCGCGGCAGCTACCGGTGCAGCCGCTGCGACTGGGGCAGGTTGAGCCACCATGACTGGTGCCTTGCCGCCTCGCGCGAAACGGATCTCTTGGTCGGCTTGCACCAAGTCCAGTTCGCTTAGGTCGAACTCCTTCATCAACTCGAGCAGTTCTCGCAGCTTGTCGACGCTAAACACATCGCTATCTTTTTTTGACATTTCGTTATACCTATCGCTGCATGGGCGTAATACCCTTGGTTAACTATCAAGAGTGACTAGTTGAGCAGCTCGATTGTGTTGGAGGCCAAATCCGTAGGCAAACTGCTCATAACTTCGCAGCCCGACTCGGTTATTAGAACATCATCTTCAATACGCACACCACCCCAACCAGGGAAGTAAATTCCAGGTTCGACGGTGACCACCATCCCAGCTTGAAGGGGACGGTCGTGATTCTTGCCAAGTCGCGGAGCTTCATGGATGTCCAATCCAATCCCATGGCCTAGACCATGATTGAACTGTTCCCCCATGCCTTCTTTTTCGATGACGCTACGGGCGATTCGGTCAACTTCGCTGACCATAACTCCCGGAGCCATTGCGGCGATTGCTGCCTTTTGGGCCGCTAAAACCGTCTCGTAGACTTGCAAAAATTTGGGCGGGATTTTACTAGTCAAAAGTACACGAGTCAAGTCGCTGCGGTATCCATCAACCGTCGCTCCCCAATCGATCAAAACAAAAGAATCGCTGCCAATGAGGCTATTTCCGGCCCGCGCATGGGGTAATGCCGCCCGCGGGCCAACCGCCACAATGGGTGTAAAGCTGCAGCCACTACCGCCTAGTTGCCGTACCAATCTTTCCAATTCGTTAGCTACATCCAGTTCGGTCTGGCGAGCCGTCATTTGAGCTTTGACGCTGCAGAACACCCGCTCGGCCACTTCAATGGCTCGCCGAAGCGTCTCGATCTCGTCGGCATCCTTGATCTCCCGAAGCGATTCAACGCGGACCTTACTCTTGACGATTTCGCGAACTCCAGCGTCGGCGGCTAGAGCGTCGAAGGTATCCACGGACAACGATCCAGTCTCAAGCACTAAAGCCCCGATCGATCGCTTCTTCAGTTGCTCACAGGTGACCGGTAGGATCAACTCCGAAGGCTTGCGAATCCAAGTCGCCAGTCCAGGACACTCTTGGCCGATCTGAATCTCGTAGCGCGGATCGCTGAGCATTAGGTCTTCGCTTTGACCGACAAGCAGAAAGCTGTCGTCGCCGGTAAAGCCAGTCAGATAGCGGACATTGTTTACATTGGTGATCAGCATCGCATCACAACTAGCTTCGCTAAGAAGCTGTCGCAATCGATTACGACGCGAGAGGTAGTCTGTCATTCGAAGTGGCTCAGCGCAAACGGGTAACGTTTTGTGCTTCGATGTGAGCCGCGCGGAATTCGTTCAGGTAGCCTCGCAAGCCATGAATGCCGACTGCTTGATTGACGAAGCGGTCTAAGTTCATGCCTGGTAGAGCTGTAACGTAAGCGATAATCTGACCCGAGTCGGATGTTAGCGCGTGCGTTGGTTGCCCAGGTTGAGCAGCATGGACGGGAACAAGCCAGCCGGTCGCATCGAAGTTCTTAGCGGCCATTGTATCAGAGCCCGAGCCAGTTGCGGGAGTCGCGAAGCTGGCCGTAACCACGGGAGCTGACGGCGAGGCCATTGGACTTGCCGTGCCAACTCCAACTGCAGGAACGCTTGAAACAGGAGGTCCGCCCATCGCCGAGCCGTTATTGAGGCTTGAAAGCGAGTAGCCCGACTTCATTGCGTGTCTTTCGAACTCGCCAATGCGCTCCAGGAGCAGCCGAGCTTGTCCGCGTTCGGTGGGGCTTGAGCCGTTGGAGATGTAGTACTGGACCTTATCTTTCAGCTCGCCAAAGTTCCACTGCTGCATCGGACGTGTGACCATTTCGCTCAGTCGCTGTTGCAACTGATAAACTGCGTTGCTGCCGGCCTCAAGAGCACTAGTTCGATCCGCACCTTCTGATCGCCCTGCAAGGCCGAACCAGTTGCGCGAATTCCACGATGCACTGCTCGCAGTGGCTGAAGTACCTGACTGAGCCCCCGACGAAGCAAAGTTGTCCGAGCCTCCGCCCATTCCAGGAGCGGCAACGCTCGGTCCCATCGAATTTGGATTGCGGTTGCCTTGCGAGGTTGTCGACCAATCCATCGTAGGAGCAGCTCGAGGCTCTGGCGCAGTGAAGTTGCCGCCGTTGTAAGAGCCAGGCATAGAGTCCATGTGTCGCGAACTACGCGATGCATCGAACGAGCTTCCACCACCGAAGTTGTTTTGAATGGTTTCGCGAGTATCTTCCAGTGTGCCACGAAGCGCAGAGACCGTTGTGCCCATACCACGCTCGCCGCTGGCTTGAGGATAGCCCATCATGCGTTGCTCGCTCAACTTGCGCGGATCGCGCCAAGGCGTGAAGCGACGATTGGGTGCGGCTTGCACAGGCTCTTGATAGCCCGGACGTGGAGTACCCTTCTTCTTCGGAGCCATATCCAAAGAGAATGGATCAGAGGCTAATGGATCGGGTTGCGTGTTGCGCCAAGCTGCGGCGCGTTCCAAAAATGGCAGTCGCAAGCCTTGATCGGTCAATTCGAATAGCTGCCAGTCTTTCCAGTTTGCGTCGTGCTGCGGCTCCTCGTCTTCAGAGACGATGTAGCCTTCGTCGCCCATATACTCGCCATCGATATACTGGCCGTCAATATACTGGCCATCGACAATCATTTCGCCATCATCGATGACCTCTTCGCCAACGTAACCTTCATCGACGATCATTCCTGATTCTGGTGAACTGTTTTCTAATACAATTGCCCCGACCTCTTCTTGTCGCGCAGAGTGGGAAGCGTTCTTCACGTTGGAATTTCGCTTGTCAGACTTCTTCGATTGCCCCGAAGCTGGAACGACGGCGGACTTGGCGATCGCATTTTCGCGCACAAGCTTCTCGGGTGGCGTTTGGCTTATCGCACTCTTTTGAATCCAGCGGAATTCACCGTTGGGCGGCGCGATCTTATACCACAACGTCTCTTTACCTTCTTTGTCCTTGATCGACTCTTCGCCCAACTTGGTCAATTGTTCGCCGGGATTCAACTGCACTTGCCAGCGATACTGCTTTGCGGTGCCTAGCGAACTGCCGATCCAACTGACGCTGTTCTTGGAAGTGATTTCAACCGAACGACCACCAGGCAAGAGATAGGCATCGGTCGCAGGAATCCAACTAAAGCTGCCACTAGGCGGACGAATAGCCATCCAGCCCGAATCGGACTGATGGTAGATCTCAACGGCAGTGCCTTGAGCGAGTTGATGTGTTGGGTAATAGTCTTCCGATGGGCCGCTATAAACCAGGGCACGACTCACCGCGACATAGCCCGTTTCGACTTTGTTGGCCGAGTCGGCGTTGTTAATGTTGCCGCTGATCTTGCCGGAATCAATCTTGGATTCAGCAGGCCTATTGGACGCAGGCTTATCAGACTCAGACTTGTTCGCGACGGTCGCTCGTTGTTCGCTGGTACGTGGATCGCTGGCGAATCTTCGCGGTTCATCGGCTGCAGCCGCTACACAAAACGCGGTCGTGATCATGCTCAGTAGGCAGCGTTGGAATAGTTTCATCGTACGACCCTTGGTCCTCATGACTTCAGCAAAGTCCGAAAATAGACCGGACCTTGTTACGGTTCGTACACAACCGAGGGAGGCTAAATCAAGATCAATAGGGCTTGAGGAAAGTTGCTAGCAAGCGACAATCAGCCCAAGATTCACAGGCACCCAAGGTGATTTGTGGACAATCGCAGAGAGCAATTCCGAGCAACCGACCCGACGAAATTTTTCCAAGAAAGCCTGCCATGACAACCTACAATCGCCAACGAATGATCGATCTGATCAAGCAACACGCTTTGCAGTTTGGCGACTTTACGCTGGCAAGTGGCAAGAAGGCTAGCTTTTATTTGGACTGTCGAAAGCTCACCCTTCATCCGCAGGGTGCGAACCAAATCGGCGCCGGGATGCTTGAGTTGCTTAGCGGTGATTCCATGCCCGACTCGATTGGCGGCATGGCCATTGGAGCCGACCCCATTACCGCCGCGACCATTACTCTAGCTGGTCAACGCGATATCAACCTCTTGGGCTTCATCGTTCGCAAGGAAGCTAAGCAACACGGAACGGGGCGTCGAGTCGAAGGGCCAGTCCTATCCGGCATGTCAGCCGTGATCGTTGAAGACGTAGTCACCAGCGGCGGCAGCGCTCTTCAAGCCGTTGAAGCCGTTCGCGAGTTCGGCTTAAACGTCACCAAGATCCTCGCCGTTGTCGATCGCCTAGAAGGTGGCCGCGAAGCCATCGAAGCCGCCGGCTTGCAACTACAAACTCTCGTAACAGTTCACGACCTAGGCATCAAGGCTTAATACTCACCGAGAAAGGAAAGCAGCGGATTTCTAGCCACGAAAAGTCACAAAGGACACAAAAATATTGATATGATAAATTGAGTACCTGAAAACGAGACTTCACGCTTTGAATTCGGAAGTAAGGCTTTGAAAGAAGAAGTGTGTAGCACCATGGCAGGTGCAATACTCAATAATTTCTGGAAGTGATTGGTTTTCCTTTTGTGATTTTTGTGCCTTTTCGTATCCAGCAAAACATGGGCTGAGTGACTATGACCAAGGTCGCTTCTGAAATCCTTCGTGCTCGAACTGACCTGTCGGACGCTGAGGTCAACAAGATCTGTGATGTGGTACGTGAAGTAGGATTCGATTTGCATAAGTTTCTGGGGCCAGGCTTCCGCGAGAAGGTCTACGAACGCGGCATGATCCATCGACTTCAGCAAGCGGGACTGTTTGTCAGAGCCCAAACATCCGTCATGATTTATGATGAGGACGGAACGGAGCTTGTCGAAGAAGTAATGGATCTGATGGTTGAGGATGTGCTGATACTCGAATTGAAAGCCGTTCGTGAAACGTCTGACACGGATGTCGCACAACTACTTGGCTATCTTAGAGCTGCACAGTATCGTCACGGACTGCTCATCAACTTTGGCGCCCCGAGGTTCTACATTAAGAAGTACGTTAGATGACTGATTGCGAAAGGACTAACCACGAAAAGGCACAAGGGACACAAAAGTATAGGCATGATTAATTGGGGACCAGAAAGCGCGACTTCACGCTTTGACTTTGGGAGCATGGCTTTGAAACAATAAGTGTGTTGCACCATTGCAGAAACAACACTCAATAATTTCTGAATCTGATTGGATTTTCTTTTGTGATTTTTGTGCCTTTTCGTGGCCAGCAAAACAAGGGCTGAGTGACTATGACCAAGGTCGCTTCTGAAGTCATTCGTGCTCGACCTTTCCGCGAGGATGTCTAGGAACATGGAGTGATTCATCGACTTCAGAAAGCGGGACTGTTTGTCAGAGCCCAAATTCGGGCAGATTTCCTGCAAAATGAGCGGGCGGAATACGGGGCTGAGATTTTGCCGACACTGTCTGCAAAATTGGTCGCCGAGTTCGGCAGGGGTTACGGATCGCGTAATCTGGCCAGTATGGTGAGATTCGCTGAGGTTTTCCCCAACCGCGAAATTATTGCGACACTGTCGCAACAATTGTCTTGGAGCCATTTTGTCGAAATCCTGCCCGTCAAAGAAGATCTGGCCCGCGAATTCTATGCGGAGATGTGCCGCGTCGAACGCTGGAGTGTGCGGACTCTGCGAGCCAAGATCGCTGGGATGCTTTTCGAACGGACCGCTATTTCTAAAAAGCCCGACAAGCTCATCGGTCAGGAATTGCAATCACTTCGCGACGACGACCGGCTCACGCCAGACCTCGTGTTTCGTGATCCGTACTTTCTTGACTTTCTCGGCTTGAAAGACACCTATAGCGAAGCCGATTTGGAAACGGCCATACTACGCGAGATGGAGTCGTTTCTTTTAGAGCTTGGGGCCGGGTTCACCTTTATCGCTCGACAGTTCCGCATCACGGTTGATGGCGAAGATTATTATCTGGATCTATTGCTTTACCATCGACGGCTGCGACGACTGGTTGCGATTCTACTCATCTGGCAACTGCGCTCCGTTTTGTGCTGCAAATTGTACGGGATTGCGAAGGTGTCTTGAAAGAGCAATTCAATTCGCGTGCCGATAGACAGCCACCCTCTGAATACGTTCCGCCGCGCTGAGACAACTTTTAAACATACTTTTCCTATCACTCAAACTCAGGAAAACTTGTTGCTAGCATTCACCAAATAGTTACCTTCGCCGTTTGGCGAAAAACCTGCAAGCGGTCCGTGAATCCCAGCCCAACAAACACCCCCAAGGTCTTTGCATCGAGATTGAGCGGATCGAACTCGATGCATGGAACTAAGGCCAGCTTATGATTCGTTCTGTCTATCCATTGTTCGACATACTACACAACATTCACGGTCCGATTAATGGTCGCGCTAGTTCCGCCTTCTCCATCAGTCAGTTGGAAGGCGAGCTGGCGTTGTCCTGCTGAGCCACCGATTGTTCTAAACCGAAGCGCTCGAAGTACCAACTGAACGGTACTGATCGAAGCAGAGCTATTGAAAGTAATGGTTAGTCCTGTCGTGCCAACGCCTCCGTTGGCATTGCGAGTGCCAATCACCGTGGTTCCATCCAAGAGAATGTTGTTTCCGCTGATGGAAATACGTCCGCCGAGCTCAATACGATTCGTCGAACCAACGCCAGCGGTTACGTTAACCTTCAAGATCCCTCCAGTAAATGGTGTGGTATCTGGATCGGTGAGTGTCGCATTACTTAGGAGAAGTGCTCCAGTGGTGCTGTTTAACGTGTAAGCAATCGGAGTGCTAGTGGTCGGCGTTATGACAGGGGCATCGTTAACAGCAACAACATTCAACTTACGTGCTATCGCTCCTTGTGCACCGTCTCCATCACCAACTTGAATCACGATCGTCCGCTGAGCAGTCGATGGATTGTTGCTACTGCTAGAGAAAGAGAGGGTTCGCAGAAGAGCTTGCACCCGTGCCACCGTCGCGTTGGCATTCAATGATACGGTAAAGAGATTCGCACCGCTCCCGCCCGCAAACGTTCCAAACACAACTCCACTAGAGAGGACTTGGCCTGCTGCATTGGTCGTTATCGATCCAGTGTTTAATATCGAGAGCTGGTCCGTAGCTTGACTGTTTACGGTTACCCTGGCTCTTAAATATCCTCCGGAAAAGTTGACGCTATCGACGTCCGAAATTGTTCCATCAACTGCGAGGCGAGTTGGTACCGCATTCTCTGTGTACGAAAGAGTTGATGAGCCAGCGGTGACAACAGGAGGCTGATTCCCTAAAGTCTGACTGGCCGCAGGAACTCGCCACGCACCGCGCCCTAGCGTCCCAGCAACCAAGAGATCATCCGTTCGGTCGTAACGCAGGTCCATGACTGGAGTGTTCGGAAGATTTGCGCCATAGACTTCCCACTTTTGTGGCGCGTTGGTCTCCATCAAATATGTGCCGTTATCCGTGCCAACGATGATTCCATCGAACGTACTTCCCGGCGTGTACGCAACCGTTCGAATCTTTGCATTTCCAATAAGAGACGGTAGATTCCCGGTGACTTCATTCACCGTAGTCCCCGCTCCTGAAAACACAAAGACTTGATTTGAATCTACGACCACACCACTCTGCCAATTGTCCGGATCTAGTGCAATATCGACAGCCTCTTGCCCAGTGTACCCTGCTATGGTGTTGAAGGATGTTCCGGCCGTCGTTCGAACGAATAGACCGGTGCTGTTGCCAACATAAATGACATTCTCATTGCCAGCACCGCCGTATGCGTAAGCCCGCAGCGGAGTGTCTCCTCCGGCAAGTTGTGTAAGCGTTTCAAACCGATCAAATGATTCGTAGAGTCGGTTCGATAGAACTAGCGTTCTAGCTGGATTGACGGCATTGATGGCGATTGGGGTGTAAAATGGAAGTGCATTATCAAATTGTTGCACTGGCGTACCTGTTCCAATAACTGTTAGAGCAGGATTTTGCACCGATACGACCTGGTTGGAAGCGTCGTAGATTGTTTTTCGAAATTGCACTAGTCGGAAGAAAGCTGAATAGCGAACCGAACGATTCTGCGCGGCGAGACTTACACTATCTACTTGAACGATTCCTCCGTCGCCTTGAGTAAGCTCATCCCACACAGTCGAATTAGTACGTTGCACTGGCGTCCCGACATCTTGGGTTCCAGCAATAAGAGCATTCGAAATAGAATCGTAGGCAATCGAATGGATCTCGGTATTTTGAAGATTTCCATGCATACCAATCCAATCGCCGACTCCTCGTGGATTCGTACGCTTGTAGATTCCACCATCATCGACCTCAACAAGCAACCCGTTGGCAGCAAAAGCCATATCCCTTGAGTCCGCGTGCGGAGCACTGTTGCTGCTCGTAGTTGGATTGTGCGTCAGCGAAATCGCCTGTGTGCCAGCGGCTTTACTGGCATCAACACGGAAAAGTCGGCCTGAAAAATTTCTTGCCCCAATAGAGTTTACTGGTCCAGTCTCAAGCGGTTGTCGATCGCCTCCGACGTAGACAATGTTGGGATTAACAGGATCGGCGACAATCGAGAAGTGGATATTGCCTTGGCCACCAGCGATTGCTGAAGGAGTCGCACCTAAGCCTGGCCCTTTAGGTCGAGGATGCAAGCCAACTAGATTTCCGTTCTCGTTGGTTTTTGGATTGTCCAATTCCGTCCAGGTTGAACCACCGTTGCCTGACCGAAACAATCCCGAAAGAACTCCTTGATTGATGACCCCTAGGTAAACATTATTGCTCTTACCCACGGATAGCTCGAGGTTACTGGTGGCCGAACCGATTCGGCCATTGATGGCCGCATTGCTAACGCGAGTCCAGTTCGCACCTTGGTTAACCGACTTATAAACACCATCGGCGGTACCTCCCCAAATCCCTGTGTACAGAACGTTGGTATTCACTGGATCATAAACGAGATCATAAGCGACACCGCCTGCTAAACCCGTAGCACCGCCTGTACTAACTTGCGTGAACGTCGATCCACCGTTGGTACTACGGAAGATCCCAATGTTTGGGAATGTGTATTGATCAGCTACATTGACCGATACGACTACAACATTTCCCTTGGCATAAATTCCGCTGATGTTCTTTCCGGCCAGAGCGGTACTTGCAACACTCGTCCATGTTGTTCCGCCGTTAGTACTCTTGAGCAAGCCAGTCCGTCCTCCTCCATCTTGTCCCAATGAACTGAATCTTCCGATACCAGCCCACAGAGTATTGTTGGTTGTATCCGCAACATCGAACGCTAAAGCTCCAATCGACAACGAGCTTGCTTGATCCGTCTGCGGAACCCAATTCGGCTCAGTAGCCGTCGCATTAGTTGATTTCCAAATTCCGCCATTGACAGTACCGATCCATGCGATGTTGGTGTTCGTAGGATGCAACAGTAACGCATTGACAGCTCCCGAGACACGTTGACCTGGAACATTCTCTGTCTGTCCACCAAAGATCGCTGTTGGTCCAGAAGCGATCCAATTCACTAAATTGGATGATGTTGGCGGTGCCGGTGGTTCGATTTCGGCCGAAGGAATTGCAAACGAATCCGGTTCGACTGTAGCCAAGTTAATCGGAGGTAAACTCGAATCTAAATTCGCTGCTAGAAGCGAGCGAGATTCCAAAACTTCTATCTGCAAAGAACGCCGAAACAACATCGCGGTAAAGCTACGAACACGCATTTGCAACACCTAAGAATTCACAACTAAGAAGTAATCGTCATGGGTTTTCGAGTGAAAGTTATACCTAGCTGCAAATCGAAAAACAACGAAATTCAGGGCGATTCTCGCAGATTCGCGG
>CAUJKA010000151.1 GCA_963204965.1 Planctomycetota bacterium | reverse complement strand
GAACGCATTGTAGGTGGATCGTCCATTCCCGTACCGGCCACAAGCGGCTCGGGTGTTACCAACATCAGCGTTGATACAGTGCGTCGACGAACTATCAGCGGTACCGTGGTTGCACAAGAAGGTAACGCCGTCGCATTGGGCGGAATTATCGAAGATCACGCCAGCGATTCGCGCGACCAAGTTCCCGTGCTAGGCAATATACCTGGGCTGGGGTTCTTCTTTCGAAGACAAGCAACCAGTCGTTCACGAACTGAACTAGTCGTGATCGTACGGCCCTATGTTTTCAACACGCCCACTGAATCGGCCGCGACCAGCGAACTACTGCTGGGAGAGATCAGCACCCATCCAGACGCAGCCAATGTGAGCGATTCGATGAATCGCAAACTTCCATTTACCGTAACGCGAGCTGATGCCGAGTGCAATCAGCGAGCAAAGTTGTTCAAGTTCCATAGTGGCGCTCCCATCACCCCCTGACTCCTCGCGCGAGGGTTTCACTATGCAAAATGCATTTCGAATTCTGGCCGTAGTCCTCACGACTCAATCGGTGGGTTGCGCCATGTTAGTGGGTAACCCTAACCCAGCAATCCAAGACGATCATAGCTCGCAACAGACTGTTGCGTCGCAACCTAACACGACAATGCCCAACTACGAGGGCAATGTCGTAGCCTGGCAATACAGCCCCATCGTGGCGCGCTCAACTTCCAGCAATTCGTCGCTAAACGCGAAAGCAACGGTAGTTGTCGAAGCCGACCGAGCTGCCAAGCAAGAAGCTCGCCGTCAACGTGACCAACGGTTTGCTGAAGTTCAAAAAGAGGTCAACGCTCAATTGCAACAACGTCAGTCAGCTCCGGTCGTGACAGAAGCCTTCCCTCCGCCATCGCTACCGGTCGATGCAACTTCAGCATCAAGCGAGCCGCCGCGTCGCGAAGTCAAGAAGAAGTTGTATTTGGATGACGCTCAGTTCCAACAAGCTGCCTCGACGACAGTCAGTCCTATTGCCGTCGCCCCACAGCCTTGGCAATCGATGAGTGCACGACCTCTTGCAATCGTTACTATGGTTGTGCTTGTTCTTAGCGGGGTGACATGGCCTCTGACTCGAAGCCAACGCATCGCCCAATTATTCGCACGCTTCCATCGCCCCGAAGAAAACGCGGAAGCGAAGTCAACTTTAGATCATTCAGATTCGACTCATTCGACCGCCGCTCCATCAGAACCAGTGACCTGTTGCGACAAGGAGTCGTTGAGTTCGGGCTTCGACAATAATTTGAGCAGCTCTAGTATTGAAGCTGAGACCTGTTTCAGCAGTTGTGACCCCATTGCGGAAGACAAGCAAGCTTGGTTGTCAGAACTTGAGTCTGCATCGACCGACTTCATGGTGGTTTGCGTAGATTCGTGGAGTCAGAACGATCTAAACGCTTCACGAGCCGACAAGTCTGATGAGATCCCGCAAGCATCAAACGCCACAAATAAGACTGCGCAAGTTACTGAGCAAGTTACTGAGCTAGAAACAGATGCAAATGCTTGCGTGGAAACTGATGCTGTTACGAATACCGAAGATGAGGCTCAGACGAATACATCGACGCCTGAATCGATAGCCGCTGAAACTGTCCTCCCTGTGGCGGTCAAATCCACAGCGACATCCTGTCGAGCTCTCATAGCCGTAAACCAGAGGATCGTCATCGGTACACCGCGAGCACTACTAGCACCGTCAGTTGAGCATTCCGAGACCACGGATTGTGACATGAGCAGCTCATCATCCATAGAAACATCGTCGACTGCGACTACAAGCGTTGCGATTGTTGCAAATGCGAGGCCGCGCGGAGTTTCTCTGATGGGCCTACCCGCAAAGGGACCAGCCAAGCCTGTATATCCAAAACTGATGTCTCCGGTTCAGGTTCGAAATGAAGTTGAACCGCAAAATCATATTTGTGGTGAGTCGGTGAGCGAAAGCGCGGCTCGCGCGACATTTCAGGATTTCGATTCAATCGGCTCTGCACAAAAGTTCGTTGGCTTTGTTGTTCTGTTCGCCGAAGATGGAACTATTGGTTCATTCCAAAAGCTGATGATCGTCGAGTCGTTTCAACTGAAGGACCAATCCGAGTTGACAGCGAATGTAGTGCGCGTCGCATAGACGACGGATTGGCACAATGTCATCAAATGGCATGACTGATAACGAAATTGACCTAACCATAGAGCGATGACCATGCGAAGCAAGAAGAAAACTGTTGCAGTCCTATTGCTCACCATTCAGTTCGCTGGCTGTTCGATTTTGACAGAGAACGGCGTAACTCCTGACAGCGTTATGCGGCTAACTGGCGACAAGAGAAGCGCCAATAAACAAAGCGAAGACGCTACTGGCGACATTAAGATCGCCAACCCACCAGCAAAGACGCTTAGATTCGACGGACACGAAATCGTGCTGGGCGAGTCCGAGAATGTTGCGATCTTGGAAGTGGACAAGCTGGCTGCGATGCTGGAGCCGCTCGTTTTTGAGCAACGTTTTCAAACAGCATCTCTCTTAATCGAGCGCCACCGCGAATCCGCTGAGCGACTGTTGATCGAACGTTGGGCAAGCGGAGCGGATGATGCAATCGTTCAACTAGTTGCCGAAGTATTGTCTCGACGCAGCTCAAAGACTGAAACTAGTTGGAAGTCGTTGATCGCAGTTGGCCGATCTCAAAAACAACTCGCAATCCAGTATCAAAACCTTCGCAATAGCTTTGCAGAAGAGATGCGGACCAACGAGCCCACCAATGAAGCAGCCGAGAAGCTGATGCAAGCTTCCGTGAAGATCAATCAACCACTTGTTCGCATCGATGCACTACGGTTACTCGGCCTTCGTGAGTTGGTTTCCGGTAGGCATGCATGGGCCGAATCGCAATTCCGTCAAGCCATCGAGTTAGCCAACGCCTCGGGGAATACGCTTCTTGCAGCGGATCTTTGGTTAACTGTGGCTGAGACAGCTAGACGAAGCAATCAGATGTCCACTGCGAACACAGCTTGGACAACGGCTGTGAACCTCCAGCTGACTTCTAGCAATCGCAACGGGCCTTTGGATGTTAGCTTCTGGATGCAAGCCGATAGGACTCGTCCTGAAGCTATTCAATGGCCGAAGGAAATTGGTCAGAACTTTGCCTCGCTAGTGAAGAAAATCGGTTGTTCCAGCGAATGCGGTACAGAAGCAATTCTCTGGGCAGCAATTGCTGATTCGCAAATTCAGCGTGGCGAGCTTCAGTCGGCTTTGGTGAACTTCAAGAAGTCTGAAACGATGGTTCGGGGAAATGACGCGATGTGGTTGCGGATCGCGCAAGCCAAATGTCTCGCTGGAATGGGACAAGCACCCTCGGCTTCAGCAATCCTGAGCGGACCGGCGGCCAGCGCCGAACCTTCGGTAAGCGCCGCTGCCATGGCAGCTATGGGTAGTATCAAATTGAACGCGGGAGCCTATCAGCAGGGCGCACAGCTATTGCACAAAGCAATCGGGCAAGCTCAGGCGCTCGACTGGCCCGGACGCAACCAAGCGATGGCCGACTTCGCTATCGCACAGTTGATACTCGGCGACACGGACGCAGGGCTTACCGCGCTTCATGAGGCTCAGCAGCTGTTCGAGAAAGCTGGCGAGCGTAGCTTGTTGATTCAGTCTTTAGAAAACGAGCAACGGCTGTTAGAGCACGAGCATCGCAGCAGTCAGTTCGCACAAATTCAAAGCCGCATTTCGCAGCTCGAGCGCTTGTAAAGGATTTCGTAGGTCTTTTGTAGGGCGTGTGCAGAGGTCCGATACCACCTTGCTTTGAGCCGCGGACCTTCATTAATCGAAGGTTAGCATCTTGCACGACGTTTGTCTGACCTCGTAACACGCCGCTTGCAATTGACCCTTGTCGTGGACAATCATGGTGTGTTACGCGTGTGGTCTCCTGTAGGTCCGAACTGAACAGGAAGGCAGACTCCACAATTGCGCGGTGACAAATGGCAATCGCACGCTTCACACACCCTACAAGAACAGAACGTAGGGCGTGTACAGAGGTCCGATACCATCTCGCTTTGTGTCGCAGCCTATCTTTAATCGAAGTTCAGAAGCTTGAATACCGATTGTCTGACCTCGTAACACGCCTCTCAATTGACCCTTGTCGTGGACAATCATGGTGTGTTACGAGTGCGGTCTCCTGTAGGTCCGAACTGAACAGGAAGGCACACTCCACAATTGCGCAATGACAACTGGCAATGCACGCTTCACACACCCTACAAGAACAGAACGTAGGGCGTGTGCAGAGGTCTGATACCATCTCGCTTTGAGCCGCGGAACGTCATTGATCGAAGTTCAGCACCTTGCAAAACGCTTGTCTGACCTCGTAACACGCCGCTTGCAATTGACTCTTGAATGTGAATGCGGCGTCCAATCATGTGTGTTGCGCGTGCGGTCTTCGCAAGCATTTGCTCGCATTTCGATGGACGCTCAAGAGAGATCGATCTGGATTTAAGCTGGCAAATATCGTATGTGGAGGGAGTGAGCCGATCAGTCGTGTTTCCCAAAGTACGGTTTAAGGCTTCATTTCCAAGCTTCAAGCGTCCAAGGTAGTTGCTCAAGATGGCGAAACACTGCAATTTCATTCGATTGATTTGCGCATGCTTAGGCCTGATTGGCTTTCCAATGTCAGCTTGCCATTCTCAAGAGGATTTTCTTAAGGCACTTAATCCGAATTTTGGACAGTCGTCTCAATCGACTGGCTCGAGATTCGTTGATACCCGCGATGCGCCGTCGCGATTTGAAGGTTCAGCACAATTGCCACCTCCCGGATGGGGCGAGTCTTCGCCAGGCAGATTCTCATCAGCGCAGGTTTCTTCCAGACAGATTGCATCAGGGCAGATTTCTTCCGGACAAATTGCGTCTGGACAGGTTGCGTCTGGACTAATTTCGCCCGCAGTGATCGATTATGGCAGCGCTTTCACATCAACTCCCTACTTGAACTCAAATTACGGTCCAGGCCGCATTGATGCAGCTCGCCATGCGGCATCGCAATATCGTTCGCAGAGCTCGTTTGGTGTGCCTAAAGTGGCTGAGCTTTCTGCGACAAACGCTGAATTGGTCGAACGATGGATAGAACTTGCACAAGCCGTAAATTCGATTTCGGCTCAGGTTCAGAATGCTCAGAATCGTCTGCAGGCTGCGACGCGCGATTACAACGACGTTAATTCGAAGCTACAGCAAAATCAGACAACATTGGTAATTGGTCAACTGCTCAGTCACAAGCGAAATCAGATTGAAGACTGGTTAGTCGATGGCTCCGCGATTCATTACTTGAATGATGACCTTATTCAATCTCGGCAAAAGCAGCTTGAGAGTAAGTTGTTAGGCTACGACGGCAAAGATGTCGTGCGCCAAACCAACGAAATACTTGCCGCTTTGCAAATTGACTCTAACAACGTCAACAATTCGGGAGTTGCCGCGCAGATTCAATCGTTGCTTCGCGAACGAAGTGATTGGCTCAAGCTGCTCAAGCAAGGCCAAAACGACTATCAACAAAACCTGGGTGATCTAGACTCAATCTCGTCATCATTGGGCAAGTTGATTAGCGACTATCGAGCACTCATCAATCGCCATGTTATCTGGATTCGCAGTAACGACGCTTTGGGCATCGCTGATCTCCAAAAAACGCAGGCCGGAATTAGTTCCGTGTTCAGTTCCAGGCGGAGTTTGGATATCGGATACTCGTTGAGGCAGAAATGGAAGAGCGATCCAGCGAGTGGAGTGATCCTGATAGTATCCGCCCTGACGATCTTGATCCTTAGGTCGGTAGTAAAGCACTGGCTGATCGGTATTGGCAAGCGAAAGACGCTGCGTGAGTCCAATTCAAGCGTTCGAAAATGCGCTGCTAGTCTGCTTACTTTGTTGTTGGCCGGGGCGTTTCCAAGTGTGCTCTATCTGCTTGCGCGTTGGTTGGGGTCAGGCTACGTCACAGAATCTACTTTGCCTATTTCCAGTGCACTCTATGCGGCCAGCTTAATAGCTCTCGCGATCGAGTTACCGCGTCAATTGTTGCGAAGATTTGGTTTTGTTGAAAAGCAATTGCAAATCGAGTTACCACGGCAACAACGTGCGGCAGTGTACCTGTCGACCATCGCCGTTGGATTGGTGCTCGCCGCCTACGTGGTGACTTTGGCTGGCCGAGTCGATCACGGTGCTTGGAGCGGCTCGGTAGCTCGACTTGGTTTCATCGCTTCAATGTTGCTTGTAGCTTGGACCTCGCATTTGGCTCTCAAGCTCAACCGCGGCTTCTTAGAACCGATTGTTGAGAAGTTTGGTGGAACAGTATTTCTTCGCATACGCGTTCTGTTTTATTTGCTCGGGATTGGTTTTCCCTTAGTAATGATCGGTCTTTCTGTGTTGGGTTACGACTTTACCGCAACTGAGATTACCAAGCGTGCGGCAATCATGCTTGCGTCGATCCTTATTGGAACGACCTTGTGGGCTGCAATTAAGATCCTATCATCCAGTGCGTGGCACAAGCTAACGGGCACGCGAGATGATCGTCAAGTCGATGAGTATAGCGAACCGGCAACGGCACAAGTCTCTGGTGCTTTGGCAGCGCATTCGTTGGAGCTGAAGCATCAGCTGGCATTCCTTAGCCAATGTGCGCTAGTCTTATTGGCTGTGACAAGCGTCGGTTGGCTTTGGATAGATATCTTCCCCAACGTACGATTGGGAAATCCTGTGGTCTGGACTGTTGACGGAACTTCGACTCAGACCTTTCTTGATGCTAACGGACAAACAGTTAGTCGCAGTTACTCCGAAGCGACTCCGATTACATTACTGCATCTAGTCCTAGCTGCCGCGACGTTGTTTGTTGCCTTCCAGATTGCGAAACTACTGCCAAGCATTTTCGATGCACTTATTCTGCAGCGAGTCAACTTCGATGAGGCCATGGAGCATTTAGCGTTAATGCTCGGACGCTGTTTGCTGTTTGGCATAGGCTGCTTCATAGCTTGTAGACTAGTTGGACTGAGATGGAATGTAATCCAGTGGTTGGCGGTTGGTCTGTCGATCGGAATTGGCTTTGGATTGCAAGATGTCGTGAAGAATCTCTTAGGCGGCCTGATTGTTTTGTTCGAGAAGCCAGCCCGATTGGGCGACTTGATCACCGTTGGCAGCGTAACTGGTAGAGTCGCCGCTCAGAAGCTACGTACCACGACTTTGTCGGACGAAGATGGCCGCGAGGTGATTGTGCCAAACAAAAACTTCATGAGCCAAAAGGTCGTCAATTGGTTAGGCGCTGGACGACTCAAGGCAATTCCGATCGAAGTTACGGTAACGCGTGATCAGAGACCGGTAGATGTATGTCGAATGCTGCAACATTTGATGGTCGAACAACCCGAGTTGCTTTTGAGTCCAGCACCTCAGGCAACCTTGGTCTGCGTTGGGCAACAAAGCCAGCGGATTGGTTTGCTCGCTTGGATTGAAGAAGATCAAGACGCTGCCAAATACCGCGAGAAGCTGTTGAAGATGGTTCTGGAGTTCCTTAGCGAAAAGAACTTGCTTGCTCCTCATCAACCTCGCCAACCATTGCTCGACGGTTCAACCGCTCAATCTGCTCACCGCAATCTTGATTCGAACAAGAGACGCTCAGCGTAGAGTGTGTGCAGCGTGCGTCTGCCGATTATGTTGGCAGGTTTGTCCGCTAAGCCTTGTAAGAGTACTCTGCAAAGCGTTTGTCCGCACACTAAACACGCCATTCTTAGTTTGGGGTGATGCGAGGCGCGAAATTCGCTGTGGTGAGGGCGAAAAATGATTGTTTTTCTCCGTGCCTTTGTGAGATACAAAGAGGCGATTGGCGTGGGAGTTCGGGTAAAGTACAGAGTAAGCACAATGGCGTGTTCCGAGGTCAGATAACTGGCACGCTTAGTCAAAGCTTCGATTAAGAAACTCTTTGTGCGGGGCAAGTCTCCATCGGACCTCTACACACGCCCTACGTTCGCGAAAAAGTCAAACGGCCGCGAAAAACACTTGCCTGGGAGGGTTCAAATTGACTTTTGTCGCGAGCCGAACCAAACTGTCTAGGTCCTTCCCTGCCCCAATCTCAGACCGACGGGCTCTCGCAGTGCCCCATAGCTGAGACTCCCACCCCAATTCATGACTCATCTCCGACGAACAGGTTCTTGAATGATCGCACGACCTCTTTCATTGGCCTTTCGTTTTTCCTTGCTTGCGTTGTTGACGATTTGTTCTTTCTCACACTCCGTCGCGCAAGACGTGGTCGCAGTTCCGAAGCTGATTCAAATTCCTGCTGGGCGATACTTGATGGGAGGTCAAGTGCCTGCCGAGCAAGTGGCGAGCGACTTTGCTGCGTATGGGCGAGAGCCGAGTTACTTTCGCGATGAGTATCCGCAGCACGTTGTCGAAATCACTAAGCCGTTCTTGATGGCGGAAACAGAAGTCACTGTTGGTCAGTTTCGCAATTTTGTCGAAGAGTCAGGATACAAGCCAGAATCCGAAGCCGACGGGACAGGTGCTTGGGGATATGACAAGCAGCTTGGTAAATGTCGTGGTCGCGATCCCAAGTTCTCATGGCGCGACGCTGGTTATCCTCAAACTGACAATCACCCAGTCGTAAATGTGACCTACCAAGATTGCCAAGCGTATTGCCAATGGCTCTCCAAGAAACAGAATCGCCTAGTTCGTCTGCCGACCGAAGCGGAATGGGAGTATGCCTGCCGCGCGGGGACACAGAGTTATTACTGGATGGGTAACGATACTTCGAAGCTCATCGAACGCGCGCGAACTCTTCAGCCAAGCGAAGGCTCGATTCGCCACGCTGTTCAAGATTTGCAAATTGCCGAGGACTCATCGGTTACATTCCCCGTTCCTGTTGCATCATTTGACAAGAACCCCTTCGGTCTATTCGACATGCATGGAAACGCGTGGGAGTGGACTTCGGATTGGCACGACGAAGCATACTACTCGCGATCGCCGACCAAAGATCCGCAAGGACCAATTCAAGGTGAAGTCAAAGTGCGTCGAGGCGGTGGATGGAACACGTTTCCATTGTGGGCTCGAGCCAGCTTTCGCAACTGGAACTCGCCCGATAGCCGCTGCGTCAATCTGGGCTTTCGTGTAGTTGCGGAACTGAGTTCACTGGAGTTAGCTGAGTATCAAAAGCAACAGCCAATCGAGGTCCTATTCGTTGGC
>CAUJKA010000150.1 GCA_963204965.1 Planctomycetota bacterium | reverse complement strand
GTTTGCTAAACGTCGGCTTCTTCGAATAACCTACTGCGGTCAGTTTCCTAACCAAACAGAGAAGTTGAGCAAACCGAACCTCTTTCAAACCGCTCGCGAGATCGCGACTGTTTTGAAACGTCCTTCGTAAGTTGTTGCCTGCAAGCATGTTGCGACGATGTTTGTTAATGCGCCGATAATCGAAATCACATAACCCCAGTTTCGCCGCTCCGCGTGATGGGATTCGTTAAGCGTTGCTTCTCGGCCCGAAAGTAGCGATGTACAACTAGGCACTCACAAATAATCGGGAGGCGGAAATGACCCAAAAAGAACTACTGATGGCCATCGAGTCTTTGCCCAAAGAACTTCAATTCGCCCTCGCGAATTCAGTAGTGGACCGTTTGGCCGTCGAAGGTCCACCGCCAATCTCTGAGCAACTCAAAGCGGAGTTTGTAAGGCGCGAGGAGGCGTTTTTTTCCGCCCCGCATAAGGGCGAAGCATGGGAGTCCGTTCGTAAGGAACTTTTCGGAAAGTGAACCGAGTCCGCATTGCTATTGAGCCAGAGGCCAAGTCGGATAAATGATCCACTCCAATCAAGATCACCACTCGATGTCGATGGACGAAAAGGTAGCTGCTGCGTGTCGTGATGCAGGCCAGCAGGTTATCGAAATAGCTGAACGAACCGGGACGGATATCGTGATTTGGCGAGACGGTAAGATTGTCCGTCTGACCGCCGCCGATGCGCGGGCGGAGTTCAACCAGAACCAAGAACGATCTTCAGACGCTGGCGGGTAGGCACTCAGCTCCGGGCTACAAGTCCGCATGGTCAACGTTTCAGTCGCATTGCTGAACTATGCAGGGTGAGAAACTTACCGCAACAGGCAGATTTACTCTGCAGTAAAGTCGCGTGATGCGGTAAATGAAGTGCATTCCGCCGTTCTACTGTGAAAATCCTGAGGGCAACGGCACGTGACCCTCTCCTTTCAGTCTGACGCTGAATCGGTATTTGGAAAGGCCGCTTCGAGGGCTCTGGCCCAGCTGCGGAACTCGCGCTTGATGGCGAGGGCATAGTCTCGGTTCTCGAGGCAGACCTCGCTGAAGGTGATCGACTGACCAGCCTCTTTGCGATTGCGTATCCATAACAACATGGCGTCGCGATCAAGGTTCTTTGGCTTGTGTCGTGTGACGTTTGCCAGATTAATGCCGGCGGCGGTGAGTGCCTCACGCCAGCTACCAAAGTGGCGAATCACGGCGTCGTAAAGAGCGCGATCGCGAGTGCGGTTCACCATGGCCCCTAGGTCGTAGCCAGTCGCACAAAGTCGCCGGAGTCGGAATTTGATCCGCTCTGGTGACAAGTCGCGACACCGCCCAACGTCGTGCGTGCTGACGCCGGCGTACTGGAGCGCCGTCTCCCAGGATCCAAACTCATTTACCGCTGAAGCATGAAGAAGCTCGTCAGCCGATTGAACGCTCTCCTCGAGCAAGCTGCGTCCGGCCACGTCGAGCTCCACTATCTTGCGAATGATTGTCTCTCGAATCATTGTGCCTTCCTCGACTTCCTCGCAGGACTCTGTGACTGTGCAACTTCAATGGCTTTGCGAATAGACCCGAAGCGGCGCTCGGCGGCGCAAGTTAGCTTCGAATCGACGCTTCGAATTCGCTCGGTCGGTATCTCGTGGATCAACTGCCGGATTCGCATCAGAATCTTTTCTTCGTCCCACTGTTCTCGCAACACCGCGTCGATGCCAGCCGCAACGAGTGCCTTGTTCCAGCTACCAAAACGGACTCTGGCGGCGACAAACAATCCATGGTCTTCATAGCGCGTGGCACCCAGGTCGAAGCCTTGAGCGCGACGAAGAATGATTGACTCGATCACTTTGTGGTCTGTCCACATTCGTCGCAGTTCGCTGCCTAAACCGAGCGACTCAACTGCTTGTCGCCAGCCTCCAAAGTGCTTCTTGCACGAACGTTGCAGTTTGACGTCGTTGTGTGACTGAAACGTCAGCGGCAACGCGCGTTCATACAAATCGATGATTCGCAGTCGAACTTCGTCTGGCGTGTAATAGTCACGAGGGGGTCGCGGGAATCCTGCCGCTTCAAGAGCTGCCGTCCAACTTCCATGCCAGTGTTTCGCGGCCTCGTAAAGCGCCCTATCCTCGCGGTTTGTCCGAAAGAGACATTCGCCGTTTTGATGACGCTGTCGAATCGCCTCAACCACCGCGTCCTTTGACCAGCCACCAGTCCGTCGTTCCGGCTGACCACAGGGCAAGCCGGCTACCTCGAGCGCGGCTCTTACACTACCAAAGCAACGACGAGCCGCATCGTCGAGCTTTCTATTGGCTCTTGGGCCACTGCAGCGGGTGCGTTTAAGCTCCTCGATGACTCGATCGGGAGTCCAGATTCGTTTCGGCATCATTATCCCTCCGTGCTCGCTAAGATCTCTTCGAAGATCCGCGTCAGATCGGCGTGATGCGATTTCAGGTGAGACTTGACGTCGGCGTTGTTCATCAGCGACCGAACATAGATCACCAGCTTCAGCAGGTTCGTTGTGTATTGCCGATACAGTCCGGTGTAGAAGTCTTGCTGCTGTTCCGCTTCCTGCAGCTTCTTGAGCAGTTGACTCTTCTTTTCATCTGCCTTGGTCCATGGCGTTCTGGCGTTCGATGCCTTGGCTCGCTTGGCCACCGGTGTCTTTAGCACCAACCCGCGTGCAAACACCGTGCTGTAATCATTGCACTTTTCCATTAGTTGCAAGATCTCTTGCTGTCGCTCGGTCTTCACATTGATGAGTTCCTTCGCCGTTTGCATATTGATCTTATTGGCGTTGAACGCCTTGACCGCATCTGGATGCAGCTTGTCGAGCAACCCCTTGTTGAGCCGGTGCCCGATGCTCTGAATACCCAGTGCATTGGCGATCGTTTTCTCGTCTAGTTCCTCCAGCGACTTGCGCAGCATTCGCATTTCCTGAGAGGCACTTAACTGGTTGACCATCCGATTGCCAGTAAAGCCATCGCGTGTGCTGTGAATTAAGCACGGCACTGACTCGACGCCCAGGTCCAGCAATATTCGATAGCGGAGCACGCCATCTAGGATCTCGTAACCATCTTTTAGCGGAAATACTATCAGTGGTTCGATCAGGCCGACGGCACGTAGGCTCGACTCAATTCGTTGCCGGTACTTCTTGGCAACCTTGCGTTCGCTGCGCGGTATGAGTTTAACGATGGAAATATCAACACCTTGCACAGACTGTCCGTTGTGACCATTCACGCTCATGATTGCACCTCCGAATCAATTGGCTGTTCAAAGCAGAAGGCACCGGCCAAGGTGGGACGTTTGTCAAGCTTTTGTTTACCTAACAGTTCCACCAGCGCCGCGTCCTGGAAGAGAGTGTTGACACCAGTCAGTAGCGTCATGAAGCGGTTCTCTTTCGACTTGGCCTCTCGAACAAACGAGGTCTTCACCCGTGTGGACTCGGCGATGTCCGCTTGCAATTGGTTAACGGTATAGTCGCTCTTTGACGGCGTCTTCTTCGACAACTTGGCACGCGCTGCGATGATCCGTCGAGCCTGACCAAAGTTATTGGTGGTGACCAAACCTTCGGCGAAGGCATCCATCAGCACTCCTTGAATCTGGGAATCCTCGGTCGATGCAACCTGAATGGCGAACTTGATCGGAAAGATACCGGACTCAACCCCTTGGATCAGCCGCTCTTCTCCCTGTTCCACCAACCGGATGTAGTTACGGATGTACTCCTCGTTCTTGCAGGCGATCTTGGAGATCTGTTTGTAGTCCAGCCCTTCATCATGCAGTCGCTTCAGTTCCCGAGCGAAATCCATGCTCTCGGGTTTCGTGCGAGCGATGTTCTCGATTAGCGACTGCAGAAGGGCCTCTTTGCGATTGCAGGTGACAACCTCAGCCATCACATGCGTTTTGCCAAGTTGCTGGTGTGCCAACAACCGCCCCTCACCGCAGATCAATTCATAGTGACCTGTCGTTTCCAAGAACTTGTCGTTGACTCGGATCGGCTTCATTAAGCCGACGCTTTCGATACTTTCGACGTTCATGTCGAACTGTTCTTTGTCGCGGTTTCGCGAGTTGATGACCTTCACTTTGGCGATCGGTACCTCCTCGTACCGTCGCTGGGCCATCGGGCAAATGTTGTTAAGTGCATCCATTGTTGGTGTACCTCGTTAAAGAAGTTGTTGAAGAAACGTCAAATCCGCTCGCCCGAACAATTCGGTGCGAGTCGATGAGCTGGTGAAACGCAGTGGACGGGAATCCAATCCAAAGCGTGGCAGGGCGATGAACCCGAGAATGTTGAAGTCGGCTGGTTCGGAGAGAAGGACGCCCAGAGTCATGTCGATCACAGGACGCGTATCGCGCCGCAGCGGCCAATAAGACTCATAACCGTGTGGAACCGGTACCGCTGGCTGAATCGAGACCGTCAACTTTTGGTCGAGGACTAAGAAGTCGGAATAGGCAAGTGTCTCTGGAACGTGGCTGCGGATCTGTTCGTGAACCGCATCGCGTGCTTTGCCACGCTCCCCATCGAACAGTTTTTGAAACGCAGAATCGAGCGAACCAAATTCTTTCGAGTATCCGCCCACAGTTGGATATTCATCGCTGGTACGCAACAAGCCTGGCCGCATCATACCGTGCGATTGGTAGAGCATATTTAGCATCCGCAGCATGTAATCGGGATCATAGCGCTGCTTGCGCTTCTCCAGAATCTCTTGGGCTCGCAGATACAATTCGAAGTCGATGACACCGGAGAAAGCTTCTGGCGTTCGCACCCATTCCTCAGGCGGATTCGGATGTTTTGGCGTTTTGAGTTTGCCGCTGGTTTGGTTGTAGACCATCGTGCCGGCGTACTTCTCGTTGCGAAGTCGAGCCAACACGCTGCCCGCGCCCCAGCGCCGACCGCTTGGTGATGGAACACCATCGCGGTTGAGATCTTCGCAGATCTTGTATTCCGAATCGCCACGCACAACGAACGCTTCGAAGATGCGCCGGATCGTTGCAACTTCTTCTGGGCGTCCCTCTACGAGCGTTACGCGTTGATTCTGGATTCCCTTGCGTTGCCCGGGCTGAAGAACGTTGAGCGGTTCGCGTTTTTCATCCAAGAGCAATCGCTGCAAACCATACGGAGGCGGACCACCGGCCCAATACCCTTGCTCAGCGATCTTCACGCAACCACGCCAAACCTTGTCGCTCAGCTCGCGACTGTATTGCGCGGCTCGGAAGCGTTCAAACTGGACGTAGACCGGATACAACGGGTCGTCTTCCCGCGGTTTACCGATCGTCGTGTAGATGACCTGCTTCTTATGCTTCTTGCAGATCGCGGAAAACTGAGCCGACAAGTCGATGTCTTGGAATCGCCCCCAGCGCGAGACATCCAAACAGAGCACGTATTCGAAGTCATCCCGTTTCGTGATCCATTCGTCCATCATCTCGGTGAACGCTGGACGCCCTTCGGAGTTTAATCCCGAGCGGCCGGCATCGCAGAATTCGCGGATGATCTCAACTCCATGTTGTATTGCCCAGGCGCGAACTTGATCCTGTTGAATCGGAATTGAGTTCTCTTGTCGGTCCTGGGCCGAGTGCCGGTAGTACGCCACTCCTCGCACAATCGCCGGCGCATGAGCGTCCGGCAAGCCAATCTCCCACCAATGATCCATCTGAAGAAGCCTCATAACAATCGTGTTCAATAAGTGCCACAAACCACACGGTTCGCGATAGAACACAACAGTTACGAGAAGCCCCTAGCAGGTTACAAGCGGCTAAGTCTCACCTGTTTTCAAGATTTCGGAGACTTTGTCACAGATGGAGCCGGGCTGAGTGCAATTCTTCACACTAGCGTCTCCAACATACAGCACCAAAATCTCCCTTCGATTCCATTTTCAGGGAAGAACGCGGGATTCCGGTTGAAACTAACCCGTTATCATGTACTTCTTCGGCAATTCCAAACAGGTATGAAGTAAAGGGATCTGTGAGCAGCGGCAACTCGGCAATTGATGAACAGAAAGTCCTCCAGCGATTGAGCGGCAGAAGTACCGGGTTGACCACGCGGGAATTGGCCAGACTGCTGGCGGTACGCCCAAGCGAAGCCAATCAGGCCCTTCTCACTCTTCAAGCCAAGGGGCAGGTCGCTCTTCGTGGCACGAAATGGTTCGCTTTGAACTCACGGGCGGATTACGGAAGCAATGTCCAAGCTTCAACCACCCGGTCCATGCCGAATACAAATCCCCGTGTTCAGGCAGCGCAGAATCCGAATGTGAAGCCCGATTCTGGGAAGAAGGCTCCCGATCCTCTACCTTCGCGTTCAATCGATCGCCGCCAATCACGATGGTCGGTTTTTCGGCGTCTCTGTGACTACTACGCTGAGTGCGTCCGACTTGATCAGCGTTCTTCGATAACGGCTACTGCATCCGACGAATTCGAATCGATCGTCTGTTTGGATGGAGCGATTCCAAACTCAAATCAAATTCAAATCCGAACGCGGGAGACGTGGCATAAATGGGTGAGGAAGCTTGCTGAAGACGACTATCTGTTTGTTGGATATCCAATCCAGCGTTATCGCTGGCGCGATACCCAGAAAGGAGAAGACGTTGACTTCGTTTCTCCAGTATTTGTGCAGCCATTCCGCGTGAAGATTGACGGAACGCAATTGAACTTGGAGGCCATTGGATCAATCAGAATCAACGAGGGATGGCTCGAACGCCGACTAAAGAATGTTGATGAGCGTCGCGCTTTCCTCGAACTGTGCGGTGTTGATTCGATCAGTGACGACGGGATTAACGAAACCTCTTGGGCTGAATGTGCTCGACTACTTAATCATTTCTATCCTGATTGGTGCGCTGAGCGACTCGATACAGGTTGCACATACTCGATGCCCTCCCTCGAGAGTATCAGCAAGGACGGTATCTATAATCGTGCAAGCCTTATCATTCCTAGAAAGTGGAAGTACACAGGTGGTTTGTATAAGGAATTGATGGCACTTGCCAATGAGATACCTGATGATCAGTTGGATCGCACCTCATTGACGCAGTTATTTCCGCACATGCCTAACCAATCAACCCAAACCACGCTCAATGTATCTTGTGATGACTCACCCATAAGCGTCGTTGGTTCTCAAGTGCTGTCGTTGAACCATGAGCAGATGCTTGCGACCAAGGCCACTACGAAATGCAACCTTTCAATTGTTGTTGGTCCACCGGGTACAGGCAAATCTCGGGTTGTGGCCGCAGTACTCGCACAACAGGCGTTGATGGATAAGAGCGCATTGTTGGCAAGTAGAAATCACCAAGCTTTGGAAGCAGTGGTTCCACGAATCAATGCTATTTCGGAACCGTGGCCAATCATGATTCGCTTGGCGCGACCGTGGGGTGCACAAGCTGATATGTCGCTTCATGCTGCGATTGGCCAACTTGTGTCGAGTGATCTTACTGGTGACAAGGACCACCTAAGAAACGTTCGGCAAGCATTGTCTCGAAGGATTGCGGACCATGCTGAGGCATCAGCAGTGGTGGGCGAAGTTGGAGACCTACGTGAATCAATCCGCAAGCGTATGTTCGAACTTAATGAACTACTTCGCGAAGTTCCGGACGAGTATCGCGATGTCGCTGCTGTTGGATTTAATGGCTTACCGAACGTCAACGAACTAGAAGAGACCATTGGGCTTTTAACGGAAATACCGCAGTTAAGTTGGTCGTTTCAGTGGATTTGGAATCTTCTCATGTCCCGAAAGCGTATGACAAAGGGAGTTGCATACGCAACGCGAATCGATAACGCAATGCGGTCAGTATTTGACAAGCAGGGAAAACTACCGAGGGTGGGAACAGGAAAGGTTCGAGAGTTGGCGTCGTTCTATCGACAAGTCCTCGCGTTTTGGAAGCCATTCTCGCTCGCTAATGAGATTTCGATACTGGTTAGCTCCTTTCGTCGGATGCTCGATGCTCTGCCTCCCACCGACGACGTCTGCAGAAGAGAGTATGAAGCCGCTAAAGAGGTAGAACGACTCTCAGTGGAGTGCTTTTTGGAGTTAGCCAAACAGACTGGGGCCGAGATCACAGGTGAAGAGCGATGTGCCTTAGCGAACATTCTGGCGAGTATTGAGAACCGTAGCGCACTGGATTCAGAAGCTGATCATCGGCGGTGGGCAGACGCCATGCGTAAAGCCTT
>CAUJKA010000149.1 GCA_963204965.1 Planctomycetota bacterium | reverse complement strand
GCGATTGTCGAATGAAGAACCGAGTTTGGAGCGAAGTTGACGAAGTAACCCAGTTAGCCGTCGATGTTTGACTCATTACTAAATTTGTTCTTGCTGAGTGATCTCCTTAACTCTGTGGCGTTGTGCCTCCGTGAGAGGATTCTGCGTTCCTGTCTTCTGGCTCGACTGTCTGTAATCGAGTCTAAAAGAGGATGGTGTGTTACGCGTGCAGTCGTTTGGTGATTAGAAGTGATGCGGTAGGCGGAGTCCACAAATAGGACGAACATAAACGGCGAGATGCACGGCTTCACACACCCTACGAAGAATTACGAAGAGCTCACTAGCATGCGTCGTAGCCAATCCATGGCGGACTTCGCGGCGCGTGGGTTGAGCACTTCGGGATGCCCGCCCATGCTTCGTTGATCGAGCTTACCATCAAGTCTGGGATCAACTGAACTGACCGCAAAAGTAAATTGAAAGGCTGTCCCAGGCGGCTGACTTGAAATCTGAGATTGACTTGGATAGCCCGCCACCGCCAAACCAATCGAAGCAGAAAACTGCCGACGTGCCTGTTCGGCAAGCTTCAATAAATAGTCATCGTCATTGCGTGTTTCCGTGGTACTCTCACTCGCGCACCATTGACGGGCGGTGTCATGATTGCCAAGAAACACGCCTCCCAAAAACGCCAAAGAGTTTTCTGAAGCACCATTGACTTCCTGCATCGCCGATTGAATCCAATTCCCACCAATTTCGACACATGCCAAGGACTGTTGCGAATTCACCAAACCTCGAAGTAACGCGTCTTGCACTTCATCTTCGTCGTAACCAAAGATGATATCGCCTAGGTTCGAGTGAATCTCGTCTAGCGTAGGCTGAATCAGCTTCTCGAACTCCTTTGACGACTGCGCTCTGCCAGCGATACGCAAAGTGATCGTTGCTTGGCTGACCGTAATCCCAACCATCGGATAGCGATCCCGCGCGATCAAGGTTGGCACACGGGCTTCCACATCGCTTTCGCCGAGCCCAAAGAGCTTGACCGAGCGAAAGAACAGCGAGCCACGCGATGATCCGATCATTGATTCAATTCTGCCTTGAACCGACTCGTCCCACATCTGCTTCATTTCGGCCGGCACACCGGGAAAAGCAAACAGTCGCGCGGCGTTGCCTCGATACTCAACGCTCAAATCGATGCCGGGCGCAGAGCCATGCGGATTGGGGATCACAACAGTACCCGATGGAAACAGAGCTTGGACTTTGTTTCGCTCAGGCATAGGTCGACCGCGCCGAGCAAACAGTCGCTCGATGTGCTCTAGCGAAGCGGAATCCAACTCCAAGGGCCGATCGAAAGCTTGAGCCATGGCCTCGCGTGTCAAATCGTCTAACGTTGGTCCTAGACCTCCAGTAATCACTACAATCTGACTACGAGCAGCGGCTTCCTGTAACGTGCTCACATTCAGGTCCAAATGGTCCCCGATTGTTGTGTGGCGAGTTACCAAAATTCCCAAGTCGCCTAATCTCTGGCTCAACCATTGCGAGTTCGTATCCAACCGTTGTCCGCTGGATAGTTCATCTCCAACGGCGATGATCTCTGCGTGCATAGCGGGTCAGTTTGCGAGTAGGTCTTTGATAGTTTGTTGAAGCGCGTCACCACGCACATGCATCGCGGCGACTTTCCCATCGCGTCCCACGACCAAGACGTGTGGGAACATCGTAATGCCAAAATGTTGCGTCAACGGGCGAGTGTCACCCTGAGGATTGCGATAAATCTTCCAAGGCGTTGAGCGATCCTTGATGAACTGCTGTAGTTGACTCTGGTCAGCATCCATGTTGACGCTCAGCACTTCAAAACCCTTATCATGAAGATCTGCGTAGATCTTTTCGATCACGGGCAACTCTTTCAAACACGGCAAACACCATGTGGCCCAGAAATCGACCAGAACTACCTTTCCGTTATAGTCGGCTAAACTCAGTGCCTTACCATTGTTATCAACCAACTCCAACATTTCCAAAGGCTTGCCAAGCCAACTAGTGCGATGCTTGTACTCGGTCATAACTGCAGTGACAGATTGCTTCGATACGCCATCATCCATGCGTACCAATTCTGTTTCGACCAGGGATGCAAGTTCGCGACTGAACTCAACTTGCCCTGCGTACTCGATGTTAGGTATCGATGTGGCCAGCATCTCTAGGGTCACTGGGTTGGGAAACTCGGCCAACAACTTTTTAGCTGCAGCAAGTGCTGTTACGCGATCAAAGGTCGACGTTCCCAGTGGATCAAGCGAGTTCAAAAAATCGACCCGCGCAGGGCTACTTGCGACCAACTGATTCCAAGCTTCGTATCGCAATGGCTGGTCAGACGATCCCGAAAAGGCATCAAAAGAGATTCGTTGGAGTTGTTGGATCTGTTCGCGGTAGCCAAGTTGCTCAAGGACGCTCATCGAATGAAGCAAGCTGGTCATCTCCAAGCGACTTCGAAATCGCGGATCAGAAACTAGTGATTGAGCGGCCAGAACGATCTGTTGAGGATCCGACAATTGACCGTTTTGCAAATTTTGTACTGCAAACCCGAAGAGAACGATTTGTCCTTGTTGTTTTAGCTCAGGGTCGGTGCTTTCACGGAGTTGCCTAGCCAGTTCTTCGAGTTGCTTAGCGGCCTGCACATCCTTCAAGCCGCTCAAGTGACTGAGTGCTACAAGCTGACTCTTGATTGCCAGCTTGTCTTGTTCGACGCTAATCTGAGGGAGGCTGGCGAGATGCTTTGCCGCAGCCAATTTCATTTTGGCTAAGTTGGTTGCATTCTTGCGGAACGCATCAGGATCTCGCTGCTGATTCGTGGAAAGCAAAATCTCCATGTTACGATCAAGATCCGCGATGTAGCTGGCCATGACTTGCGGATCGTTCGACTTTTTGATCTCGACTTCAACGACTCGCGATTCACTCGCGTTTTCGGCCGTGTTTTTCTCGCCAGCAACAAGTGGCGTAGCGGGTTCAGTTGCCGACTTGCCCGCGTTATTCATGGGCAGAGCGTCGTTAGAAGGTGAACTCTGCGGCGGTTGGTTCGCGACTGAAGGGTTACCGGCTGATGGACCGGCTTCGTCGAGAGTCAGATCGTCGGGCTGACTTTTAGAGTCAGTCTCGCTAGGTTTCTTGGACGAATCGATCTGTTGTACGGTGCGATCACAACCAAGACTCAAAACTCCGAGGCAAACTAGGAGAATAGCTGAAAGAGATCGAATTCTGTGAAACATTATGACCCATCCTGATGTCGAAAGTTTGATTCTACGCCCGTCCCTGAACACGGATGACCCGAGTCCTACTGCTTAGGCTTAGCAGCATCGTTGGAAGCACTACTGGTCGTCTTACTTGGATCGGGAGCGGCGGCTGGTGTAGGTGCGTCGAAGAGCATCTGCATCAATCGCGTGAGCTCGTCGTTCCTGGCCTCCAACGAGATCACCGTGCCTTCCTTATTCAACAACAGACCTGTAGGAAGACTGGCGATGCCGTACTTCAGTTGGAAACGACCCAGAACATTGGCAGCATTGTCATGCACAACGGGCCAGGGCAGGGGAGTTTGCTTCAGGATGTTATCCAAGTCGGTGCGATTCTCATCCATGCAAACCCCGACGACCACAAGGCCCTTCGCCGCATATTTTTCGTAATGAGTTTTAACAAGTGTTAGCTCGGCAATACTTGGCTTGGACCACGAAGCGAAGAAGCTTACTAACACGTACTTGCCGGCGAAATCATCCGTCTTCAACGACTTGCCGTCGATCGACTTCGCTTCAAATTCGAATTTGCGCCCCAACATCTCCAAGCGTCGGATGGAAGCTTGAATATGCAATCGAAGACTCTGCATCTCAGGGCGCTTATCAGGCTTGAGCAATTCGTCCAGCACAGAGTAGACGCTGTGGGCTGGTTGCTTCTGTGGTTGTAGCTCCAACATGCCTGCCGCCATCATGCCAGTTTGCACGTCTTGCATGGACAACTGCTTGCGGCCCTTGAGAAAGTCCGTCAATTGCGTAATCAGCGTTGCCTGGTCCTTCTCGTTGAAGAACGTAAGGAGTGAGACTGACGCAGTGATCGAATCCACTTCAGCCTGTTGATAGCCCGACGAATCCTTCTTCAGCATTTGCATCAACTTGGCGGATGCAGTTTTGATGGCTGTTTGCTGAGCCTTGTACTGCTCGCCATTGGTTGGACGAGCTTGCTTTGCTTTTGCAACGATCGACTGAAGCGCCGCGGCATCCGCCTTTTCTGGAATCGTTAGATCCGGAAAGTCGCTTGGGGGAGCAGCTTGAGGAGCCGCCTGTGGAGCACCGTTTTGCGAAGCCGCTGGACTATCGGTCTTACCGCCATCTTGAGAGAGGCCGATGGTTGTTGTCGCTGAAACCAAGCTGAGTGCTAGGAGCAATTGTGTGATTGAGCGCTTCATGGAACTTCTTTTGTGGATCAATTATTGCGGCGCGAAGTTAGTTCCCCGTGAGCCGCCGCAATGGTAGACTCTCTCCGGAAACCAATATGAGCCGCATGATCAGAGAACTGCTGTGCCAGAGTACCGTGCCAATTGTACAGGCAATGGTTAAGCAAAGGAGTAGCCACAAACTAAGGCTACTCACCCTCTGAAGCTCAGATTTTATCTGTCGATCCAGTAATTCCTAGGCCGAACCCCGCTCCTTCTTGCAGCAATTCAGCTTCAACGTCAACAAAACGAAGCCAAAAACGAACAAAGCTCAGCACGGCCTCAAGAGCCTAGAACCTCAAACTTGAGCTAGATGGCGTAAACTTCAAGTCCAAGCCAAAATGACGAAGTGCCTTCCTCGAAGCTCTTAGGGCCTATGTCGCTCAACTTCTGAACTAGCCAAGAAGCAACATCGAAATCTCAACCCCGCAAGTAGGCTAATCGCCAATCCAACAGTCAACAACGACGAAGGTTCGGGCACGGCCTGTATGGTTGCCAATGTTGCGTTTACGAATGTGATTTGCCCTTGTAACGAAACGCCCAAATTGGAGTCGTAAAGCAAATTGATGTTCTCGAAGTTTCGAGAATCGGACAAAGACAACTGAGTTACATTCCCAACTACGCCAGAATGAAGTGTTACTCTTCCAATCTTCACAAAGTTACTACCTGAAGTCGGAAAGACTGGCGTTACGGAGGGGCCGCTCACCAACCCCTCGAGAATAGCGTATTTCTGGAGGTTGTCGATCTCCAGATAGTTCAAACTCGAGTCCCAGTGTGACTCGAGAGCAACGGCCTCAATCGTTGCGTTACCGCTGTTGAGACTTCCCGCACCAGAGCCATAACCAAACTCTACGGTGGCCCCGGAAGAGTAGACACCTAAAGAGGCACGTCTATTGTCCCCGCTGCTCGCAACCAAAAACAGCGGGATTTCGATTGTGCTGCCTTCGAAAACCACAAAGCTTGTGGCGGTTGCATCGTTGGTGAAACTGATGTACATGTCCGCGCGACAGGACAGACTACTCAGAATGACACCTGCTGCGAGCAAGATCCACTTCAATTGAAAACGAACGAGTTGGATCATGAAAGTTCTCATGGTAAATAGTTCTGTGTGAACAACGGAAAGCTTCGTTGAAGCTATCCAGATTTTTAAGTACGAGCCTGTGAGCCAGAGGATCAACGCTTAGGAAACTACTCTAGAAGAACACACGCTTCTTTCGGTAGTTGTTTTGAACAGACAATAGATCCTGGGCATCGATTTGGCCGTTGCCGTTAATGTCGTAGGCTGCGTTGTAGTTCGCTTGACCGACGCGAGACCGATAGGCATTGTTGACTCCAAGGAGATCTTGTGCGTCAACTTCACCGTTGCCATTCACATCACCAAGCAGTGCATAGAAGTTATCCAATGCGTTGGCTCCCAACACTCTTGTGCCCCCTGCAAGGCCATCGTTGTCGGCATCCAGTAGGCTATTGTTGCCCACCGTGCGAATCTTCGAACCATCGATGGTCAGTTGATAGTTGCCGTCGACCAGTGCATTGGTACCTACCCTCGTATAGGCGCCCGTGAATGTCAGAGTTGCCTTGGAACCTCCACCAGCTAGCGGGGACAGAACAACGTTCGTAACGACGTTGTTGAGCTGCAATGTGTTACTCGCCGTTTTCACTCGTTGCTGGACAGCAAATGCACCTGGATCCACCACAACGGCTTGATCGAAATTGACCACCAACTGCTTCACTACCGATCTCTGAGCCGTACCATCACCGATCTGAATTGGCTGGCTCACTTCCAACTGGTCAACAACTTGGATAGTCAAATCCTTCTCGAAGGACAATCCACCTTGATCGGTCGATCGAATACGAATCGAGTAGCTGTTCTTGGGGTGCGGTCCGGCTGGTGCGCTCGTCGGCAGTTAATTTTCCACGGCTCATTGGGGGATAAGATCACTGACAGCGGGTTTTGATTGTAGCCATTTATCAAAGACTTTGTTCCAGATGTTGCTCAGTAGTATACAACGGAG
>CAUJKA010000148.1 GCA_963204965.1 Planctomycetota bacterium | reverse complement strand
CTGGTGAATTCCACTTCGAGCTAGTCGACTAGCGAATGCCTTGTGACTCCAACAAGCGAATCTCTTTCTCCCACATCGCCCGCTGTTCGTCGGTCACATTGGGATCGGGAAGAAGACTTCGACGAGTGCAGTTCACGAGAGCTTGCAGCGTTTGATAGCGCCGAGTCGGACCGATGGATGGCTGCAAGAAATCTGCAATCGCCGTTTTCAATTCAGCTTCTGACTTCGGTGGAATCGCCTTCAACTGACTGCGAAGTGCTGAGAATCCTGCAGCGGAGAAATCCTGCGGCAGACCTTCTTGATCCAACCAGTCGACGATGCCCAGTCCAAGGTCGCCAGCAGGTTTAATCATCCAGCGAATGAACTCTTTGCGATCCTCACCGGTTGCGTCCAAAATCGGAATGATCAAATCGCCGACTCGCCCTGGTCGACGAATATCGGGCGACAACAGATGTATCCGCGCGGTCATCAACAGCCAGATCACTCGACCACGCAACTTCGGGTCGCTCATCATCGCTTGGATCTTGCCAGTCAAGCGTCGCTCGGTCTCGTGCGCACCCTCCCCTACTCCGCCGAACTGCGTGTCAGCTTCGTCGACAAAGATCACAACTTTGCCCAAAGCTTCAAGAACGCGGCGCAGTCTTTCAAAGATCACATCCGTCTGACCAAACCACTGGCTACGAATGCTCTTCAGGACCAATACGGGCATGTCCAGTTCTGCAGCCAATGCTTCGAAGATAAAGGTCTTACCACCGCCAATGGGACCAGCCACTGCGGCACCGGGAAGCGCGCTATCATCCGAGAGCTTCAGTCGCGGAATCATGTAGTCGTTGAGGAATTTTTTCAAGTTCGTAAAGCCCATCACATCGACTAAACGGTGCGAAGGCTTACTGAATTCGACGACATCTTCGCCGAGCTGGGCTTGAATGAAAGCTTCCACTTGCTCGACCACGTCTTGCTTGGAAACGGGCGAATTTCGATACAGCGCTTTAAGCAACAACTGCCGCAAGGCATGTATGCTCAGTCCGGCTGTCGAAGCGGCCAGTTCGTGCACTTGCGGGGCAGGACCATTAGCCTGTGAACCATCCACTGTCTCGTCAGCGACAGGAATTGTCGCTGTCGAAGGAAGACTTTGTTGCCACTGGATGTAATGGCGACGCGTGTCTCCGTCGGGAGCGGGAATATCGACCGACAGCACTTGAGGTAGTCGAGCCATTCGCGAGTGAACCAACGAACGCGACTCGGCGATCAAAACGACAGTATCTTTCCCCGAGAAAAAGTCGGGAGCGCTGAACCAATCGGTCACGATGGCGATTCTTCGAAGCTGAGCGTCATTAAGCCTGGCGAGGTCACCATCGCCAGCGGGCAACAGCATGTCGGCCGCTTCGATGAAGATCAGCAACTTCTCTTTCAACGTCGCTCGGGAACAGATGCACAACTGTCGCATGAACTCGAGCGCCTGTGTAGCATTGCCAATCGAGTCACGCAAATACTGGTCGAACTCCTTGCGACGCAAATCGATGTTGCTGCGTTCGTTGCCGATCTCTTTGATGGCCAGTGAACCAACATCGATACCGGACTTCCACGCCGCCCAAGCTTCCCGCAGTTTCGCTTTATCCGCATCGGCAACGCGAACCGGTCCATTCAATTCGTAAACGATTTGAATCAGCCCGTCGATGCGAGTCTTCTCAAGCAAGAAAGGCACCAGCGGTACATAGTTCTTGCCGTCAAAGTACAAGTCGTTGACGTTGCCCGCTAAGATGATCGATCGCGATTGCCCGGAGTTGATCGTACGAGCTAACTGAGAGAAGAACTCATACTTGGGAGTAGTGGTCGTCGCGGATGTGCTCATGACAGTTTCGTTGAGAGATCGCTGGAGGAGACTAAAGGTGAAGGCTAAAGACAGATGCTTCGGGTTGATTATAGTGGCTACGAGCGAAGACGGTCTCATCTCCAACGGCGAATCAAATTAGATACGAAAGAAAAATCGGACGTGCCTTGTAACACGGATGTAACTACTTGCCGTTTAACTGTTGATTCTGTTGCGAACTGGTCGTAACTTGAAATGGTGACGCTTGTGAAGCACAAGCCCAAACATCCGATCTCAAGTTCGCAAGGTGAATCATGTGCAAGCAATTCTGCCGAATGGTTTTAGCATTGGCTGCGATTTCCTCGAGCATGTCACCATGCTCAGGCGACGACAATCCCTTGGTGGACTATCGCGGGTTCGCTCAACAAGTTCAAGAGGTGGAGGCGATACGGGCCGAGCGACTTGTGAGCGAAGAGAAATTCATCGAACTTATGGCCGACAAATCGATTGTGATTCTGGACGCTCGTAGCGAGGCGAAATTTGCGGCCCTTCATGTCAAAGGTGCGAAGAATCTGAGTTTCCCAGAGTTCACGGAAGAAACGCTCGCCAAGATCATACCCAACAAAGAGACTCGCGTGCTCATCTATTGCAACAACAACTTCACAAACCAGCAGGAAGCCTTTCCATCTAAATCCTTCCGCGCTGCCCTCAATGTTCATACCTTCAATGCGCTCTATAGCTACGGCTACAAGAACATCTACGAACTCAAGCCGTTACTCGACTTTGAAAAAACTGCTATCAAATTTGAAGGACCTCTCGCTAAGCAGCCAGTTGTTCAACAAAGTCGCCGCGAACCGACATTCACTAACAATCTTGGGCAGAGAGCGCAAGTACGGCCCTAGAAGAAGTATGAAGTTTGAAGTTTGAAGTTTGAAGTCTCAAGTATCAAGTCTCAAGCCTGCTCAGGCGGCGACGATGGCGATGGAAGCTGCTTGGCCTTGCATGGTGCAACTACAATGGACGAAGCCTCGTCCAGGCTTGTTACCGGCGGAGGCTGGTTGCCATGAGACAGATTCAAGCGGCTTGTTTAGGTTGAG
>CAUJKA010000147.1 GCA_963204965.1 Planctomycetota bacterium | reverse complement strand
CCGGCCAGCTTCGCGGCCATGGTATCGTTGGAACCTGATGAAAAATACTTGTATCCCACGAAGGCAATCACCAGAATCGCTACGAGACTGCTCGCTGCAGCGATGATAATTGGAATTCGTTTTTTAGTAATTGAACCTTGGGCCGAGCCGGGCTGGTATGAGTTCTTCGACTTTGAACTTCCGCCAACAGACTTGAGCGACCGTTGAGGTGGCGAGGCTGACGGAAATGCGCTCGTCGAACCAACTTCTACTGCTTCAACGGTAACTTCGTCGTCGGCAAATATATCCGTTGCAGGAGGGTTGGGCTTCGGAGCTTTGGGGCGCTTGGATTTGGGCGGATGACCGGGCTGAACAGGTCGAGCAACTTCTGTAGGTGTCTGATCGGAGGGGTCGTCAATAAGCGTCGCTATAATTGGCGCTTGATCGACGACGATGGCAACGACCGCCTCTTCCTCCAGTTTGGCAGATTCAACTTCAAAGAAGTTACGACAGACCGGACACCGGACTGCGGCAATCTTTTGAGACGGACGATTGAATCTCATTCGATTCGAACAAGCCGGGCAATTTGTTTGAACGATGGAAGTCATGGATGAAAGTTATCAAAGCGGATGGGTCGAAAAATCCTTGATTATTCGACGCCCCTCTGGAAGTTTTGGTCCGAGAAACAACTGCCCTATTCTAACGCGTATCCCCTCTTGTTGCTAATAAGTGATCCGAGGGCTGGCTGTTTTTCCCAAAAACCAGCCAGTAGAACGGAAGAACTGGCAGGATCGTGCCAATCTCCGGATTGGCAAGGCTCCACTTAGACACCAGCCGTTTTGGGAGGTTCCCTGGTGTTTAACCTGTTTAACCGTCAGCCGAAGGCGTACGCGCGTTGGTTATGTCCAAGAACACCTACGCCTTCGGCTGACGGTTAAACACAACTTCTTGTTGCGGGCGGGACGCCTGGACACCAAAAACAAACCAGCGGGCGGGACGCCCGCGCACCCTTAAGAGACGAACTTGCGGCTGCTGAGCAACTCGACGACCTTCTCCACGCACTCCTCGATCGACATCTGCTGAGTATTGAGTACGAGATCGGGCGATGTGGGAGCTTCGTAAGTCGTCCCAGCTCCAGGCAAACGAGGCATCTGACCTTGTTCGGCGCTCTGATAGTGACCACGTGGATCACGCTGCTGACATACTTCAACGGGCGCGTCGACATGGATCACTAAGAATCTTTCGCGACCCACTAGCTCGGCAGCCTTGTCACGAACCGCGGCACTTGGCGCGATCAAGGATGCCAAACAAATGAAGCCGTTCTCGTTGAGCAAGCGAGCTACGTGAGCACAGCGGCGAAGATTCTCCGAGCGATCCTCGGGCGTGTAACCAAGATCGCGACTCAACCCACGGCGCAGGTCTTCACCGTCGAGAACCACAGACAAGCGGCCATTGTCGAAGAGTGCTCGTTCAACGCCTCGAGCGATCGTCGATTTGCCGCTACCGCTCATTCCTGTGAACAGCAATGTAACTGGAGCTTGCCCCATCCGAGCTCGACGTTCGTCAGTAGTGATCGTTCGAACAGAGCTCTCACCAGTCGAGTCGCCAGATTCTTCGATCTCCCAAGGAGCTAGCGTCTGTTTGCGATCGGCTTCACGCGATGTAATCATGCCTGCCCCAACTGTAATGTTGGAGATGCGATCGATCACGATGAATGCGCCGGTCGTGCGATTGCGACGATATGGGTCGTAGTAGATTGGCTGGTTCACAACGATAGTACAGCGGCCAATTTCGTTGAGTTGCAGATCTGGAGCCGGCGATCGGTGCAGAGTGTTCACATCGACTCGATACCGAAGCGATTCAATTTGGCCGGGAATCGTTTGCGTCGTGTGTTTAATGAGATAACTCTTGCCAGGAATCATTGCTTCTTGGCTCATCCACACGATCATCGCGTCAAAGCTATTGCTGACCTTGGGCAAGTTGCCGGGACGAACGATCATGTCCCCGCGACTACAGTCGATTTCAGTCTCAAGTGTCAACGTGACCGATTGTGGCGTGAACGCCTCATCGGGTGTCTCGCCCTGAACTACGATCTCTTTCACGTGGCTTGTCTGTCGCGATGGCAAGACCATGATCTCGTCGCCCTTGCGTACGATGCCCGAGGCGATTGTTCCACAGAATCCGCGGAAGTCCAAGTTCGGTCGATTAACGTATTGGACAGGGAATCGAAAGTCCTCGAAGTTGCGATCGGAACCGATGTAAACGGTTTCGAGGAAGTTCATCAACGTACTTCCTTGATACCACGGCATGCTAGGGCTAGGCTCAACGACGTTGTCGCCGTTGAGCGCCGAGATCGGAATGAAGTGTAAGTCGGGAAGGTCCAGTCGAGCGGCGAAGTCGCGGTAGGAGTCGCAGATTTCTTCGAAGCGATTTTGGCTAAAGTCCACCAAGTCCATCTTATTAATGGTGACTACGACGTGACGAATGCCCAGCAGTGAAACGATAAAGCTGTGACGTCGCGTTTGAGTTAACATGCCATAACGCGCGTCGATCAAAATGATCGCCAAGTCCGCCGTCGATGCGCCGGTGGCCATATTGCGAGTGTATTGTTCGTGGCCAGGCGTGTCGGCAATGATGAACTTGCGCTTGGCAGTCGAAAAATAGCGATAGGCAACATCGATTGTGATGCCTTGTTCGCGTTCAGCCTTTAGCCCGTCGGTTACCAGAGCTGGGTCGAACTTTCCGCCGGTTGTACCGTGGACCTTCGATTCCGATTCCAACTGCGCAATATGATCTTCGTAAAGCATCTTGGAATCGAAAAGCAAACGACCGATCAGGGTACTCTTGCCGTCGTCGACGCTTCCACAAGTAATGAATCGAAGCAATTGCTTTCGCTCATGCTGTGCCAAGTATTCGTTAATGTCCGTCGCAATCAGGTCGCTTTGGTGGCTCATTTTTGTGGAGGCTTAATCGAGACTTAGGGTACTTGTGTGTTGGTATTCTTGTGATCAGTCTCTTGAAGACGGATCGATTTAGTGAATCTGAGTATTGAAACGCTGCCGATGGGCTTCGCGGCTAGATTTCCAGACCGCGTGCCCTTTAAGCCGCACGGTCTTCGACGTTTGGGCTGGCTTAGAAGTAGCCTTGCTTCTTCTTCTCTTCCATTCCCGCTCCACCGGCATCTTTGTCGATCATTCGACCTTGTCGCTCGCTAGTCTTGGTCAGAAGCATCTCTTGAATAATCTGAGGCAGTGTCGTGGCGTTGGATTCGACGGCTCCAGTCAACGGATAACAACCCAACGTGCGGAATCGGACCATGCGTTTCTCCAGCTTTTCACCGGGACGCAAGGTCAATCGATCGTCATCCTTCATAATGAGCGTTCCACCACGTTCTACGACCTCACGTTCTGCCGCGAGATAAAGTGGAACCAAAGGTATATTCTCAAGGTGAATGTATTGCCAAACGTCCAATTCCGTCCAGTTGCTAAGCGGGAACACGCGTATGCTCTCGCCTGGATTGACCTTGCTGTTGTAGAGATTCCAAAGTTCTGGACGTTGGTTTTTGGGGTCCCAGCGGTGAAATTTGTCGCGGAACGAGAATACGCGCTCCTTGGCTCGCGACTTCTCTTCATCGCGTCGAGCTCCACCGAATGCAGCATCGAACTTGTACTTGTTCAACGCTTGCTTGAGACTCTCAGTCTTCATGACTTCGGTGTGTTTTTCGCTATTTTCCGCGGGATCCAACCCTAGCTTCAGGCCCTCTTCGTTGATATGAACCAGCAGTTCTATTCCCAACTTTTGACGAACGTAACTCTCGCGGTAAGCAATCATCTCGCGGAATTTCCAAGTCGTGTCTACGTGCAAAAATGGGAAAGGTGGCTTATCGGGGTAAAAGGCTTTGAGGGTCAAGTGAGTCATCACGGCCGAGTCTTTGCCGATCGAATAGAGCATGACCGGGTTGGAGAATTCGGCCGCCACTTCGCGAATGATATGGATGCTCTCGGCTTCCAACAACTTGAGGTGCGTCAGTGAGTAGGATGTCATAGTGCGTCTATCGGGGTTGGATGAGGTAACTTTGAGCGGAGAGTATAGCTACGACCTTCGGAGCCGATAACACCAGTTTACGTAAACCTTAAACTGCCAGTTCACAGATGCTGGATAAGCTGAACTACTGAGCCGAAACTACTGCGCCGAAACTACTGACCGGGCCGCTTGCGACTGAGGCTAATGATGCTGCTCTCCGACTCGGTTTCTGGCATGGAATACGACTCAAGACAACGAAGTTCGATTCCATTCATCAATCCTAGATGCCGCGCTTCACCACGCTCTTGAACCCACCTGGGTCCTTTAATTGCTAGTAGTTTATCGAAGTGAATCCAATGTTCGCTGACCCATCTGAGTAGTTGAGCGATACTGCCGGTGGCGCGAGTTACCAGCGAATGGTATCGATAATCCTCCAAAACCAGTTGGACTCGTTGCGAGTACACGTCGACGGGAAGTTTCAGCTTGGCGACCATTTCTTCGACTACGCCTGCTTTTTTCGCAATGCTGTCACAGACGCTGACTTGCAGATCGGGCCGCAGAATCGCCAGAAGTAATCCAGGTACACCGCCGCCAGTTCCCACATCTAAAACGTCTTCGTCGGCAGGAAGATGAGCGGCCAACTTAACTGTGTCTAGCAAATCCCGGCGCACAAACAGATCGTACGTGGTATGCCGCGTCAGGTTGATCTTTTCATTCCACTCCCAAAGCAAATGGCAGTAGCTTTCCAGGGGAGCAATTGATGACTCGGGTAGGTCTAGGCCGTACTTTGTAGCCGCTTCTTGGAGCGTTGAACTGGATTGAAGTTCGTCGGGAGGAGTTTCGTTCACGTGTGCTAATTCAAAAATGCTTATGGTTCAGGAATCCGCTTAAGGCGGCGAGCTAGAGAATTTAGCCGCATTTCAACGTTTTTCCCACTCCAAACGATCGCAGTCTCCATGCAAGTTTTAACACTTGTAGCGGGAGATCGCTATTTAAGGACTCGTAAGTCCCATATTACTAGTTCTCAAAGGGGGGCATCTGAGAATTAGTTAACGACTTTTTGAAAATCTTTTTGGCATCTGTGCCGTTTTCGACATAGGTTTCACATTAAGCACTGTAGCGACCTCAACTCCTTGGCTGACTTGCTCCATTTGTCTGCCAATCCTGGGACTACCGGTGCTTAGTGAGAACTACCAACATGTCCAAACTAACAATCCAAAGAACTCGTAAGCTCACGCGACTGCGTGGCCCGGCGGCTAATCGAGCCGCGGCGGCCGTAGTTGAGTTTGCCGTCATGCTTCCAGTCATGATTTTGCTTGTCTTCGGCGCGATCGAGATGGCAAACGGGATCTTCCTCAAGCAGGCAATATCAGTTTCTGCCTACGAAGGAGCTCGTGCAGGAGCTCGATCGGGCGGCACCGAAGCCGAAGTCACAAGTCGCATCAGCGAGGTTTTGACCAGTCGTGGCATCGATAGTCAAACGGTCACCATTACACCGAGCCTTGCCGGCATTGCGCGTGGCACCAAGGTAACTGTCACCGTAAGTGTTCCACCTTCAGAATTGGGAACGGCCATTCCGTTAGCTTTCCTGAGGACAAAGACCTTCACGAGATCCGTCTCGATGGTCCGTCAGTAACTACGCATCTTAGAAACTACGCATCTTAGAACTGTTTTCAATTGGTAGGTACCAGCATGTTAATAACAAGCATCCGAACCGCCCCTATGCCTTCCATAATGAACCGCCGACGCAAGGGAGCTGCGGCAATCTTGATCGTCAGCATGATGATGGTCTTCGTCGCCGTAGCCGCTGTGACTGTGGACTACGCTTACATGCAATTGGTGCGATCCGATCTTCGTATCGCGACCGATGCTGCTGCTAAGGCAGGAGCCGAGGCGCTCGCTCGTACAGAGAACGACACGCAAGCCATCAATGCAGCTGTTAGTTACGCTGCATCGAACACTGTTGCGGGTAAGCCGTTTTCCATTACTGCCAACGACGTGGTGTTGGGACGCGTCACCAAGTCCAACACAGGTAAATGGAGTTTCCAGGCTGGTACGAGGCCCTTCAACTCGGTTCAAATCAATTCGAAAGTAAAAGCTTCGCTATTCTTTGGCAAGGCGATGGATCGTACATTCTTCGAACCCAAGAATGAGGCTGTCGCGGGTTACCAAGAGTACGACGTGATGCTTTGCCTGGACCGATCAGGCTCGATGCTCTTCGACATGTCGGGCGCAGACTACTCGTATCCTCCAAACAATCCGAATCTAAGCAATTTCACGTCGTGGGGAACGACTTGGCGATATCACCTCTCGCCTCCACACCCAACCAACAGTCGTTGGGCCGTACTTTCACGAGCTGTCGATGACTTTTTGGAAATCGCTAACAACCTCAGCCCGCAACCATACACTGGAATGGTGACCTGGGCATCAGACTACACCATGCCGATCAATCCAAACACGCAGTATTCAGCTTCTACCCTGGATGTGAACCTCCCTAGCACCAGTAATTTTCAAGCTCAGATGGTCAATGTTCAGAACAAGATCAGCAACCTTGGAAAGAAGCCGATGATGGGTGGAACAAATCTGAGCTCGGGACTTGATAAAGCGGTTGCGACTTTGTCGGGTACTGGCTGCCGTAACCTGAGCAACAAAGTTGTCATTCTCATGACTGACGGTGAATGGAATGACGGTCGCGATCCAATCCTGGCAGCTCAAGACGCCGCCAAGAAAGGCATTGTTGTCCACACCATTAGCATGTTAACTAACAAGCAAACTGTTCTAACCAGCATCGCGAGCATTACTGGTGGCAAGTCCTACACGACAGCCAACGAGACCGAACTTCGCAATGCGTTCAAGGAGATTGCCAGCGGATTACAAGTTGTTATGGTCGAGTAACCCGAGGCCATGAACATCGCACGCCCTGAAAGCATCGCTATGAAGCATTCACTATCATCACACCGACTACCTCCACACCGAGCTCACTCTCGCAGATCTTCGGCCGCTAAGCGTCGTCGCCGGTCCAATCGGCTCGGCGCCACCACCGTGGAATTTGCTTTGGTTGTTCCAATCATCTTTACGATGTTCCTCGGAGCAATCGAGATGACTCGAATGAACTTCATTAAGCACTCGGCTGCTAATGCCGCCTACGAGGCTGCGCGAGCCGGTATCATTCCTGGTGCTACCGAAGCTGATTGCAAGAAAAAGGCAACCGACCTGCTTAAAGCAGTCGGAGCCAACTCCGAAGTGATCGTAACTTACGAAAGCACGACTCAAGCTGTGAAGGTTACGGTCACAATACCTATCGATAAGAACAGTTGGGCCATCGGTCGATTCACTCATGGCATGAACCTCGTTCAGTCCTGCAAGCTCAGCCGCGAGATTCTCTAGTTTTTTGGTACCCGGGCGTCCCGCCCGTTTCTCTTCATCAGCAAAAAACTAAGCATGCGGGCGGGACGCCCGCGTACCTCTAACGCGCTCGAACTGCTCGGGCGTATTGCACGGGAAGTATCGTGTCTGCTTTGGGGTCACCAAGCTTCACGGCTGCATGATAGGGCCAGTAAGGATCTCGCAATAGTTCGCGAGCCAACATGACCAAATCGATACTCTCCTGGCCAACGATCTGCTCAGCTTGATCTGCTTCCGAGATCATCCATCCCACGGCTACGGGAATGTCGGCCTCTTTACGAATGCGGCTGGCAATCGGAACCATAAATCCAGGTCCCCAGGGAATCTTCGAAATATCGGGAGTGACAAAGCCTTGGCTGACGTCAACCAAATCTAAACCAGCGGCCTTCAATCGTTTGACTAGCTCAATAGACTCCTCAACAGTCACACCGCCTTCGTCCCAATCCGTCACCGAAAGTCTTGCAATCAACGGCAACCGTTCTGGCCAGACCTTTCGAACAGCCTCCATGGTTTCCATCATGAAGCGAATTCGGTTCTCGAAGCTTCCACCATATTGGTCCGTTCGCTTATTGGCCAGTGGCGAATAGAACTCATGAGCCAAATAGCCGTGGGCGAAGTGTAACTCGAGAAGTTCAAACCCAGCCGCCAGCGATCGTTGGGCCGCTAAGACAAACGCTTCGCGAATACGGCTGATATCCTGAACGCTCATCGCCTGAGGTACCTTCGGGAGATTGGCACCAAAAGCAACCGCCGATGGCGCGATTGTATCCCAGCCGCCTTTGTCGGAATCGATGTGGTTATCGCCCTCCCAAGGCTTGTTAGCACTGGCCTTGCGACCGGCATGAGCGATCTGAATACCCGCCACGGCACCATGCTGCTTCAAGAATGAAGCAATCCGACCAAAGGGCTCAACATGTTCATCCAAGTAGATGCCACTATCAGCAGGACTGATTCGCCCTTCTGCGGAAACCGCGGTGGCCTCGACGACAACCAAACCGGCGCCACCAACAGCTCGAGAGCCCAGATGCACGAAATGCCAATCATTCGGAAAGCCGTTGTCGGACGAATACTGACACATCGGAGCTACCGCGATCCGATTGCGAAAGCTCACATCCTTAATCTTCAATTCATTAAATAGCGCCGCCATGGATTTTTTAGCCCTAAGTTGCTGGGGATCTTGTCGCGTGAATCGTCGGACAGAGGTTACCAGTCCAACTTCATATCGTCGAGAGCTTCGTCAATTCCGCATCGAGACTCTTACTCCCCTCGCCCCGCTTCGGGGAGAGGGGTAAGGGGGTGAGGGGTTCTTTGTTTTCGCAATAGTCATGGGAATATGTTATTGTGTTGTGTCGAAGAAATTTCAAAGAATTTTGCTTCGCATTCACTCAACTGAATTTGATGAATTGCTTTCCTCGGAGACGATCGTGAGAAAACTGCTCTTCGTACTATTCATCGCTATGTTCTCAAGTATTGTTAACGCACAGGTTGAGCAACCACCTGCCGAATTTGTGTCTGACATTCGGTTCTTTGCTATTGACGCTAACATCTCTGAATCGGACGCTCGGTTTAGCATTGCGAAACAGATCCGTGCAGACTTGAAAGAGCACGGAAAAAACACTCCATTACTGGCTGCGAAAAGCTGATGGTATTACGATTGCAAGCAAGGTCGCATCATTCATTTCGATCCATTCAAGAAGAACATCTCGGTCATGGTTGACCCAATGGAGAACAACGCAGAGTCGCAATTGATTCGCTTAGATAAGTCGGACTTTCAGAAGTTGGGAATTGATCTCGATGCAGTTCCTAAGGTTCACTATCTTTTGTACGCAAAATCGGGCATTTCTGGCCAAAGTCCGCCATTTGCCCTGCGAGCAACAAAAGCGCTGTCCTACGAAGAAGTTCGCAAGCTGATCCTTAAAGAGTGATTTCGAACTCGTAAAGTGGTACTTTGAATACCATTGTCGTAGTTGTGGCCGTCGCGGAAATGACGTTGAAGGACGACGGCTGTGCTTGGCTCACAAGACGCTATTTGCCAATGGCACCGAACGGACCGCAAAGTTACTCATACTGGCTGAGATCGGTTGCCAACTCAGACTAACGACCTTGGTGGAGTGTTCGCTTGATGTGGCCAATCCAAAAAGTCAGGGCAAATGGGCTTGGGGGCTAGCATTTCTTACGTAAACCCTTCAGACTAGTGGAGTCAATCCGCTAACTAGAATCTATGGATAGGAACGCGAATGTCTCGGGAAAATGGAGATGGGGCTGTCGAGTCCAAGTCGATCGAAAAGATTCAGACGGCTCGTAAGAACATCGTCGAGCAGCTTAGCAAGGTTATCGTCGGCCAGCATGATGTCATCGACCAACTGTTGATCGCCATCTTCAGTCGTGGTCACTGCTTGCTGGAAGGCGTGCCAGGTTTGGCTAAGACTTTGCTCATCAGCAGCTTGGCCAAAACGCTCTCTCTTTCCTTCAGCCGTATTCAGTTCACGCCTGACTTGATGCCAGCGGATATCACCGGCACCGAAGTCATCGAAGAACAGCCCGGTGGAGCTCTCCAGCGCCGCTTCATGGAAGGCCCGCTCTTCGCCAACGTGATTTTGGCTGACGAAATCAATCGAACACCACCGAAGACCCAAGCCGCTTTGCTGGAAGCGATGCAAGAGCGACAAGTAACCGTGGGTCGAGTGCGACATGAACTTGGCAATCCATTCTTCGTTCTCGCGACTCAAAACCCGATCGAACAAGAAGGCACCTACCCACTTCCGGAAGCTCAACAAGACCGTTTCATGTTCAAGGTCTTGGTCGACTATCCTTCGTTCAATGAAGAGCTTGAAGTTGTTCGCCGAACTACTTCCAAAGCCGGCGAACCGATCGCTCCGGTGCTAAGTGGCCAAGAGATTCTCGAATTGCAAGATCTGGTGCGCAGCGTTCCGATTGCCGATCACGTTATTCGCTACGCTTTGGCCATCGTGCGACAAACTCGAGTTGGTTCCGAAGGTTCTCCCGAATTCGTTCAACAACAGGTTGGTTGGGGAGCTGGACCGCGAGCGGTTCAATTCCTCGTGCTGGGTGGAAAAGCGCGAGCCCTCTTGAATGGCCGAAGTCATGTCACGGTTGAGGACATTCAAGAGCTTTCTAAACCGGTGTTGCGACATCGGATGGTGGTTACCTTTGCTGCCGAAAGCGATGGAGTCACTACGGATGACGTTGTGGATCAATTAATTGCCGAAACGCCGACCTCAGAGGATGAACTGACTCGCGATGCCCGCTTCCAAAAGATTTTTGCCTCCTGAGGCGGTCAAGCGAGCTCAGCAATTGGAGCTGAAGGCTCGTCAGATCGTCGAAGGGTTTCTATCCGGCAGCCATCGCAGTCCTTACTTTGGTCAGTCGGTCGAATTTGTTCAACATCGCGGCTATTTGCCTGGCGATGACGTACGACATATCGACTGGAAGGTATGGGCCCGGCAGGACCGTCTGGTTATCAAGCAATACGAAGAGGACAC
>CAUJKA010000146.1 GCA_963204965.1 Planctomycetota bacterium | reverse complement strand
TGCCCTTGAGCAGCAAGTTAGCGCCATCCAAGGGCGAGACTGGTTACTTGCGATTCTGACTGCCTACCTATCAGTTTCCCTGACTCTGATTTCACTGCTGTTTGGTCAACGACTTTTGTCGAAGCAAAGTTCATCACTCCGCTTCATCGCCGACTCGTCCTATTGGGTCTATCTTGTTCACTTACCCATCGTACTCTTCTTGCAGACATTATTGATACCTCTGGAAACTCCGTGGGTGATCAAGCTTGCGATTGTGATCGTTGGAACGATGATTGCCTGTTTGTCGACGTACGTTGTGTTTGTCAGGTACACCCCCTTGGGTTGGTTACTTCACGGCAAGCGACCATTCCCTTAGCTGTAAGACGCCTTTACCTAGCCCAGCCTACAGGGCTGGGTACGCAATTTGCCATAAAAACAAAGGGCCAACGGCCCGCCGGTTTGCGTGCAAACCGGCGGGCCGTTGGCCCTTAACCTAATTAAGCTTTATTACCCAGCCCGTTGGGCTGGGCTATGTAAATCGCTGGGCCTTCGGCCCGAAATCCCTGAGAAAGCCCGACTTCGAAATGCAGGCCACCAAAGCCTAAAGAAGCTATGAGGTTACCCTGAAACCACCGATTTTTCGGATTTCTTGAGCAACGGGGACCAAAGTTGTCCGCGAACCTGCGATTTAACTGACATCGAAAGATCAGCCATCCAAAACTGATCTCAGTGCAGTATCAAACTCCCAAAATCGCGAGCAAATCAAATGGCCAAGTACTACGTTCAAAGCGGAAACTTCAAGACTACTATCAGTGCTGGTGACGCCGAAAAGGCTGCCTTGTGGGTCATTCACCGAGTCATGGTGCAAGTTCTACCGTTTCACTCGGGCGAACCAGTCGACGAAACCGTGCGATTAGGACTTCAACAAGGTGAAAATCTTATGGTACTGGGCGAATCGGTGTGGGTTAGCGAAGTCGGCTTTGAAAGCGAAGATCGAGTCGAGCTAGATACGTTTGAGCTGCAAATCCACTGGCATCAATTGACCGTCGCTTTGGCAAGACTTGAAAAGATGCTCCCAAGTGAGTCCAGCAAAAAGGTGAACTTGAGCAAGTCTGCCCAATCCAATCACATCGACGAAGCTCTTTGTGAACTTGTTGGCTAAGTTTCGGGTAGCTGTTGTTTTGGCAAATTGGTCTATAATCTGTCAACTCGATGCGACGGCAATAACGGCTTGCCAAGGTCGCGAGGTTTAGCGGCGGTACGACAATGGCGGATAAGACTGTGAAGCAAGACAAAGTTGGATTTATCGGCGGCGGCCAAATGGCAACCGCGTTACTTACTGGTGCAGTGCGTTCAGGTGTGCTTCACCCCAGCAAGATAGTTGTTGTGGAGAGTTCCGAAGGTCGACGGAAGCAGCTCAAGCAGATGCTTCCGGAGATCAACGCCACAGCCGAGTTTAATGAGGCCAGTGCTTGCTCACAGGTAATCATCGCACTTAAGCCACACATCGTTCGTCAAGTCGGCAAATCGCTAGGAGACGCGTTGGCTGGCGATCGACTTTGGGTCTCGGTGGCTGCCGGTGTGTCGCTTGAAGAATTGTCTAAGTTGCTTTCAACGCAAAGAATTGTTCGAGTCATGCCGAACACTCCTGCCCAAGTTGGAGCCGGAGCGGCGGCAATTACTTCATTTCCGAAGATTTGTACCGATGATCTGGCTTGGGTTCAACGACTGATGGAATCCGTAGGCACGTGCGTGCGAGTTGAACAGTCGCAGATGCACGCCGTAACTGGCATCGCCGGTTCAAGTCCCGCTTATATCTACACAATCATCGAAGCGATGGCCGATGGTGGAGTCCTAGGCGGTCTGTCTCGCGAAGTCGCCCTGCAATTGGCTGCTCAATCGGTCTTGGGAGCCGCAAAGATGGTGTTGGAATCGGGCTTGCACCCTGGGCAATTGAAAGATCAAGTCACCAGCCCCGCGGGTACAACCATTGCTGCCTTAAGGACTCTCGAAGCCGCAGGAATTCGCTCGGCGATGATCGAAGCGGTTTACGCAGCGACGTCTCGAAGCAAAGAACTGGAAAACTCACAAGGCTAGCGATCTCCTTACTTGGCGATCTCGGCGGAGTCTAATCACCAGTACTTGGTTAGTAAATCGGCCGGAAACGACTTAAGGTAAACGGGTTCACTTTGGGCGTGTTGCCTGTTAGACTATGGGACTTAGTCCTTCCGTTAACTGACCAAAACTCCAACCCAAATTGTCATCTGTGGCACTGCGCGTTCGCAATTTCCTGAACACAGATCTACTCGCAATCTGTGACATTTGGAATGCTCATCATCGAGACCATCTGTTTGGCATTCCGATCAACCCTGAGCGGATGGAGTTGTTTGTTCAGGCCAAGCCGTACTTCGATCAAGCTCACCTAATGATCGCCGTGCGCGACGATCAACCCGTAGGTTTCATCCAAGTCTGTGCAATACCAGATGGAGCGATTGAGAACGTCGCGCCTTCACGCTTTGGAATCGCTGCGCTGTGTACGCTCTCCGACGAAGATGAAGCCGAGATTGCAGCGATGCTGCTGGCTGCTGCCGAAGCGTACTGTATCGCGCAGGGTGCTGATCGCTGTTGGTTCCGTCCTGCCTTGCCCTATTGCAGCTATCTCGTTGGAATTGGCCCAGCCGATTCGTTGGCTGGCGTCTTGTCTACAGAAGCAAAGCTCTGCAATTGGTTGAGCCAAGCAGGATACAAGCCAGCCATTCCAACCACTGTTTGGGAGTTGGATCTACTGAACTTCCAGGCCCCCGCGGATCGCATTCAGATGTTGGTTCGGCGTCGTTCGTTTGTCGAGCGACAGTTGCAGGAGCCGATGTTGCCCTGGTGGCAAAGTTGTGTTCTCGGACACGCTGAAGTCACTGCCTTCCATTTGACCGATCGCGTAGCCATGCGAACGTTGCAGGAGGTGGTCATGTGGAGCATTGGACCTTCGTTACGGCATCATCCCGAATCGGTAATGTGGCTCTGGCCACCATCCATGGAGTATTCTCCCGAAGATGCCCCCGTGGAGATTGCCCCCTCGGACCGTTTGCTTTTTCTGCTGGCCGAATCGCTTCGCGACCTTCAGTCGGAGCAGGTCGATACTGTGCGAGCCATCACGCATGCCGAGTCCAATGACTTGCATCGCGTCCTCAACCGCTTAGGCTTCAAAGCGTCGGAAAGCGGCGTCGTCTTCGAACGGATTTTCTAACTGGCTCGACAGCGTTCCTGGCTGGATGTCATTAACGGTTGGATAAAATGGAGAGAAAATGCCACTCTAACGGCTTGTCTCTTGACGAACTTTCTTGGGGCCGTTTGCATTCCGACTACAATTTAGAGTTGCTCGGGTTACCATAATTCACTTGAAACGCATGGCTTCCACTGAAATATTGGGCATGTGTTGACCCTGCCGATCGAAATTACTCCCGCCAAGATTACTGCCGATGTCTGACCCCTTTGGAAATCCTGACGCTCAAAGCTACGACGTTGAGTTCTCAGTTCCTATGAAGCATCGCCTACGCTTCACCGAAGACTGTTTTGGTAAGGACTTCAGCGTTGTTTATCAAGTGCTTGAACCTGGGCAGCAAGCGACGGCCAAAGTTCAAGTTTGGATGGATGACGGAATTGATGCTTGGCAGCCTTCGTTAGCTCAAAAGATCGAAGCTCAACTGCGGTCGGCTTCCCGTGTAGAGTTGGTATCACCGGTTCGAACATTGCCTGGTGGTGAAGCGGTAAAGAACAATCCAGCCTATGTCGACGGGCTGCTGCGTGAGTTCAACGACCACGATCTAGATCGGCGCAGCTATGTCATGGTTATCGGTGGCGGAGCTGTTCTGGACACAGTTGGCTATGCCGCAGCCGTCGCTCATCGTGGCATACGCTTAGTTCGCGTTCCGACAAGCACACTTGCGCAGGCGGACTCGGGTGTCGGCGTAAAGAACGCGGTGAACTGGTTCAACAAGAAGAACTGGAAAGGCGCTTTTGCAACTCCTTGGGCCGTTATCAACGATCAAGCGATGCTGGCGGGCTTGAGCGATCGCGACTTTCGATGCGGCTTCTCCGAAGCAGTGAAGGTTGCTCTGCTGAAAGATCCCGATTTCTTCGCTTATCTAAGCGGCTCGGCTAAAGCGATTGCTGCCCGAAAGCCACTGGAATCGGTGACTGCAATTCGACGATCTGTGTTGT
>CAUJKA010000145.1 GCA_963204965.1 Planctomycetota bacterium | reverse complement strand
GGCCGCGATTGCATCGGCGTACAAAATCCTTGACTCCGGCGAGCAGCCTCAATTCTCGCGCGAGCTCTTGGCCGCGGCCAAGACCACCGAGGAACGCGTGCGGCTATATCCGCTGCTGCTGCGAAGTTATGGCATGGATCTGGTACCGTTGCTGGTGCGCGACGATGAAAACGAGACGAGCAAACTCGGCGTCATTCAAGCGCTCCACGAACATGGTTCCAGTTATGGTTACTCGATCTCGTCAATTCGTCACGGCATTTCGACTTTCGAATTCGTGAGCAAGAACGATCCCTCGCCAAAAGTTCGCTCCGCAGCGGAACTGTTGTTGAAGCGGCTGCGCGAGAGTTCATACTGAAGGGTGAGGAGTCGTAGGTTGGGTTGAGGAACGAAACCCAACGGTCGCAATCAAACTCAACCAACCGAACCTGAACCCTGGAGGGATCACGTGGTGTATGATGATCTAACTCCCTTCGCCCCTGAGGAACGAAGGGGAGAAGGGTTGGGGATGAGGGGCTCTTGCCGATGAACTCACGCAAACTACTCCTACTGGATTTCCTCGGCGCATTAGCAACGTCACTGGGGACTGGCCTACTATTGGCTACTGAAGTAATCGCGACAGGGCTTCCCTCGACAATTCTCATTGCCATGTCGCTGATAGCGTGTGGTTTTGCGATTTTTGATATCGTCGCCTATCGATTCGTTCGGCGAACCGTGATAGCGTTAGCTGTCGTTGCTATGCTGAACCTCAGTTATTGCGTAGCCGTGGTCATCCTCTGTACCATGTATGCACAGCAAGTGACTAAGCTCGGGCTACTCTACTTTGCGATAGAGGTCCCCGTGGTCCTTCTCATCGTGTGCTGGGAATTGGCGATTGCAAGAGCAGAATTGAAGTCACGGTAGGTGAAGTACATGGACAAATCACACGAAAATCCCTATCAATGCACTCCAAATTCTTTGCAATACTACACGGATGATGTTACGACATTGCCGACTCAAGCGATCTGGCGGTTCTCTCGCCAGCGAGGCGTGATCTTTTGTGCGATCGTCTTTCCAATGCTTCTCCTGCGAAGACTGCTCGGATGGCGCCTAAAAGCATTTCACGCAACATGCCGCCTCAACGAACTTCCGCCGATCGTGGATGCCGAAGTACTTGCGAGAGTGCGCGATGAGTTCGCCCCTTATGAAACCGTTTGTCGCAAATACGCGATGGAGCATGTGCGAACGTTTCAACCGCCGTGGATCGGTGGGAAATCAGGAGCATTAGCAGTTTGGCTTCATCCAGACGGTGAATTTCATTGCACCATCACTTGTATCGACATTCGACTCGGCAATCAGCATCGCAGGCAGATTGTCTTTTCCTGTCACACAAGCCTAGAATCTGGATTGGTCTTGCACACTTCGCCGCTCTCGCCTGAAGAATGGATTCCCGAATTGGTTCCACCCAATGACGAAATGCTTGGACTTAGGCCAGACGCATCGCCCGACGAAGTAATCGAAGCCCACTTGCAGCGCATTTCTAGGCAAATTGGCATCATAAGAAAGACCGCGGAATCGTTGATGCCAAGTATTGTCCAAGAGTCTCAGGATCATTTTGACTTTCTGGTCGCAAAAGGCATTTACGTTCCGCTATCGAGCCAAGAAGCGCAGCGACTATTGTCCAATGTGGCAATGTAGGCAGAAGAGTTTATGGAAAACAACACACGCGAATCCATCCAGGTTTTTTGGGCTATGGTGTCAGCAATCCTTGGCTTGGTGCTTTTGCTGAAGTTCAGCGGATCGCGTTGGGGCGAATGGCCGTGGTACTTTTCGCCTCGCGAAGCAGGGTTCGACCGGATCGAGCTCGTTGTGTACTTTCTTGCACCGCTTACACTCGCGAGTCTTCTCGCTCTTTGCTCAGGCAAGGCAAGACCCTACCTGCTAGTGTTTATGTTATTGGTGTTAGTCCTGAGTCTCGTGTAATCGTTGACTGAATATGTCTCTAGATAAGCAATTTTCGCCTCAGCAGCGGGTCGTTGTTTGCCACGAGGAGAATAATGATCCCACAAACACCGTTGGCTACTATGGAACAGTGATTCAAATACTGGCTGAAGCGAAACTCCAATTCCCAAGCCAACCCCTTCTGTGGCAATATCGTGTGTTCATCCCTTTCCTGGATCGTGTTATCACGGTACCGGGACGCCTACTTGTCTCCACGGGGATTCTCGGACACTCGATCGAGAATCTCGACTGGCAGATTTGCTTCGACACGATTCCTGCAGACGATAACTCGGAGATTCATGGGTCCTATCGGATACCATGTTCCGGTACGACATACTTCATATTTCGAAAGACTGAAGCGAAGGTAGCGACATATCAGCTCGCAGTGCAAATCACCACCGCATTGCCCGACGCCAGGCTGATTTTTGATGTGCCACGAACAACTCAACTAACGCCAACATACGTTCGAGCAGCAATCCGGAGAATCCTAGGTCTCTCTGACGAGAACATTACAGGCAGTGGGACCGAAGATTGAGCCAGCTCGTCATGCCTAGGGTTGGACAGGCTTTAACTTTGAAGGCGGTATCTTGGACTGCTGAGTTAATCCAATCAGCGAAGCAACGCTGAGCAGTACTGACCCTAGTCCGACAGTACCATTACTCACAATTGCAACATATCCCCAAACACTGGCTACGATACCGGACAAAAGAAGTGCTACCACAATCAGTTTTGGAAAGTCTGAAAAGTGGATCGAGTTTGCGATAGTTATGACTAGGCCACTGATTACCATCGCAATCGCCAACCATAGTGGGATTTTGATTGATCCCGCCGTCAGATTGCCACTGATTCCATTGAACGACATCGATAGTCCGCCAAAGACAGATCCAAGCTGCCCAAGTTCTATACGCCCAAGATCGAATGGCTCATTGCCCCCGCTGCCAGATATGGAACCACTGATCTTTGCGGGTACCTTATCCAGCTTAAGGCCCACAGTGCCCCAACTGGAAAACAGCGAAGCGAATGCGAGCGTAATCGCGCAGACAAGCAGGATAACTCTGTTTCCAATTTTTGGGTTCATTTCAAACTTCCGAGAGAGACTCAAAGGAAGTTTGTGATTATATCAACTATGGTTTGCGAAGTCGAAAAGGTTGGCTCTGCTCCTCAAGATACGCTAGATTGAATTGGAATTGTTGCACTGATCCCAAAAGCTGCTCCCGTTCAGTATTGCGGCAACGCTCACGACTAACTCAATAGGAAAAGAAGCATGATCACAATTGCGACGGTTTTGCTCTATGGAGTTGTTACCTGCCACCCTACGAATGTAGATGAAGTTGCAACTCTGGGAGTTCGAGAGGCTCACTACCGACTTCAACCTTCAGAGCTTGAGAACGCCCCGCTATGGACTGATTTAGATCAGTCGCCGCCGCTGTCACCGGGAAAAGCCGTTCGTGTTGCTGAAAGCGCTATCGAAGTATTCACTAAGGAGGGAAAACTAGAACCACTCAGTTCAGCATTTCAGTGGCGTTTGAAACGAGTTTCTTTGGTTAGAGTGTTCGACAATCAGTGGTACTATGAAGTCACTTTTAAGGAATCCGTGAAACCCGGGTTTGGTGCTACAGGACGACGACAATCAGCAACCATTTTCGTGCTTATGGATGGTACGTTTCTTAAACCAGTGAAGGAACTGACCCTAAGCCCGAATGCTCCAGCGGTCAGTCAGCGAAAACTCAGCGATGAATGGGAGCATATTTTCGAAATAGAGGAAAAGCCAGACAATCGGCTCCTTAGGTTCTTAGGCCTTTTCGAAGGAAGGCATAACGTTCGCATCCCCAATTGTTGGGAGCTCAAATCAACAGTCAACAACTCCAGTTCTGACTGTAGAATTGTTTACGATAAAGACGAGATATTGTCGCTTGGTGACGAATCGAATTCGAAGCTGAAAATCATTCCAAATCACACTCAGACGGGCGCGAGTATTCAGTTGATTGAGGAAGACAACTCGGTTAGATGGGAAATGGCAATTGAGTCGTTCCATCCTCGCCTTCTCAACCAGGGTTATTCGGCATTGAAGTGCAGCGCGCGAGTGAGCGGTTCAAGTGTTTTTTTGTTCGGCAGAAGTGGTCCGGTACGATTTGTTTTCGTCATGAAGATCTACGATGGCGCTATACAGGATCGCATCGCATTTACGACGAACTCACGAGAGGATTTCTCACTTCCGAAATGAGTTCGAAATTTGGTAATGACGCGTTGAACATCGCTCGCAATGACCTTCCCAAACCGATTTTCGCTTGTTTCTTTCCTGCTCGCAGTTGCGAATCCCGGATTCAGAATGGGCAAGACAGTTTGAAACGTTGCTAAAATCTAGGGTTTTCTTAGAGCTACTTTACCGATAGGACGAGTTCCGCTTGCAACTACAAGCTAGCCCAAACATAACTCAGAGTCACGAAGCTGGATTGCACTGGGATGCAAGCGCCCGTCTCTTGCTGCCCATTCGGAGATGATGCGTGTTCCTAGTTTCGCTTAAGATACTCTTCTATGATCGCGCGAAGTACATCGGCCTCGTTCTGGGCATCGCCTTCTCCACGCTTCTGATCAAACAACAAGTCGGTTTATTCATTGGCTTGTTGTCTCGTGCAGGGGCTGTCCCCTGTCTTTAAGAGGTCGTGCAGTTTTAGAGTCCTCGTAAATCATTGGTATTTGCAATCCGTAGTGGAACTGAATCGGAATCATGAAGCTACTAGTGATTGCTAGCAACTCTTTTCGAGTGAATTCCACGCGAGTTGCAATTGGTCTAATTGGGGACACAGCACCACGCGAGACCGAACTGAGTAGGACACCACGGCCCGAAGAAAAGGATGGAACCTTCCGGTTTCTGCTTGGGGACACAGCATTCCCTTATCCGAAGACTATTTTGCCAAAAATCGAAAAATGCGCGTAAGGATTTTCGATCTCATACGACTAATCTCCTGTCGAAAATTTCGGCTTATGAGTTGAACGCCAATGGGCGTAGAGCTGGGGCAACCTGGCAAATTGGGGAAGGAGGTCGAGCATGTGTCGACTGTCGCGTTATGAACTTTTCAAATCCGATGAAATGGCAATCGTTCATGTGATGAATCGTACGGTTCGAAGGTGCTTCTTGATGGGTCAAGACTCCATTACTGGTAAAAACTACGACTATCGAAAGGATTGGATCGAACAGCGGATGGAGCATCTGGCCAAGTACTTTGGGATCGATGTCCTCAGTTACTCGATCCTCTCTAACCACTTTCATCTAGTCCTGCGTCAGCGTCCCGATATCGTCAAGACTTGGAGTGATACCGAGGTTGCTCAGCGGTGGCTGATGCTTTGCCCTAAGAAAAAGAACAAGGATGGCTTGCCTAAAGATCCCACCGAGCCTCAGCTTAACGCAATCCGCAACAATCCAGCAAAGCTGCAAGAGATTCGTTCACGACTGAGCGATATCTCGTGGTGGATGCGACTGATGTGCCAGAACATCGCGCAGCGCATTAATCGTGACGATGATGAAAAGGGGAAGGTTTGGCAGAATAGATACCAGGCAGTTCGTTTGCTTGACGAGGCATCGCTTCTGGCCTGTGCAGCCTATGTTGATTTGAATCCAATTCGCGCGGCGATGGCCGAAACGCTTGAGCAAAGCGA
>CAUJKA010000144.1 GCA_963204965.1 Planctomycetota bacterium | reverse complement strand
GGCCGTTGGACCTTTGTTTTTCTCGCGAAATAAGTACCCAGCCCTACAGGCTGGGCTAGGTAAATGAACAGGGCTTCGCCCCTAAAACCAAGTAGCGCAGCTTCAAAGCTAACGCATCGGGTTGGGAATGAAGAAGGTGAGTTTCGTTCCTCAACCGCACCCTACGTGTCAGCCGTTACAGCTTAACTTGCCGGACAGTTAGTCGGGGATACTATTGGAAAGCTCAAGCAAGGCTGGTTTTCGAAGCTCTCCATACCGAACGTTTCGAATGACGACTATTCAGGATGAAAACAGACAGGTTGCTATCAAAACCTGACTGCAGCACGGATGTGCAAGAGCACCACTGGCAATTAATGCGTCTCGGGGGTGCTATATGAATAAGTCTCTGACTGTCGGCTTCTCGTTGTTTTTTCTTCTGGCGAACTGCATTCAAGCCTTCGCCGGAAATCCTGTGGCTTTTGATGTTCCCGCAATCGTTGTTGCTCAGCGCATCAATCCAGCCGTAGTGACTCAGCCAACTCTCGGCGGAGATCTCTACCGCCTAAATATCGTAGTCTCGACCTACAATGCACCCGACTACCGCGGTTCGATCAACGAGTACGCCATCGAGCTACTCAGTCCAACTCAGTCGCTGCGCGTCGTTGACTTCTGGCCTAAAAACGAAACGTATACAGAACTTGAAGGGACTGTCAAAGTCGATTCTCATCGCACCAAAGACGAACACTTCAACTTCAACGTCGGCGCGAACTATCCGGGAGTCGGCAGTGCAAATGCGAATGGCGACTATCGCAATCAATTGAACGTCGAAGAGAGCTACACTCGCAAGCCGCCGATGCAAACGCTGACCAGCAGTGGAACATTGCATCAAGGATACGGAACGTTCTTTAAGTTCCGACCTGGCCCTGTCGATGTGATGGAAGGATCGAAGCAGATTGCTGTTCTTGTGGAAGTGCCTCGAGGATGGCGAGCCGACCTATTGCAAGTAGTCATGACCGCCGCAGGTGTACCTGAGGGCAACAGTCGTCAACAAGTGCTCAGCCAATCAAGACTCTGGATTACCACTCACCGGGAGGGAGATGGCGCAGCCGCCGCGCAGGCACAAGCCTACGTACAACAAGAACGACACCTGCGCGGCGTCGCTGCATCAGCTCATAATGAAGTCGAAAAGCGTTCGCTGCCAACCTTCTGGCATAAGGCCGGAGCCGCACTGAACGTCGTCGACGCTCGTATCCCCGAAGACTATTTAACTCGCGTCATCTTCGGACGAACCAATCGTGCGTTCAACGATGGCAGTGGTCGCCTTCCTGTCGATGTTCGCGTTGCGATCTTGGATTACTGGGATCAGCGCGAAGGCTTGCTCGTTATGTCGCGTGGTTCAGGATCAATGCAATCTCAGCCAGCAGGTGGAAGTGCTGCTCAAACCGTGGCCTATTCCAACAGTCGATGAGCAGGCTTGAGGCTTGAGACTTGAGACTTGAGGAAAGAGGTAAGAGGAACAGACAAATATCCTAGTCCTCGGTTTGATCGGCGTTTGCTCGCTTTCTGAGCGAGGTTTTGTGGAGCTTGGTAACTAATCGATCGAAGGTCGATGCAAAGGCCTTTTTATCGAGTTCATTGTAGGGGCGACTACCGCCCGTGATACTGCCAGCTCCGCGAAGGTCATCCATAAAGTCGCGGATGGAAACGCGAGTGGCGATATTGTCCGCGTGATACTCTTGGCCGCGGGGATCAATGACTGCGATGTGCTTTTCGACAAGCTTTCCGGCTAACGGGATGTCCGCGGTAATCACAATGTCTCCCATCGCCGCATGATCGGCGATGTATTGATCCGCGATATTGGCGCCATGGTGAACAGTAACAACCGAGATGTTGGGCGAGTTAGGAGGAACGCCAATGGTCTGATTGGCGACAAGAATCGTTTCCAATTGCAGACGTTTCGCCGCGCGGAAAATGATCTCCTTGACTTCACGTGGAGCCGCGTCGGCATCGATCCAAACTTTCATCGTCATCCTTATCGCTCGAATGTTGCCCAAGGGTCAAGTTCGTTTAAACATCTTGTCTAACTGTTCGCGGCTGAAGAACAGCGCGGTGGGGCGGCCGTGAGGACAGTGGTGAGTATCTTGGAACAGGTATCGCTGCTCCAGGAGCGAAGTGATCTCTTCAGGGCTCAATCGATCACCTGCCTTGATCGCGGCCTTGCAAGCGATCATGTGCAGAAGTTCATCCAACACATCTCGCGCGCTGGGTTCTTTGCCACCAGACATCAGCGGCTCAAGCACTTGACGGAGCACTTCGGCGGGGCGCATGTTGGCGAGCATCGCTGGGTAGCTGGTCATGAGGATCGTATCGCCGCCAAAGGCTTCGACTTCGATACCAATCTTGGCCAGCACGTCACGAAACTCGATTGCCGCAGCTGCTTCCGCCGGAGACAAATCGATCGGTTCGGGCATCAACAGTCTTTGACTCTCCAAGCTCTTGTTCGCTGTCCGCTCTCTGAGTTGCTCGTAAAGCACTCGCTCGTGCAACGCATGCTGATCAACGACCACCATCCCATCATCGTCCTGGGTAACCAAGTAGCGATTGTGCACTTGAATGCCCAAGTGACTGCGACTGGGTTGGCCGTGCTCAGAGTGCAAATGCTGGATCGATGGAAGCTCAACTCCGGAATCGCTTGTATTGCTGTGAGCATCCGCCCCTGGGCTTGCAGACCCCGGACTAGCTAACCAAGGCTCAGCACCGTCAGGAAGTGAATGGGCGAGAGTCGTCGAAACTGGCACGGGCGGTAAGTCTAGCAAGCCAGGCCGCGAGCTTGGCATGGCAGATTGAGTAGCGTTTCCACTTCCAGGTGAAAATGGAAACGAAGAAGACTGCGAGTATGGTCGAAAAGGAGGAATGTCAGCCTTCAAATCCAATCGACCAGCGGTTGGAATCTGCGTCAGGCTATCGCCATGAGCGGTCCAACGTGATTCATCGCGCGAGGCAGGCATCGGAGCAACGAGCTGTGAGTCGATGGCAGAATTGTTCGATGAACCTGTAACTCCATCGCGCAGGCCATTGGGTAGCGGTCCCGGCACATGTCGCGCTCGAGCGGTCAAATCGCTAGTCAAGAACTGATGTCGTAGCGTTTGAAGAAGCTGGCTGTAAAGCTTGCCGCCTTCCAGGAAACGAACTTCCATCTTGGTTGGGTGGACATTGACGTCCACCATCGTCGGCGGAATCTCCATGCGCAGGAAGCAAACTGGGAAGCGGCCCGTCATCAACAATCCACGGTAAGCTTCGCTGAGCGCATGTTGCAGCGAGCGATCGCGAATGTGCCTTCCATTGAGGAACAGATACTGCATCCGATTGTTGCTACGACTGACGGATGGATCGGCAACGTAGCCAGTCAATCGAACCTCTTCGAGTTGGCTTTCGACTGCAATCAGCGAGTCGGAGATTTCATCGCCAAAGAACGCGCGAATGCGAGCCTTCCAAGAATCGGTAGGCGGCAAGTCCAATGTGACTCGCGATCCAGTCAGCAACTTCATTTGCACTTGAGGGAAGGCTAACGCAATTCGCGTGAAGGCCTCGGTAATGTGTCCCGCTTCGGTTTGCGGAGACCGAAGAAACTTCTTTCGTACCGGAGTATTGAAGAATAGATTGCGAACTTCGATCGTTGTGCCAACAGGACACCCGGCCGGTTGCACTTCGTCCCGATTCCCGCCGCGAACTTGAATCTCAGCGCCCACATTGGTATCGGCGGTTCGTGACCGCAGAATCATGTGACTGATTTCAGCTATGGACGCGAGCGCCTCGCCGCGAAACCCTAAAGTATGAACGTCGAATAGATCATCGGCGGTTTCCAGCTTGCTTGTTGCATGACTGGCTAGCGCAAGAGGAATCTGTTCGGCATCAATACCACAGCCGTTATCGCTGATGCGAATCAGGTCCATGCCTCCGCCTTCGATGGTCAGTTCGACAGAGGTCGCGCCGGCATCGATACTGTTCTCAAGCAATTCCTTGACGACGCTAGCAGGCCTTTCGATCACTTCTCCAGCGGCTATTTTGTTGACCAAGCCGGGCGGTAATTGTCGTATGGTCGGCATTTCCGTGACCTAGAAGCGAGAGTGTGTGAAAAATACTAGAGGACCATTTGACTAAATGCGGCCGCACGATGATGAATCAGTCGCGGGATGTTGCCCAAGTCGCTGAATGTTACCCAGCGCAGTATGGAGTTGCGGTTTGGGTGAGTCGAGTTAGCTCAATCGTCTGATTCTACCGCAGTCTTTGGGGCTCCGGGATTTTGATCATGCTCCTCGTAGGCCTTCAGCTTTCGATACAAAGTCCGAGCTCCGATTGCCAAGCGCTTGGCCGCCTCTTCCCGATTGTTCCCAGTCAACTTGAGCGTTTCCTCTATGGCCCATCGCTCAATTTCATCCATCGTTTTACCAATTAGACCGGACGATTCGATGCTTGGCAAACCTCCTGGCCCCAGAACTATGGAAGTCGCCGTGTTAGCCGAAGTGCTGGCATTGTTGGGTGTGTAGCTAAGATCTTCAGCTTGGCTCAGTTCGGGTGGCAAGTCGTTGATATCCAAGACGCCGTCGGTATCCAGGACCACCATCGTTTCCACAAAGTTTCGCAACTGGCGAATATTGCCTGGCCAATCGTATTCAAAGAACCGCTTGGCAACTGCAGGAGCGAAGTGCGATGCAGGCTTGCCGTGTCGTTTGAGGAACATCTTGCGAAAATGGTCCATCAGCGGGACAACATCTTCGCGACGCTCGCGCAACGGCGGCAAGTGCACAGTAACAATGTTCAGTCGATAATACAGGTCATTGCGAAACGTACCTTCGTCGACAAGCTTTTGAAGAGGCCGATTGGTCGCGCTGATCAGTCGTACGTTGACCTTGATCGACTTGTTATCTCCCACGCGAGTGATGCGATGTTCTTCCAGGACACGCAGTAACTTAATCTGCGTGCTCATCGGCATATCACCGACTTCATCCAAGAACAACGAGCCTCCGTCGGTATATTCGAAGGCGCCGATGCGATCGCTGGAAGCGTCGGTGAATGCGCCTTTGACGTGGCCAAACAGTTCGCTCTCCACCAACTGCTCAGAGACGGCGCGAACGTTCAAAGCTTTGAGTCGTTTACCTTTGCGGGGGCTGTTTTGGTGAATGGCTTGAGCGATCATCTCTTTGCCGGTACCGCTTTCGCCGGTGATTAGCACCGTCGCATCGGTTGGAGCGATCCGCTTAATACGCTCGATGACATCCTTCATCTTGGGACTAGCGAAGATGATGCCTTCAAAACCAAATGTCTCATCCAGCCGTTGACGAAGCTCGGTATTGGTCTGACGTAACTGGACGGCTTCGATAGCCTTTGCCGTAACGGCTCGCAGTCGGTTGGGCGTGATCGGCTTTTCGAGGAAGTTGAATGCGCCTTCCTGCATGGCTTCGACGGCGGTTGGCACCGTGGCATGGCCGGTGACCAAGATCACTTCGCACTCGGGCAGAACTTTTTTAGCCTTTTGCAGCACTTGCATGCCATCAGCATCGTTCATCACCAAATCGGTTACAACGACGTGGAAGTGACCGCGTTCGATCAGCTGCACGCCTTCAGGACCGCTGGTGGCCACGGTGCAACGGTAGCCAACTCGCTCCAAACTCTCCGTCATCGCCCTAGCGTGCGCCTTGTCGTTGTCGACAATCAGCACGGAGTATTCGCGCGGGTCGACGTCTGGCCTGTCCTTGTCCAGTGGGTGGTCAATCGTTTCAAGTTCAGTGATTGGGTCCGGGCTCATCGGTATCGAAACGGCTGGGAATGCGCATGAAATTGGAAGAAAGTCGCCGTCGTGACGGCGTTTGCCCAAATAGGGTGGGCAGCAAGCGACTATCAACTATACTCAACTGCCTTTTACTGGCGAGGTCACCTTTGCGGCGACCTCCGATTTGATCAGCAATTCACCAGCTCAAGTTCTAAAAACAGTTCATTATGAGTCAAGTTTGTCGCGGAGTCCGTGGGGCCACCACCGTAAAAACCAATTCGCGAGAAGAGATTCTGCAAGCCACGCGACAAATGCTGGCCCTGATGATTCGCAGGAACGGCATCGAACCTAGCGACATTGCCAGCGCACTTTTCACAGTCACCAGCGATTTAGACGCCGAGTTCCCCGCTTTGGCGGCTCGGCAACTTGGGTGGCTTGAGGTTCCAATGCTTTGCGGCTACGAGATCAAAGTGCCTGGATCACTTCCTCTGTGCATTCGCGTCTTAGTGCACTGGATTACGGAAAAGAGCCAGAGCGAAATTCAGCACATCTACATCCATGAAGCTGTTAGGTTAAGACCCGATCTCTCCAAGCTGCCCCCGGTCGATTGGGAGGAGCTGGAGGGATGGATTGAGCAAAACATGGGTGGTAAGTAGAGCCGAAAATAAAACGTGCCCTATCGGCTCATCAACCTGACTCGCCAACGCAAAAGTCTCTATTGCTCTTCGCAAACCAACGCAAAGCTAGTGCGTGTGCTGGTGCTGCCCGCATACATGGTATGTGTGCCAACTGTCTTACCAATCTTCTGACCTTTGCCAAGTACGACTGATGACGTGAAGTCGACGGAATTGAAAACGGTCACGTCGGCAAACCAATCTACAGAGACGGTGCTCTCGCCATTTTGCTTAGTCAGAGATGCGTCGAAGAATTTGAAGCGAGTACGAGTCGAGAAATCATCCGAGAAGACGTCACCATCGACTAGCTCAAACTGCTTGCTGTAGATTTCCGTCCCAACTACAACTCCCGAATTGTTTATCGACTCGACAACCATATCGATCGTGCACACGACACTACTAGCTTTACTTGCGTTGGCAACTTGACTTGGGCTGAGCAGAAAGACGCTGGCTGCGACTAATGCGATGGCCATTACAGAGAGTAGCTTCTTAGTTCGTTTCATTTGTGGATTCCTCGGATGAGATGATTGGATGCGGAAGCAGAATGATTCCGACTGTGCACCGAGGAGTAGAATCGATCATGCTATCCCGCCATCATTCGGCGTAAATTTGACATAAGGGCTAAGAAAACATCATTGACCTGGGTTTTCCATGGCAGAACGGAGTGTAGTAGCCACAATACGGTTATTGCCGGTCAAAGAGGCTCTTTCGAATTTCAGATTCAAAGGTGGACTGTTGACCCATCGCCACTTTGAATTGCTCTTGGTTCAGCGAGTACAGCACACTCGGTTCGCGAGTAATGACAGTTGCATTGCGAGGCTGTCCATAGATCAAGGCTAGTTCACCGAAGAAATCACCGTCACTCAGCACAGCGACCTCTGCACCGCCACGCTGAACGCTGACCGAACCCTCGCGGATCAGATAGAACTTATCCCCCTGGTCACCTTCACGCAGGACCACTTTGTTCGCTGGAAAGGGCTCGGGGATTAAGTGGTCAGCCATCTCAGCCAGACTGCGCGGGGTCAAGTGTTGGAAGAGTTCGCACTTGGCAAGCATCTGACTAACGATCGCAGCCTCTTGCACCAAGACGTCGCTGCGAATGTTGCCATCGACGAGATTGATGATGCGATCGGCAACATCCAAAATTCGATTGTCATGCGTCACAATGATGATCGTTGTTTGCTCTTCTTTGGCTCGTTGTTTGAGCAACTCCACCACATCACGCCCGCTCTGCTCATCAAGTGCGGCCGTCGGTTCATCGGCCAGTACCAATTTGGGATGGTGCACTAAGCCGCGTGCAATGGCGACTCGTTGTTTCTGACCACCCGAGAGCTGCTTAGGTTTATGATCGATGCGATGCCCCAAGCCCACAGCTTCAAGGATTTGGTGGCACCGCTTCGTTTGGTCCACGCGAGTCCCTTTAGGATCGCCAAGCTCTAAAGCCATCCGAACGTTCTGCGTCGCAGTTAACGAGTCGAAAAGATTGTGGGCCTGAAAGATGAAACCGATGTCGCGACGAAGGCTAAGGATATCCGCGTTACTGCATTGATGAAGCGGTCGATCGAGTGCCCAGAGCTGCCCCTCTTGAACTCGTCGCAATGTTCCTATCAACGTTAGAAGTGTAGTCTTACCCGAGCCGCTAGGGCCCGTCATAATGATGATTTCACCTGGGTAGATGTCCAAGGTGTTGTCGAACAGCACCTGTTTGCGAAGCTCGCCGGCACCAAAGTAATGCTGGAGGTTCTTCGCTGAAATGGCAGGCTTCATATCGCCCGCCAATCGCTCTCGCCAGCGAGGATCAAAACGAGTCGACGCACGACTATTCACTTCGACCACGACTGCATTTCCCCGACATTAGTTAAAAGTGCTACAGACAACTGACCCTAACTACAAAATTGTCACATTACAATCTAATTGCTTGATCTTCGGCGTCAGCGCACCCGCTACTTGCAAAAGAAGCTTCCCATCAAGCGACAAAATCTTGGACTGGCGGTTGGCGGGGGCAGATTTCACAATCGATCCGAATAAACTATAGCTAACTCAAGTTCGATAGGCGGTATCCTTAACGACTCATGCCCTCAATTAAACCCAATTTACCGACACGATGCTCTCAAGTAGCGAGGTCGATTTCGACCGCGTGCTGGGTGATTTTGGTTGTTGGATTGGTCGCCAATGGATGCTCAAAAACCAAGCCAGATTCGCGATCAAACGGCTCCAAAGGTCCTTCGCAGGCTGTTCCTTCGCGTATTTACGCGCAAGGACAGATTATGCCCGCCGATGGCATTATCAAGATCTTCTCAACACCCGGCGATGTCGTCAATAAACTGAACTTCAAAGTGGGTGCACCTGTTACGGCGGGAGAGATTCTGGCTGTGATGCGATCAGAAGCCAGCCTGGCTTCACAGAAGGCGACGCTGCATGAACAACGCCGCAATGCTGAACGTGAGTACGAAAGCGCCGTCAAGCAAGCTGAGCTGAAATTCTCTGCCTCGGAACTCAAGTTGAAACAAGTTCAGTCTCAACAAGCTTCACATCGACAGCAAGAGTTGTTGCTGGTCGAGGGTGAAAAGCAAGTAATCGCTTCTGAGAAAATTCTTGAGCGACTTAAGAGCATCGCATCCGATAAGCTGACTCGCGAGTTCGTCGGGCAGTTGGAGATTGAACGACAGAGCTTGGCTGTTAGTGAGTCACAAATAAAGCTCTCTCAGCAGCGATCCACCAGCCAACAAGCTGCGTCGGATCTGAATTTGGCCTTTCAAGCCGCCGAAGCTGAAGTGGCAGCCGCAAAAACGATACTTCAAATGGCGAAAGACTCCGATCCAACAGCAGCTTTCGACGCCCAACTTAGTGCATTAGAAGCCGAGGCCGGGCGGGCCGTCGTGAAAGCTCCCGTGGATGGAGTCATCCTGGCAATACATGCAACCGAAGGCAGCTCAGCCTTTCAATCGCCACTCATCGAAATGGCAAGCCTCAAGGAGATTGTCGTCGAGCTTGAAGTCAATGTGTCTCAAGCCAAGCATGTTCAGTCGGGTCAAAAAGTCACCATCTCGAACGAATCCTTCAAGCAGGCTCTCGCGGGTGTTGTTTCGGAAAAGAGTCAAGTTGTCGGTAAGCCCAAACTTCGCTCGTTAGATCCTATGGCGGCGGTCGACTATCGGACTCTATCTGTCATCGTACGCTTGGATCAACCTGAGGAAGCGCGCAATTGGATTCAGCTACAGGTGGATGCAAGTATCGAAACAGGCCCCACCGCAACTCGTTGAAAGTTGAGCATGAAGACTCCTGTCGCATTGCTCAATCTTTGGCACGAGCGCACCAAGACATTGGTCTCAATTGGTGGTGTGGCCTTTGCTTTACTGCTGGTCTTCGCGCAGCTTGGATTCATGGGAGCAGTGTCGTACACGGCCACCAATATCTTCAGCAACTTAGAGTTTGACATTCTTGTTCGCTCGCAAAACTATGTGCACCTCTACGAGCCTGGATCGATAGATCGCCAAGTTCTATCGATCGCCAAGAATGTGCCTGGAGTCAAGAAAGTCAGTCCGTTTTGGATCACCGTGCACAACTGGCGACGCTTAGACGACAGCGGAGAAACTCTAGCTGATTCAGAACTGCAAGCCGTTGCCATCATGGGCTTTGTCCCCGAAGACCAAGTGTTCATGCGTGATGACATCCGACAATTGGTTGCCGATGGTTGTATCAGCAGTCCCGATAATTTGATCATCGATAGTTTTACTCAAACTCCTTTCGAGCCGCGAAGGAGTAATCAATTTGGCGAAGAGGACATCGGGACGGAGGCAGAAATTGCGGACGCTCGTTTCACCATCGCTGGTGTCTATCGCCTTGGAACAGGCTTAGCTGCGAACGGTGCGGTGATTTCCAATGAATCAGGATTTGCACGAGTGATGCCATGGAACACGAGTCAATCAACTTCGCTTGGTCTAATACAGGTGGAGTCGGTTGAAGACCTCTATAAGGTTCAAGAAGCGATCACGCAACAGTTGCGATTGGCTTATCCTACGGACTCGCAGGTAGCGACTTCGGTTGGTGTTCTAACTCGCACGGAAGCACTGAATGCTGAGCGACATCGCTGGTTATGGCAAACTCCCATTGGTTTGATTTTCCAAATGGGCGTTGTGATCTCGTTGTTCGTTGGTGCCGCAATTGTGTATATGGTGCTCGCGACCGATGTGACTGATCGCTTGCCGGAGTATGCTACTCTACTGGCCGTGGGCTATTCACGATTCTTTTTAGCAAGACTAGTGATGACACAAGCGATGGTTTTGGCGCTGATCGGTTTTGCGGTCGCTTGGGCACTTGCCGAACTGTTGTATCGAACGGCTACAAAATTTTCTGGCATACCAATGGCTATGGATTTTGATCGAATCGCTATCGTATTTTCCTTAGGCATTGCCATGTGTTGCTTCAGCGGACTATTGGCTCTGCGTAAACTATGGAAAGCTGAACCGGCCAACCTATTCTGATTGAACATGAGAACGCCACTCGCTTGGAAGAACCTCACCTCTAGCTGGAATAAATGCGCTTTGGCATCTGCCGGAGTTTGTTTCGCCGTCGTTTTGATGTTCATGCAGATCGGCTTCAAGAATGCACTTATCGATAGTAACGTGCAAATCTTCACGCTCTTCGATGTGAACCGAGCCAATATCTCGATCATCAGCCGATCACGTTACAGTATGGCCACTGAGCAGCGTTTTCCACGACTGCTTTTAGATCGCTTGGCTGCACAAGATTTCGTGACGGGTTCCGGATCGGTCAGCATCGAAAGGGGTACAAGTAAGATTCAAGTTCTGGGTTTTGCCGCTAAGCCCATTCGCGTTGTGGCATTTGATTTGGGTGCCGCGAATCTTCTACGATCGCCAAAATTGCAGAAAGAGTTCCTGGTTGCGCATGAACTGGATAGCGGCTTAGTGGATTCAGAAAGCAAGCCAAGTTATGGCTTTTCAAGGGACGAAAATGAACTTTCGAAGCAACAGATCGAGCTTAACGGCAAGCTAATTTCGGCTGTGGGCTTCTTTCGATTGGGCACCGACTTCAACAGCGATGGAACGATTTTGTTGAGCCAAGCAGTTCATGCACGGCACTTTCCATGGCGTTCTCCGACTCGCGATCCCAGTGACTTAGTTGACATCGGTTTCTTGAGCGTCGCGACTTCGAGAGATCAGTCGTTAGAAGAAGTTGCTCAGCAAATGCAGCAGATTGCTGGGCGAGAAGCCATCGTCATGCCTACGGAAGCACTGATTGAACGCGAGAAGGCGTTCTGGGCAAGTGCGACGCCTATTGGCAAGATCTTTACCATCGGAACATTGATGGGACTTATCGTCGGAGCGATCATTTGTTACCAAATTCAATTCACCGACATAGCTGACCACATGTCTGAATTTGCCACGCTCAAAGCAATGGGATATAGCCCTGGCTACTTTTGGAGATTGGTCCTCAGTCAATCGTTTTACCTGGCGGTGCTAGGATTTATCCCTGGCATTTTTGTAGCACTCGGGCTCTACCAAGTGCTTGCCCAATACAGCGGCCTGATCATGATGATGACTTGGCAACGTGTAGCCTCCGTCTTCATCCTGACGCTCGTCATGTGCTCGATCAGTGGAATTTTAGCCATTCGTAAGCTGTTTAGCAGCGATCCCGCAAGTCTGTTCTAAACCAGAGCTGGCCCCGGGCGTGTGTTACAACACAAACGCTTCTGG
>CAUJKA010000143.1 GCA_963204965.1 Planctomycetota bacterium | reverse complement strand
AGCCAGATGCCGCATATCGCGTTTGTATGCAGCGAACTTGCACCCAGCTAGTGAATGGTTGCCTAGCAAAATGCCCCGCACTCGCGTATTGGCCACAGCTAGAGACAAAAGCCCGCCTCGAATCCATTTCGGAGTGGGATTTGTTCCGCGATTACGAGGCCTGCCCACCAAGCGCCAGCGACGACGAGCTTCGCTTATTCCTCGAAACCAAGTCGATTCCCCAGTGCGCGATGTGTCCTAGTAGGCGCGTCGCGTTTCGTCATCCCAGTCCCTTGCAAAGGAGTAACTTGCAATGATTGATAAGTTCAAACCCAAGATGCCACCGTACCCATTCATTCCACCCTTCGATCCGCCGTCAGAACAACCACCGTATATTCCACCGGAGAGTTCTGGAGGCGACGATGAAGGATCCTCAAGCGAAGACCCGGGCCCACGTCCGCCATGGTGGCCCGAGGATTGGCCTTGGCCGCCTCCACCGGATGAGCCTGTGGTTATTGAAGCTCCACCTCCGCTCCCCAACATCATCTGGCCGCGGCTCCCACCAGATCATCCCTATCACTTGCCACCAGGTTATCACTACCCCGACAATCTGCCCGAGGGCCATCCAGGTCACTATTACCCAGGGATGCCACCTTATCCAGTGATCGCTCCGTGATGCTTGCGTCCTTGGGATCAATTGTCAAACGCAACAAATGGTAGGTCAGTGAATTCACCTATGCAGCAGAAGCGTATGATCTTTATCGCATGCTTCTGCTCAGCTCATCTCTTCACAAGTGTCCTGGAATTCCTGCCGCGCCATTGCTAGCAATAGCCCGTTTGGTTCTCTACAACCCGCCGAATGGAACTGAACCAATTGACAAGCGTCAAAAAGTCGCTGGGCCTAAATGCCCACACTTGCCATTTGCTCCAAGACAATTGCTAGAATTGAAAGAGAAGCACAATCCATTCCCTAGCCATCAATCCACGCAATTTCATCAGGATTTCTAAATTGCCCTAGCTTCGAATGACGTTTATCAAATACAAGCGGGTTGTCCGTAAAAAAGGAGTTTGAACGTGAAAAACATTCGAGAACGAATTCACGAGTGCAGTTATTGCCGTCGTAAGTTCGTGAAATCTTCAGATGAGCGGGCGGGAAATCCGTTCTGCGATGAATGCCTTGTTGAACGCTCCAAACAACCTCTCCAAATTGCGGTTGTTCTACAGTTCGACGGCTATTGTACGCTCACTCTAACGACGCAAAATAACCTGCAAGATGGTTGAATGCCTGTGTCTTTGTTAAATCGTTCTTCCAGGCTGACGTACGATCTCGAGCCTGGGTTTTCGATCCCAGGGAATGTACTTCGCTTCTCCATCTCTTACCGTCAATGAGCAGCCTCACGCGAAGATCGGCAGCTCCACTTCTTGTCCCGTTCCAAGTGATCTCCCCGGTCGGAGCGAAGACTGCTTGCCAGTCATACTTTACGGTAACCCGTTCAAGCTCTGTGGCAAGACTTGCGGCAGTTCTGTGGCGGTCCGTAGGTGAAACAGAGAGTGCTTTTCGCAGAATTGTTCTAAGCCCCCTGGGAACGTGGGGCATAAACAAGTCTCGATTGGGCAACTTGCCAGTAGTAATGAGGTCCTTCAAGACACGGCTGAAAAATGGATCGGTGTCATCCGGACGCTGAGCCTTCGCGAAATGATCTCCGTTCACCGCGCGATATAGTGTAGATGCAGCTTGAAAGATATCTGATCGCACGGTGGCTTTTGACGCGTAAAGCTCCGGTGTTATCGCCCAACAGTACACTGGTGGGGTATCAGCTGTTCCCGTAGTGGTATCCAGCATCCGGGACTGGCCAAAGTCCGACACCATTGCTTGATCGCGGTCGGAAAAGAGCACATTTGATGGCTTTAAGTCGAAATGCAAGTATCCAGCATTGTGGATGATCTGCAGCCCATTCAACATTTGAAGCCCTACCTTAACGGAGTCTAGAATTCCAAGCGAATTTGACTTAATTCGATCTTGGAGCGACCCGCGAGAAAAGAATGGCATAGCAATACATACTGTGTTGTTAACCTTGCTTTCCCCTGCGAATCGAATTGGAACTACGTTTTCTGGGTGTTGCGCCGCAAACATCACTTTCGCTTCTCCGAAGAAATCCTTGATACCTTGCTTCGAGAGTTCAGCAATTGGGATTTCCTTAACTGCAATCTGGCCCCCAAGCTGAGGATCATCACTGAGGTAAACTTCTGAGTTTTTCCCCTGACCAACTCCAATTTGCTTGACGCGCTTGTAACGAACCTCAGTTACGATTTCCACGACTGGCCTCCAGTGCAGCTACAGCTACAAGTACTGCTTCTCTGTGTGTTGGAGACTTCATTTTGAATTCCACACCCCGAACACTTTCTGCCTGTGGGTCAAGGTATGCTTTCGCAGACGACGAACCTAGCTCGGCCCCAAGTGTGTTCAATGCGCCACACACCAACCTAATACCCTCCGCTCCGACTACTTCCGCAATGACTCCTTCAACGCGACATCTGGCGTATGCACTAGCCAGATACCTTGGTGCCTTTCCGCCGGTTTCGGGATATCTGATTCCTGCGGCGACAGGGGAATACCTTCCGATGGTCTCACGAACCTTGGCTCGAAAGTACCCCAAAATCTCAGAGTCTGTGCTATAAGCTTTTGGCGCTCTAATCTCTCCATGTTCCTCGATTACGGCATCTTCTCCTTCTACCGAAACTACGGCCCAGTTAATGGAATCTTTCTCTGCACGAAAGCCTATTGATTTCATTGATGGAGGTCCTCTGGGTTAAGGTAATGTTTCGCTTCCGCCTTTAGTTGCCGTCGTGTAGCGTCTCTCAACTGCTGCCGAACCCATGCGGAAACTTGAATGCCGGCCGAATCCGCAGCTTGTTTGAAAGCTAGGTATTCAGCCTCCGAGACACGCACTTGCAGGAGCTTGTCTCGCATATCCGACTTATTTTTGTTTGGTCGCGCCACCTTCAGCCTCCAACAGTTTTTGTAATTACGTAAACATTACGCGCTCGAGGTCGTCTAGGCAAGTGGTGGACTCGCGATAGCTTTGATACTGGGATGGCTTGTGTCGACTCCGATGTGGCTTATTCTGCCAAGCTGCAAGTCTTTCGGAGCATTTCGATGTTGCCAGGTAGAGAATGAATTCTTCGATTTTGCAAGCAATTCAGCAATCGCATAGCGTAAAAACGCCTGTGCAGACTAGGGAGACAGCAACACGGTCGCTGCATTTTTTGGTAACCTTTGAGTAATTCTTCTGGGGGTGTTCCACCGTTTTTGAGGGCGTAAAGCCAAATGACATCGCTACGCACAGAGTTTGTCCTAGTAAAGAAAGCCGCTGAGTTGTTGGGCGTATGTCCCAACACAATTCGGGCTTGGGGAGCCGAGGGAAAGCTCTCTGAGCACAGACATCCCATCAACGGCTATCGAATGTACAAGCGGGACGACATCGATCGACTGTTGGAGCAGTTGAGAACGCCCGTTCAGCATCATCACCCCAAGTAACAGAGCCTGCCTGTATCCCAACTGAAGAGTGCACGAGATTCATTTATGGACGTATTCAATCTTCGACAGACCGTTATCCATGACTACGCCGAGTATGTACGCAGCTTCGTGCAGATTCGCAATCCAGACATCAAGAGCTTCGTTGATCAGGGGCTTTCAGACCAGGCACTGTGGCCTCAACCACTCATTCAGATGAACCCCAGCTTCGCCTCAGGTGGAGCGATTGACGATCTCGTGAACAAGCAAGAGTTGCACGAAGGCTGTCGACAGATCTTCCGAATCAAATCCGCCGACGACTTGTCTGGCAAGCCGATGTTGCTCCATCGGCATCAATATGATGCGATCCAATGTGCGAGCCGTAAAGAGAACTATGTCCTGACCACCGGCACTGGTTCGGGAAAGAGCCTTTCCTACATCGTCCCGATTGTGGACCATGTCTTGCGCAACGGTAGTCGGCGTGGAATCCAAGCCATCGTCGTCTATCCAATGAATGCCTTGTGCAATAGTCAGTATGGCGAGCTGGAGAAGTTTCTGAAGCTCGGCTTCGCAGACGGCAAAGAGCCTGTTCGCTTTGGTAAGTACACCGGGCAGGAATCGATGGAAGTCAGGGATGAGATGTGCCACAACCCTCCCGACATCCTTCTGACCAACTACGTGATGCTCGAGCTTTTGCTCACGCGTCCATATGAGCGTAATCTCATAACGGGTGCTAAGAACTTGGCGTTTCTCGTCCTTGACGAGCTTCACACTTACAGAGGACGTCAGGGAAGCGACGTTGCAATGTTGGTTCGCCGCGTTCGCGAAGCGAGTCGATCGCCCAAGCTTCTATGCGTCGGTACCTCTGCAACGATGGCGAGCGGTGGAACGTTTCAACAGCAGCAAACCACGATCGCAGGCGTCGCATCCAAGTTGTTTGGCTCGCAAGTTATGCCCGAAAACATCATTGGCGAGACACTGACCCGCGCGACTCCCGAACTCAATTTTACGGACCAGCAAAATCGAAAGCAGCTCAAGAGCGATGTTGATCGCGAAGAGATCCCAAATAAATATGCCGCGTTCACTTCAACAGTTATGGCAAGCTGGTTAGAGAGTACTTTCGGTGTCAGGTTCGACTCCGCGTCGCAACGGCTAGAGCGAGCAATGCCGCGAAACATCGAAGGCGAAGGAGGAGTCGCACGCGAGCTGCAAGCAATAACAGAGTCCAACGAAGGTGACTGTAAGGCAGCGATCGAACGCTGGCTGCTCGCTGGCTATGCATGCGAAGCCAATCCTTCTACGAAGCAAAAACCATTTGCCTTTCGGCTGCATCAATTCATCAGCCGTGGCGATACCGTCTACGCTTCACTGGAAGACTTCCCAAATAAGCACTTGTCGATGTCGGGACAGCTCTTCGTTCCAGGCAGTGATAAGTCGCAGATACTATTGCCGCTATGCTTCTGTCGAGAATGTGGTGCGGAGTACTACTCGGTCTGGAAGATGCTTAATCAATCAGGCCAGGCCTATCTTACGCCTCGCGATATGACATTTCAGGGAGAAGAGCCTGAGGATGGTGAAGGTGGATTTCTTTACAGAGATCCATCAAGTCCCTTTCCCGACATCAATGACCCTGAATTGATCTCGCGTGTCCCAGATGATTGGTTGGAAGACAGCCGTGGGCAACAGAAGCTGCGTTCGAATTACAAAGAGTACTTGCCCAAAGCGATACCCATCAATCCTGATGGCAACGTCTCTGCGGATGGTGTCCGCTACGAATTCATCCCAGCTCCGTTCCGCTTCTGCTTGAACTGCGGTGTGACCTATCGCGTTCGGAAAGGCTCTCGCGACTTTGCGCAATTGGCCACCCTCGCGAGTGGCGGACGAAGCACGGCGACGACGATACTCAGTATTTCGAACGTTCGTTTCCTTCAGAAAGAGGAGTCCATTCTAGATATCGCTAAGAAGTTGTTGAGCTTCACGGACAATCGGCAAGACGCATCGCTCCAAGCGGGCCACTTCAATGACTTTGTTGAAGTCAGCCTTATCCGATCTGGACTCTACAAGGCAATCGAAAATGCTGGCCCCGAGGGCATTTATCATGACGAGCTAACACAGAAAGTTTTCAAGTCGCTTGCGTTTCCGATCGAACTATATGCACGCGAACCTGGCGTTCAATTTGCGCAGCGCCAAGATACAGAACGAGCGTTCAGGAATGTGCTTGGCTATCGGATCTATCGCGATCAACGAAGAGGCTGGCGGCTCACATCACCAAATCTAGAACAGTGCGGCCTACTCAAGATCGAGTATCCATCGTTGGATCAGTTGGCTGCTGAAGAGAGCTTTTGGAATGGTACTCATCTAGCTCTAACCGGCGCATCACCACAAACACGATTCTCAATCGCCAAAGTGTTACTGGATTACATGCGTCGCGAGCTTGCCATCAATGTTGATTTTCTAACGACTGAATTTTTTGAACGAGTTCAGCAGCAAAGCTCCCAGAGTCTTCGTGAGCCATGGGCGATTGACGAAAATGAGCGGATGGAATCGGCCTCGGTAATTTTCCCCCGCAGCCGTAGCCCACACGACCGCATGTTCTACAGCTATCTTTCTGGACGTAGCGGTTTCGGAATGTTCCTAAGTCGTTTATCCACTTTCCCAGAACTAGATAGAACAACCAACGCGCTGAAGCTGACGGATAAAGAATCGATCATCCAAGATCTATTCAAAGTCTTATCTCGCGCAGGTTTTGTGTCGGAGGTCATTCCGGCTTCCGATGGCAGCCCAATCCCTGGATATCAAATCGCTGCGTCCTCGATGAAATGGACTGTATCCGACGGCGCGGTTGCATTTCATGATCCTATTCGTATCCCTAATCCTCCGAAGGATGGATCACGAACAAATAAGTTTTTCGTCGACTTCTACAGAACTGTTGCAAACGATCTTCGTGGACTCGAGGCTCGTGAACATACGGCTCAGGTTCCGTACGAACTCCGTGAGCAACGTGAGAAGGATTTCGGCAATGCACGGCTCAAGGTTCTTTACTGTTCGCCGACGATGGAGCTCGGAGTCGATATTCGGCAACTCAACGTCGTTAACATGCGTAATGTGCCACCAACGCCAGCCAACTACGCACAGCGAAGCGGCCGTGCCGGTAGAAGCGGTCAACCCGCGTTGGTTCTGACCTATTGCACGAGCGGTAGTTCGCACGACCAGTACTTTTTCCGGCAGCCCAAACGCATGGTTGTTGGAGCAGTAAGCCCACCTCAGCTAGATCTTGCAAACGAAGACCTAATCCGAGCTCACGTACAGGCAATTTGGCTTGCTGAGTCAAACGAGTCTTTAGGCAATTCGCTAACAGACATTCTCGATGTGGAAGGTGTTAAGCCAACGCTTGACTTACTGCCGAGCAAGAAGGCGGGCCTGAGTAAAACGGACGCCAGAACACGAGCACTTACCGTCGCGAAGGCGGTACTCGATACCATCCGTTCAGAGCTTACCAAGGAGAAGGCCCCTTGGTTCACAGACAACTGGCTGGAAATCGTCATCAACCAGACCCTGCTCACATTTGAGCAAGCTTGCGGCCGATGGAAGGATCTTTTCTGGGCTGCAAAGAAGCAGGCCGAGTACCACAATGCAATCATCAATGATGTCGCTCGTCGGGCACAACACGACGAATCGAAGCGTCTGCGACGGGAAGCTGAATCGCAAATCGAATTGCTGACCGATTCGCGAAATGTCGCTCAGTCTGACTTCTACAGCTACCGTTACTTCGCAAGCGAAGGCTTCCTACCTGGCTACAACTTCCCGCGATTACCGCTTTCTGCCTTCATTGGCGCGAGGCGCAAGGGCCGTGGTCAAGATGAATACCTATCACGCCCTAGGTTCCTCGCGATTTCAGAATTTGGCCCTCGAAGCATCATCTACCACGAAGGCTCGCGATACATCGTCAACCGTGTGATCTTACCGGTTGGCGATGGTGACAATGCTGTCACGACATCGGCGCGTATATGTGTGGATTGCGGCTACATGCACGAAGGCCAATCGGCTACCCAAGGTCCCGACCTCTGCGAGAATTGCAATGGAGCACGACTATCTCCGATTGGATCAATGTTGCGACTGCAGAACGTTGCTACGAAACGACGTGATCGTATTAGTAGCGATGAGGAGGAAAGACTGCGATTGGGCTACGATCTCGCAACTGGCCTTCGGTACAAGGAAGTCGGTGGGCGCAAGATATGTCAAGTTGCTCAAGTTCAAGTGAATGGAGAAACCCAGTTTAATTTATGCTACGGTGACGCAGCTACAATTTGGCGAATCAATCTCGGTTGGCGAAGGCGAGCGAACAAGGAACAGCGGGGCTTCATCCTAGACGTCGAGCGTGGTTACTGGCAAAGCAGAAACCAATTGGAGGAAGACGACGATCCGGATGATCCGATGAGTCCACGAACACAGCGCGTGGTTCCGTTCGTTGAAGATCGACGTAACTGCATGGTCATCGAACCATGCATCGATCTTAGCGAAAAGCAGCTCGCATCCTTCCAGGCCATCATCAAGAAGGCTATTCAAGGCCTCTATCAACTAGAAGATAACGAACTAGCCAGCGAGCCATTGCCTTCGAACGAGAATCGCAAACGCATTCTGCTCTATGAGTCCGCCGAAGGTGGAGCCGGCGTTCTTCGTCGCCTGCTGGAAAATGAAAAGTCCTTTGCTGACCTGGCTACAGAAGCACTTCGATTGTGTCACTACGATGGAAGCGATGGATCTGACCTTAAGCGTGCCGAAGGCGCGGCCGAAGACTGCGAAGCGGCTTGCTACGATTGCCTTATGTCTTACTCCAACCAGCGAGAACACAGCCTTCTCGCACGCGACTCGATCCGTGATCTACTCCTTGAACTGAAGCGAAGCGTCGTCCGGTCTTCGCCTACACAGGACAGTTTTGCAGTTCACCTGGACAAACTCAAAGCGAAATGCGACTCGAATCTCGAACGAACTTGGCTCGATTTCCTTGTCGCGAATGGTCTGAACCTACCAACGAGTTCCCAGAAGTACTTCGAGCCCGCACAGACTCGACCAGATTTTCAGTTCGAACATCACAAGGTCATGGTTTATGTGGATGGACCGGTTCACGATTTCCCTGACCGGCAGCTGCGCGACAGTGAAAAGACAACTTTGCTCGATGACATGGATTACACAGTCCTACGATTTCACCACCTAGACGATTGGTTGTCAGTCACAAGTAGATTCCCGCATGTATTCGGTTCGGGTAAGGCCGCTGCATCAACGCAAAGTGCCACTTCGGAAAGCAATGTGGGTGAAGCACTTGATCTCGATCTCTTCTCTGATGCATGGCAAGAGGTTATAGGCATGCTATCGCAGCGTACTGACTTGACGATTGAGCCAGGAGCCGACGTTCAAAGAGACGGGCGAGTCATTGGTGCGTACATTGCCACGATTACGAAACAAGGAAAGGAAATCTATGTCATTGATGCAACGGACAGCAGTGACAGTGAAGTAGCCGCCCAACTTCAGACCGATAATCTAGCATCTATCGCGATCGATCCCGCCGACTCCGACGCCGTTCAGAAAATTCTCGCCGCGTTGGAGTCCACATGAGCACGGTTTCCGTATCCGATACGTTCCAGAAGGCCATCGAAAGATTCTCGTCCAAAGACCAAAGCAAGATTCTCAAGTTCCTTTTTAAGTTTCTTGAGAATCCCGCCAGCCCCGGTCTGAATTTAGAATCCGTTAATCACGCTATCGATCCTGGCATGAAGTCGGCACGTATCGATCGTGGCATCCGGGCTATCGTGCATCAAGCGGGCAAAGCGTTCACTCTGCTTCACGTTGATTCGCATGACGATGCGTACAAGTGGGCAGCCAAGCGCCGCATTGAAAACCATCCTGTCACCGGCGCATTGCAGTTGGTGGAGGCAGCGGAGTCGGTTGAACCAGCGATCCAAGCTGTGGCCACCGTTCCGCATGTGGATTCGACAGAAGTGGCACCGAAACGCATATTTGCAAGCTTCGATGACGCTTACCTACTTAGCCTCGGCGTACCGCAGGACTGGTTGCTTCCTCTTCGACAGATAGAGAACGACGATCAATTGCTTCTAGCTGCTAGCCGTTTACCGCCCGAAGTCGGTGACGCTCTGGTTGCGTTAGCATCAGGTGAAATCGTTACTCCACCCGTTCCCGTTGCTCAGGGCAAGAAGACTAGTTCGAAATCAAGTGTCGCTACATCCCGATTCTGGGTAGTTGAAAGTGCGGCTGAGTTGATGGACATCCTCTCCAAGCCTCTCGAAGATTGGATTCGATTCCTCCATCCTACGCAACGAAAACTGGTCCAAGCCAAATTCGCTGGCCCCTCTAAAATCACTGGCGCGGCTGGCACTGGGAAAACTGTGGTTGGACTTCATCGAGCTCATCGCTTAGCCTCAGACGGCAAGCGAGTTCTGATGACTTCCTATGTGAAGACGCTATGCCAAAACAACGCCCGACAATTGGCGATTCTTCAATCGGGTGCAATCATTAAGGAAGAGGGTGGTCCCGCAGCAACAAAGGTTGTCTGCAATACAGTACACGCCGAGGCCCTCCATCTCGCTAAGAAGCTTGAGCCTCGTATCAAGCCTATACCAGCCGACAAAATTGCCCCGCTCATCTCGCGATTTCATTCTCGTGGCGACGCGAGTATCTCGATAGGCTTCCTCGAGACTGAATGGCACGGAGTCATCGAGCCTCAGGGGATATTCACATGGGAAGAGTATCGTGGTGCAACACGTTACGGTCGCGGCAAGCCACTGACAGTCAAACAGCGCAAATCGTGTTGGCAAGTGTTTGAAGCCGTTCGCGAGGCAATGGCCAGTGCTGGGCAAGTTACTTGGGCAGGCATTTGCAAAGTCGCGAGAGAAGGTCTCGAAGCGGGAAAGATCGATAGTCCCTACGATGCGGTTATCGTCGACGAAGTCCAAGACCTGCAAGTCCAAGAGATTCTGTTCCTCAATGCCTTAGCCAAAGATAGCCCAGGCGAGCTGATGCTCCTTGGAGATGCCGGCCAAAGAATCTATCCCGGTGGCTTTAGCCTAAAGAAACTTGGTATCAACACCGTTGGCCGTTCCCATATTTTACGCATCAACTACCGAACGACCGAGCAGATTCGAAAGTTCTCGGATGCGATCCTGCCTGACTCTTCCGAAGACTTTAATGAGGGAGCAGAGAAACGCAACTCGGTAAGCCTATTGCACGGTCCTACGCCAGAGCTTCGCGCGTTCGATGGTGCGGACACTCAAGTGCAATTCGTCGTCGAACAAATAAGAAGCCTTGCAGCGGAGAAGATCGCTCCACACGAAATCGCGATCTTTGCACGCACCTCGAACCACTTGAAGCCTTACGAATCGGCACTGCACTCCGCAGGGATCTCAACGGTCCCGCTGGATTCAGATGATACGGATGAATCGATCGACGGCGTCAACCTCGGAACAATGCACCGTGCAAAAGGGCTCGAGTTCAAAGTCGTCTTTGTCGTTGACGCCAACGATACCGTCATTCCCAACCAGTTTGTCATGGGAAAGATGCGCGATCAAGGCGATTATGACGACGCATTCCAGCGCGAACGCCAACTGCTGTATGTCGCCATGACTCGCGCTCGAGATGAGCTGTTTATAACTTACGTTGGCAAGCCATCGCAGTTTCTGGCGAAGCACCACTCCCAATAAGAACCATTAGAAGTTAGTCGTTAAATGTATACACCAGGAACACTAGTAAGATCACGAAGCCGTGAGTGGGTCGTTCTGCCGGAATCAGAGGACGACTTTTTGATTGTTCGTCCGCTCGGGGGCACCGACAACGAAATCGCGGGTATCGATACGCGTCTCGAAGCAGTCGAACCCGCCACGTTTGCGCTTCCTGACCCCACACAGCTCGGCGACCATCGATCGTGTCGCATTCTGCGCGATGCGATCCGTTTGGGTTTTCGTTCCTCTGCCGGCCCATTCCGGTCGCTTGGGAAAATCGCCGTACAGCCACGTGCATATCAATATGTCCCCCTTTTAATGGCCCTGCGTCAGGAGACCGTCCGACTGTTGATCGCCGATGACGTCGGTATCGGCAAGACGGTCGAAGCACTCATGATCGCCAAGGAACTCCTCGAGCGTGGCGAAGTCCATCGCATGGCAGTCCTCTGTCCACCTCACCTGGCAGAGCAATGGAAGACAGAGCTATTCGATAAATTCCATATCAACGCCGAACTAATCCTGGCAAGCACCGCTCGACGGCTCGACAAATACTGTGGCAATCGGTCGGTCTTCGAAGTCTTTCCGTTCGTTGTGGTCTCGCTTGACTACATCAAGTCCGAAAACCGTCGCGATGAATTTATTCGTTCCTGTCCCGAACTAGTAATCGTTGACGAAGCACACACTTGCACCGCTCTCGGTGTGCAAGGCAACAAAGGAACCAGACAGCAGCGTCACGAGGTCATCCGCAAACTCGCCGCCAACCCAGATCGCCACATGCTGTTCGTTACTGCCACACCACACTCAGGCAACGAGCAAGGATTCCGATCACTTCTCCAGTTGCTAAATGCTGATTTCGAACACCTGCCAGACGATCTGTCAGGGGATGGAAACCGCAAAAACCGTGAAAACCTTGCCAAGCACTTTGTGCAACGTCGACGCAAGGACATCGAAGAGTACCTTGCCAATGATGCCGCCTTCCCTAAACGCCTCGAGCGAGAAGAGACATACAAGCTGGAGAAATCGGAATATCGACAGCTCTTCGAACGCTTGCTCGACTACGCCCGAGGCGTAGTCAGAAGCTCTGAAGGGATGTCACGCGTCCGTCAACGTGTTCGCTGGTGGGCCGCTTTGGCACTGCTGCGAGCACTTGCCAGTAGCCCTGCAGCCGCAGCCGCCACGTTGCGAAGCAAGCTGCAATCCATTTCGGCTGAGACACCAGAAGAAGTCGACCTACTCTCACGTCCTCTGGTACTCGACGAAGACACGGACGAGGCTATGGACGCTCCTGATGTCACCGCTGGTGCAGACATCTCAGACTTGCAAGCAACTGAGTCGGAACAAGACTCCGAGCGCCGTCGACTGCTCGACATGGCTCAAGCGGCCGATAAGCTCGAAGGTGACGGCGATCCAAAGCTCAAAAAGATTGTTCCGATTATCAAAGACCTGCTAAACGAAGGCCACCGACCAATTCTCTTTTGTCGCTTTATTGCAACCGCAGAGTATTTGGCCGAGCAGCTTAGAGCTCGACTGCCCAAAGACACAACTGTGATCTCCGTCACTGGCCTTATTCCTCCCGATGAACGTGAAAAACGCATCGCGGAAGGGAACGATGCACCAAAAGCCGTCCTGGTTTGCACGGATTGCTTGAGCGAAGGGATCAACCTTCAACATCAATTCTCTGCTGTCATACACTACGACCTATCGTGGAATCCGACACGACACGAACAGCGTGAAGGTCGAGTCGACCGATTCGGTCAACCAAAGCCAGAAGTGAAAGTGCTCACTTACTACGGAATCGACAACCAGATCGATGGAGTGGTGTTAAATGTTCTAATCAATAAGCACAAGAAGATCCGAGCGGCCACCGGTGTATCGGTCCCTGTTCCGGCAACAAGCAACTCAGTCTTAGAGGCGTTGTACGAAGGTCTCCTGCTTCGCGATCGCAATCCTGAGCAGTTGCTGCTCGAGTTTGAGGAAGCGCAAGATGAGAAAGCCGCTGAGTTCACTATCGAATGGCAGAACGCAGCGGATCGTGAAAAGAAAAGTCGTTCTCTATTTGCGCAACACACCATTAAGCCCGATGAAGTCGCCAGTGAGGTTTCCGCCGCATTAGAAGCCATCGGATCAAATTCTGACCTAGAGAACTTTGTGGCCGAATCGGTTCGCTCATTGGGTGGTACGTGCACCGAACAGAATAAGCGGTTCAGTCTTGATTTTACGGAAACACCACGGCCAATTCGTGAAAGTAGCGGGACACTGCTCGGTTCACGCCGGCGTGGTGGTATTTCCGCAATATCTGGCAGCTCCAGTACCACGGGCTTACGCATCAACGCCCGCTTTCATCCCGTAGTGAACAACGACGAAGAGTATCTCTCACGCACTCACCCGATCGTCGAATCACTAACCAGCTATGTTATGGACTCAGCTCTTGATTCGACCTCAGGCATGCAATCAGTCGCCCGTCGCTGCGGAGCCATCCGAACCGATGCAGTTACCGTCCGCACGACACTGCTATTGCTTCGACTCAGATATCACATTCTGGTTATCAAGGGCGACGAGATGTCTCCGCTGCTGGCCGAAGACAGTTTAGTGGTCGGCTTTGAAAGCGCACCATCGAACGCTCGTTGGCTGCCCGTTGAACAAGCAGAGAAGTTGCTCACCGCTACGCCGACCAGCAATATCACGCCAGACATCGCTCGAGAGTCTCTTGAAAAGATTTTGCGCGAGTTCGACATACTTCAGCCTCAGCTCAACGCCATTGCTGAAACACATGGCAAGCGACTCCTCGACTCGCACCAGCGAGTCCGAACCGCCAGCCAACGCCGCCACATCCGCTACGGTATTGAACCACAGTTGCCGCCGGATGTTCTAGGCGTTTATCTCTACTTGCCAGCGAACTAACGGAGCGATAGATGAATAACAATCCATCGGCATATATGAGCGTAGGACGCGGCTGTTTTAAGAAGGCGTTCATCGCTGCCTTGCTTTCTCGGCATACCACCGCAGACATAGAGACTCTCGTCCGCGCCGAACTCGGATGGAACTGCGTCTACTGCGGTATTGGCCAGGAAGATGCGCAAATTGAGCTAGACCATTTGTGGCCGGAATCGACAGGTGGTTGTCTAGTTATCGGTAACGTTGTGCCTGCTTGTCCAACCTGCAACTCGCTTCGACGAGACACGCCATGGCAGGCCTTCATGATGCGTTCCGGCAGACTAGGACGGCCTCGGGACAAGAACGAAGGAGACGCCGAAATCGCTTTCTTAATGCAGTACATGGAGAAGTACGATCAAACCGCTGAGCCAACGCTTAATTCGACGCTCACGCGACTCGAGCTTGAGATACTCGCTTCGCTTGAGCTGATGCTCTCCGCCGTGAGCGATGGTGCCCTTGCGAAGGCGGGCCACAAAAAAAGACAAGCAATCCGATTTAACGATCCTGAGAAAATGTTCGACGAACTGGTATCCGTCGTCGCAAAGTACATTAAGTGATTCACATTCTTGCTCCCCTCGGTCCTGTTGCGGCGAGAGGGGACTGGGGATGAGGGGCCAAGCATTCAAACACAATCAAGCAATTTAGATAATCGATCATATAGTCCGACATGCAGAATCCATTTTCCTCCATCACCACCGCTGGTCTCCTGCTGCCGCTCGATCTACTCACTCGAGTGAGCAGCATGGATCGTGCTCTGCCAGGAATGACATCGGCGGACTATC
>CAUJKA010000142.1 GCA_963204965.1 Planctomycetota bacterium | reverse complement strand
TCGCTTGCAGAGCTTTGAGCTTGCTTATCGCATGCAGACAGAGGCCAGTGATGCCTTTGACATCAGCAAAGAGCCCGAAGAGATTCGCAAGATGTACGGAGATAGCGTTCAGGCAAGGCAGATTCTGATCGCTCGACGTTTAGTCGAACGCGGCGTACGTTACATCCAGTTGTGGCACGGACAAGGACAGCCTTGGGACAGCCACGACGAGATCGAAAAGAACCACAAGAGACTAGCTGGCGAATGTTCACAAGCTATCGGCGCACTGCTGAAAGATTTGAAGCAGCGTGGGATGCTGAAGGATACGTTAGTGATGTGGGGTGGCGAATTTGGTAGAACGCCGACGGTTGAACTACCGAAGCCCGGTGCAAACGCTGGTTCCAACAGCGGCCGCGATCACAATCACTACGGGTTCACCACATGGTTGGCCGGTGGTGGTGCCAAGGGCGGCTATGTTCATGGAGCAACCGATGAATTCGGATTCCAAGCCATTGAAAATCGCGTTCACGTGCATGATCTACATGCCACCGTTTTGCATCTTCTTGGTTTCGATCATACGCGACTGACCTATCGCTATGCCGGTCGCGACTTCCGTTTAACCGACATTCACGGCAACGTGGTCAAGGAACTGATCGCTTAGATTTTCGATCGGCGTAGTGCCAGAATGCGTTCAGCCGGAGGAATTCTGGGGAGGAATGCTGGCGAATCCCACTACCTTGCGAAGACTAGGACGCTGTTGGCTGGCAGCACGAGATTGGCTGAGTAACCAAAGTCATGCATGGGAATCTCCTCCGCAAAGGCTTGGCCCGCATTGCCAACAGTATGTGGATTGACCCAACTCTCGTAAACATCGCTATTAAAGACTTCTCTCCACGGTCCGTGGCTGGGGAAGCCGATCCGATATCCAAAGCGCGGATCATTGCCCACGTGAACGACCACGACCACATCTTGGCCGCTGCCTGGAATCCATCGATGGTAGGCGAGAACTCGATTTTGATCGTGAGCATGGATTACTCGAAATCCACTACTGCGCAAAGCCGGTAACGACCAGCGAAGTTGAATCAGCTCGCGAGTAAATCGCAAATGATCCAACATCTGTTTGTCGCCATGACTTAAGCCGTCCCAGTAAAGAAGTAGATTGGCCTTGCCGACGAAGTTGTCGGACCATTGCTTGTCCTCAAGGAATTCTTGGCCCATGAAGAGCATTGGAATGCCGGGGGCCGTCAGGCTGATTCCGGTGGCTACGCGCGAACGACTTCGCGCGTACCATGATCGCGAATTGGAGAAGTCGCCCAATTTAGCCAAGCGTTGCTCACGACCATCAAAGACGATATCGTGATTCTCTGGTCCCTGAACGAATTGCCATGGTTCGCTAAAACCTTCAGGCCAAAGACTTTGCCCCAGTCCCGACATGTTGAGCGGTCGCGAGTCGGGAGCGCTGGCGTCACCGATAACATTGCGAACGGCAAGCCTCAGGCCATCGGTTAATGTCGTCTCAAATCCCGCGCCTTCCTTGGGCCGCTTCACGATGTAGGGATTCACATTCCAGTACTCTGCGAGGTGCAGAGAACTAGGCCGATGAAACTTGAGGGTCGATGTCAGTGCTTGGCAAAAACTCCAACCATGGGGAGCTCCATCGTGATCGATCACGCTGACTTGATCGTAGCGGAAGCCATCGACATGATATTCCGTCAGAAAGTGCTTGGCGTTCTGAATCAGAAAGTCGCAAACTTCAGGCTTGGAAAAATCGAATACTAATCCGCCAGCATGTCCAACATCAGAGAAGTAAAGATGATCGCCGTTTCCAGGGCCGGGCTGCTGCCAATCAAAGAAATACATGCTCTCACTGCCGAAAGATCCACCGGCGTGATTGTAGACAACGTCCAGTAGAACGGCGATTCCAAAGACATGGCAAAGATCAATCAGCGCTTTCAATTGATTCATTTCGCCGCGGAGGTCTTCGATCTTGTAAGGAGCGAGGCCACGGGCCGCGAGCAGTTGATTCAGTTGCTGAGTGTATGACGCGAGTTTGCCATCGTCGACCGCGTAGTCCATCTCGGGAGAAAACAGATCGGTACCGTTGTAACCTTGACTGAAGTTGGTTTGAAACTCTTGGATAGGCAGAAGCTGCAGAGCGCTAATCCCCAGTTCATCGAAGTAAGGCAGTTTCGTCGCTACATCCAAAAAGGTACCGCCTTTGTTCGGCGCGTTCGCCGTGAAAAAAGTACCGACGTGAAGTTGGTAGATCACAAAATTGTGGAATTGGGGAGTCACATAGCCGGTTTGATGCCAAGGAAAGTCGGCGTCGCGGATGACACACTTACTTGGAAACGGTTTTTCCAGCTCGCGAGCGTAAGGGTCGCGTTTAGGTCCTTTGCCGCCGACTCCTTCAACGTAAAACATGTAGCGATGACGATCTTTGACACCGGGCAAGAAGCCTAGCCAATAGCCAAGATGGTCCCGAGTCAAAAGACTTGCGTCATTAATAACCTCGTGGTTAAAGTCACCAATTACGTGAACAGATTTTGCGTTAGGTGCCCAGCACTTGAACGTTGCTCCATCGGCAATCAAATTAGCGCCCATAGGAGTGCTACTGTCAGTGTGATTTAACGAAGCTGGCATAGTGACACCTCTGGGATATGTTTCTGCGCAACGGATTTTCTATATGCACTCCCCATCAATATAGCTTTACTGTGCCCGTCATGTTGACAATGTCTTAGTAACCCCCCGGTAGCATTCAATGGTGCCCCGGCGTCCCGTCCGTTGCTTCTTGCATGTTGGTGTTGAATCTTGCCTTAAACGGGCAACGTTGACGATTCTTCGGATCGTAGCGGACTTTCATAGTAGTGTTAAAATTTGACTGTAGTTGCCGACTGAAGCGATCAAGCAAATCTTGACACTTGCTAATGCGCGGGAATGCTTCTGCTGAAGTGTGAAGATTCACTCGACTATTCCTACCATGTTGGATTGCCCAATGAACGTCGCTTTCCGCAGTCCTGCGATCACTGTTTGGACCGAGCTGGATATAGCCATCGACCGAGAGTGGGAGGCCGCCTACCAGCGATTCGAAACTCCCGCGCAGGAGATCTCGAAGTTCAAGCGGAGACTCAAGTTGTTAGGCGCACAGGATTGGCCCAAGGACTGGCAGATCGTCGAGATGTTCTGCGGACGAGGCAATGGAATTCATGCTTTGGCCGACTTGGGCTTTGTCAACTTGGAGGGCGTAGATCTCTCTGAGGAATTGCTGCGAAGATATCATGGCGATGCCAAACTCTACGCCGGTGACTGTCGCGAACTTCATTTCGAATCGAACAGTCGCGATGTGATGATCGTGCAAGGCGGCCTACATCACCTTCCCAATCTGCCGAGTGACTTAGAGCGTTGTTTGGATGAGGTGCATCGAGTGCTTCGACCCAACGGACTGTTTTGCATGGTCG